>CAVCIJ010000050.1:0-2883 GCA_963601995.1 bacterium | reverse complement strand
GGCTGGAACTCTCTGGCTTTTGCAGGCGGAACTTGCGTTGAATATTGAAAATGCGACCAGCTGGTATTTTTTCTTTAATGAATTTAATTTTACGGAATTTTCAAAAGATGATTTTGTTGTTGCGTTGCAGAATTTTGACAGAATGAACGGAGGCTCAACGGCACTTAGTTCTTTTGAAAGCGATTTTGAATGTCTTGTAAACACTTATGTTTCTCGTTTTAGGGAAGGCTCAGAAATTGACCCGGAAGACAATATTGAGTCTCCGTTTGCTGAGCTTGGGCTTGTTGACTGCATTGGAAGTGGAAAAAAACTTTACAGAAAGGTGATTCCTCCAAAACAGAATATTCCGCCGCTTGTTTTTCTTGCCGTGCTTTACAGAATGTGCTCAAAAAAAGAGGGCGACGGAGTGGTAAGAATTGAATACAAAAATTTTGAGATTCCGCTTTCTGACATTCAGAACAAAAAATTCGGTGCGGGAAAACTTTTTAATCTTGATGTGATTACCCTGATGGATATTTTAAGCGAACTTGAGACACGAGATTTTGTAAAAGTTGTGCGGACGGCAGGACTTGATGTTGTGCGTCTTTTGCCGTGGAAAAATCTGGAAGAAAACTCTTGCGAAGATTTTGATTATGAAAACTGCATTAAAAAATATTACGAGGAACTAAAAAGATGAAATTACAGGAAAACACGATGATTGCTGCTTCTACAAATTTTCAGTCCTCTGTGAATATTGCGTTCGACTTTGACAATGCAAAAAAAATTGAAGGATTTATTCCGACAGCAGAAGCCATAAAGTTTATTGAAGAAGCTGTTTTAAGCACAAAAAATGAGGTTGGTCAAAATGAAGAAAACGCAAAGTCTGCAAAACGTGCGGGGATTTTAATCGGACCATATGGAAAAGGAAAGTCGTATATTGTGCTGGAAACGCTTTCTCTTCTATATAGTAATCCCGAAATAAGGGAAGTTTTTGAAGGTCTTGCCTCAAAAATCAAAGAGAAAAATCCTCAGGTTGCCCAAAATATTCTTGAATACATAAAAAGCAGGAAAAGGCTCCTGCCAATTGTGATAAACGGAAATTCGCAGAGCCTTGCGCAGTCATTTTTGTACGCTCTTAATCTGACGTTAAAAAAGAAAGAATTTAAAAACCTTATGCCAGAAACTCATTTTGAGTCGGCTGTAAAAATGATTGAAAAATGGGAAAGAGAATATCCTGAAACATTTGAAAAATTCAAAAGCCATGCTTCTGTAAGACCTGAGGAATTTAAGCGGCAGCTTTTAAATTACAATGCTGACTTTTTTGAAGAATTTGAAAAACTTTATCCTTCTCTTACTTCCGGGAGTGAATTTAATCCGTTCAGCGGTTTTGACGTTGTTGAAGTATACGAAAAAACGTGCAAAAAACTTTGCGAAACAGGACTTTATAACGGAATTTTTGTTGTTTACGACGAATTTGGAAAATACCTTGAGTCGAGCATTGCGCACGCGACTGTTAAAGACACAAAACTTTTGCAGGATTTTGCAGAGCTTTGCGACAGAAGCGGAAAAGAGCAGCTTCATCTTCTTTTGATTTGCCACAAGGAAATTGAAAACTACATAGACATTCTTCCAAAGCAAAAAGTTGACGGCTGGAAAGGCGTTTCTGAGCGTTTTAGCCACATTCATCTTTATAACAATTATTCAGAAGTCTACAGTCTGATTAGCGCGGCGATTTTAAAAAAGAGTGATGAATGGGAAAAATTCTGCGCACAAAATAAAACTCAGTTTGAAAATCTAAAAAATGTCTGGTTTAACGGCAGTTTCCGCCTGTTTGCAAACCTTGAAGAAAGTTTTTTAGACACAATTCTTTACGGCGCGTATCCGCTTCATCCGGTTACAACGTATATTCTGCCGCGGCTTTCTGAAAAAGTTGCGCAGAATGAACGCACGCTTTTTACTTTTCTTTCTGGAAACGACAAGAACGGATTTTCTTCTCTTATTGAAAAAACTTGTGCGGACGGTGAAAAGTTTTTGCAGAACTCAAAAATTATTCTTTTTACGCCCGACATTCTTTTTGACTATTTTGAAAATTTGCTCTTTGCTGAAAACTACACAAGCGAAATCAAAAAATATTATCTTGTTGCCTCTGCAATTTTGCGCCAGACAGAAAAAAATTCGCTTGAAGCAAAAATTGTAAAAACAATCGCCTTGATTTACTGCCTGAATCAGTTTGAGCGGCTTTCCCCGGATTTGAATTTTCTTTTTGCGCTTTACGATGACGCAGGATTTTCGCGTGAAGAAATCCGTACGGCTGTAAAAAACTTGTCTGAAAAAGGCTTTGTTTACTTAAACGTTCACAACAATTATCTTCAGTTAAAGGCGAACTCTGGCATTGATGTTCCGTCTTTGATTTCTGACTGCGTTGAAAAACGCCGGCGAACTGTGAGCATTGTTGATATTCTGAACAATTTTAACACTCAGAAATTTATTTATCCGGTTTCGTACAACGTTAAAAACAGAATGACGCGCTACTTCCGCTTTGTTTTTATTTCTGAAAAAGAATTTTTGCAGAATGAAGACTGGGCTGATTTTTCTAAAAAATTTAATTGTGACGGCTGTGTTTTTGCAATCTTTAAGGATTTTGAAAACGCTGAAAAATTTGACGCACGCGATTTTGAAACGGATGCGGTTATTGAAAAGGCAAAAAAAGTTTCTTCTATAAATAAAAATCTTATCTTTATAATTTCCAAACTTGAAGAAAATTTTACAGAAAAGCTCCGTCGTTTTGATTCTGCCGCATTTTTAAGAAATCAGATTTTAGAAACTTCTGAAAATCCGGCTGATTCCGTTCTTTTTGACGAGTACGACCTTGTTTATCATGACTTGAACGAGGTTATAAAGCAG
>CAVCIJ010000049.1:0-4353 GCA_963601995.1 bacterium | reverse complement strand
CTACCAATTCCACCATTCGGGCAAATCTTTGAAGATTTTATAAAAAACAAAATATCCTGTCAATAGAAGTTTTTTGCAGATTTTTTTTAAGACTCTTTTAAAAAATGAAATTTTATTCTAAAAAAATTACAGTTCGAAAGAAAAATTTTTTCCATTCCACGAAAAATAAAGCCCGGAAGCAGAGAATTTCATTTTGTCATTTTCTTTTGCATTTGGATTGTACAAAATATCGCCCTTTACAGGAAATCCGCACCACGCCAAATGACAACGCACCTGATGACGAAATCCCTGAGCAATTCTAGCGCGGGCAAAATAAGATTCGCCTTTTTTTTCAAGAAAAATTTTTGTAGTATAAATTTTTTGAGAAGATTTTTTTTGAGAAGCAAGTCCGCTTTGAGAAGAAACCGGTCTTACGCAAAAATTATGCTTTCCAAAATACCTGAATTTTGAAGAAATAACATTTTCTCTGCCGGAAATAAAATCTTCTGGCGGTGGAGGAAATCCGTCAAAAAATGAAGTTATAAAAGTACATTTTTCACATTCAGCGGAATAAGATTTTAAGAAAAGATCGTTTTTCTGTGCGTCAAAAATTTCATCATAAAAATCCTGACGACCAGCAATAAGCAAAAGTCCGCAAGTTTCAGTATCAATTCTGTGAAGAAGTCCGTATTCAATTTTTTTTCTGCCGGAAACGTTTTTTGCTTCGGGGCAAATCTTTATCAGTTCACCAAGAGCACTAAAATCTCCTTCTTTAAGAGGCGCACTCGGAACAGATGCCTTTTTATTCAAAATCCAAAACGGCTCATTTTCAGAATAACTGTGCAAAATCGAAATAGAATCAGTCATTTTTTAATCCTGCAAAATATCTTTTTTATAGTCGCGGTGCAAAACTTTTAAAACTTTTTTAAAGCGCAGTGGAGTTTGAGTTTTAAATTCCATAACTTCAGCTTTTGGAGGAATAGAAGAAAAATCCTTAGGAACAAGAATTTTAAGCCTTTTTGAATGAAGCATAAGCGTTGCGTCGGGAAATTTTTTGTCAGATTTTGAATAAATTGAATCACCTAAAATCGGACAATTTATAAATTTTAAATGAACGCGAATCTGATGAGTTCTGCCAGTTTTTATTCTGAGGCACATAAGAGAATAATTTCCGTAACAGGCAATGCAGTTGTAATGAGTTTCGGCATATTTTCCTTCATTTTCATCAAGACTCGACTTAAATTTTTTTCTATCTTTAGGATCGCGTATAATTTGGGTTTTTATAACACCAGATTTTTTTTGTGGGCGACCAACACAAATTGCAATATATTCTTTTACAACTGACTTATGATTTTTAAATTGAGCAGAAAGAAATTCATGGGTTTCAGGATTTTTTGCAGTTATAATAATTCCAGAAGTTTCCTTGTCAAGCCTGTGCACAATTCCTGGACGCCGGTTTGCAAGAATTTCAGACTCTGTATTCTTTTCAGGATCAAGTTCGCTAATAAAATTTTTTCCAAAATGAAACAAAAGCGCATTAACCAAAGTTCCGCTCCAATTGCCAGGAGCTGGATGACTTACCATTCCCTGCGCCTTGTTTACTACGCACACATTTTTATCTTCATAAATTATTTCAAGAGGAATATTTTCCGCTTCATATTTGGAGGGAAAACTTTCTTTCCAAATTATTTTTATTGAATCAGAAGATTTTACCCTGCAGGAAATTTTTTCTTTTTTCTGATTCACATAAATTTCTTCTGCAACGGATTTTAAATGACTGCGATTCATTCCGCCAGGTAGAGATGAAATAAATTTATCAAGACGCTCGCTGCCAATAAAATCATCAGGAACTTTACATTCTAAAACATTCATTTTTATCAAAACTGCTGATTTTTAATTTTCTTCAAAAAATCCGTCAGGCTGACTTTCATTCATTTCTTCAGAAAATTCATCAGGAATTTTTATATCATTATTTTCGCGCTTAAAGACGGTTTCATTTTCATTCAGCGGAACTACAATCAAATTGTTCTGCTGCTCAATAAGATTATTTTCTAGATTTTTTTTATGACTTTTTACTAGATTTATAACAAGATCCGTAAGTCCAAAAACCGCACTTACACCAAGAGAAATTCCCACAATTTTCAGCTGCTGATCTTCTGTGTAAGAATTTTCACTCTTATCAAGTGGATTCGGAAAAGAATCAATATCACCTGTAAAATACAAAAACGAACCGTAGACCAAAGAAACCCCAATTGTAACAAAGGGCATAGAACCGAATGTAATAATTTCTGTGCGTCGAAGATGTTTTGCCCATTCAGGGAATTCATCTTTTCCATAAGCCTTTATTTCCGAACTTGAAGAAGACGAAGTTTCTGCAAAAACTGATCCGAGAAAAAAAATTAAAAGAACTGCAAAAGAAACTATCCTTTTCATTCTAAAAAATCCTTAAAAAAACTTCTAAATCAGAAGCAGGTAAAAAATATGAATTTAATTTTTATTATAATCGCGCTCGCCAAAAAGAGCAGTTCCAATTCTTACAATAGTACTGCCTTCTTCAATCGCGATTTTAAAATCACCACTCATTCCCATACTCAGTTCGTCGGCATGAAGTTCAGGAAATTTTATTTTTAATTCATCGCGTACATTTCTAAGTTCAGAAAAGGATTTTCTTATTAAAGCTTCATTTTCTGTAAAAGGCGCCATTGTCATAAGTCCCAAAACTTTTATATGAGGATACTTTCCAGAAACAAGATTTTCTGCACTCAAAAAAAGTGCATCTTTTGAAAGATATCCGCTTTTAGAATCTTCGCCTGTATGAAGCTCAAAAAAAACATTCATATTTTTATTCAGTTTAGCTGACTGTTTTTCAATTTCAGCAAGAAGTTCTTCCCTGTCAACCGACTGAATTGCACTTGCAATCTCACATGCCTTTTTTACCTTGTTTGTTTGCAGTGAACCAATAATGTGCACCTCGCTCTTGAATGCAAGATTATTTTCATCAATATAATTTTTTAAATCAGTAAATTTTTTGTAAGCTTCCTGAACCCTGTTTTCACCAAATAAAATTTGATTCGCTTTTAAAGCACTCAAAACATCTTCCATTGGATGAAATTTTGAAACTGCACAAAGTTTTACGCTTCCTTCGCACCGGCCGCTTGATTTTTCACTTTTCCTTATTTCTTCCCTAAGCCTGCAAAAATTCTCAGAAATTTCTTCGCTTGTCATAGGCTAGATTATAGCAGATGCAAAAACATCGCTCAAGTTTATAAAATCCTGAACGCAAAGTTCTTCTGCCCTTTTTGACTTTTCAATTCCGGACTGAATAAAAATTTCATCAGCATTCATATTTTTTTGCAGAAGAGGCTTTATGTTATTAAAAATAGTTTTTCTACGACTCGAAAATAAAGCATGCACAAGCCTTAAGAAAATTTTAGGATTTTTGCAAACATAAGGATTTTTTTTCTTTTCAAGAATTACATTCTGAGAAACAACATTTGGACGTGGCCAAAAATTTCCAGGAGAAAGTTCAAGTCCGGGCTTTACGTCATAAGCCCACTGCATCAAAACACTAAAAGCAGAATAATTTTCTGTACAAGGCAATGCAGCCATTCTTTGTGCGACTTCCTTTTGAACAGTAAAACTGCATTTTTCAAAAATAAGATTTTCAGCTACGGTTTCTGCAATAAAGGTGGCGGCAATGTTGTACGGCAAATTTCCGCTCAATTTTGCAGGAACAAGATTTATTTTCTCCTGTGCATCAAACTCTTTTTTCCAGTTTTTTAAAACATCCCCTTCAACAATTTTAAATCTGGAAGTTTTTTCTTCCTCTTCAAAAAACTGATGAAGCATTTTTATAAATCCGCAGTCAATTTCAAAAACCGTGAGTTTTGCACCACAATTTAAAATTTCTTCAGTCATACAGCCAAGTCCCGGTCCAATTTCCCAAATAAGTTCTTCCGGCTGAGGATCAAGTAAACTAACAATTTTTTTTCTAGCTGACGAATTAATCATAAAATTCTGACCGAATTTTTTTTGCATAGCCATTCCATTCTGATCCAAAAAAGCTTTTAATGCGGAAGGCGAATTATAGTCAGGGTGATTCATATTTTCTCCAAAAAACTAAAATCAAGAGGCGGAACAAGAGCAAAAATTTTTACAATTCCAACGATACATTTATACAACAAATTCAAGATAATTCCAAAGAAATTTGAGAAAAAAGGAAACAGAAGACTTAAAATGATTGCAAAAAGTGAAAGAGTTAAAAAAAACGAAATTAAAGGCGAAACAATCACAGAACTTAAAATTCCAATCGGCATAACTTTTCCAAACAAAAATGCGCTTAAAGGAAAGGTTGAAATTTGTGCTGAAAGAGAT
>CAVCIJ010000048.1:0-14511 GCA_963601995.1 bacterium | reverse complement strand
CGTAATAAACATTCTGCGGATTAAAAATTAAACAAAAAGCAAGTTCAAAATAATACTGAATTTTTGAAAGCAGAATAAAAAATTTATCTATATTGCACGACATAAAAATTCCAAGCAAAAGTCCGGGAAAGGCTCCAAAAAATCCTGTAAAAAATCCCTGCGCAATAAAAATATTCTGAACATCAAAATCTGAAGCACCAAAAGATTTTAAAATTCCAATGTCAGTTTTTCTTTCAAAGACAAGTTTTTTCATTCCGTTGTAAATATTTACCGCAACAACAATAAAAATTAAAAATACCACAAGAAAAAGCATATTTTTTTCCATTCTGAGTGCGCCAAAAAAACTCTTATTGTACTCCCGGTAAGACTCGCATTTTGCATCAGGAAATGACTTTTTCATCTGAGCCTTAAAGAGTGAATCCTGACTTGTCCGATCGAATTTGACTCCGTAAATTTTTTGAGAACCTTCGCCAAAATATTTTTTTGCCTCATTGATATTTATAAAAGCGTAAGAAGAATTTATATCTGCATAACCTGAATAAAAAATTCCCTTAACAGTAAAAATTCTATTTTGGGAAAGCAAAGCTGCGTCAGAAGAGCCGCTCAAAGCAGCAATATTCACCTTGCTTCCAACCCTTGCACCAAGTTTTCTTGCAATTGAATTTCCGATTACAATTGAACCGCTTTCGCTCAAATCAAACTTACCCGAAAAAACATTCAGTTCTTTTTTAAAGCCTTCATCATCACAGATATTTTCTGGAACTGCCCTGACCAAAACTGCACTTTGCTCACTTATTCTTCCGATTCCAGTCATAAGTCCCTGAGCCTCGAAAAACGGAACTGCCGAACGAATATATTTTTGCTCCGAACAGAATTTTTCAAACTGCAGGGATTCCTTTTCAGTAAAATCGTAAACCCTGGTATGGTATGAAGCAATTTCAAGAATTGAATCAATAAAACTCCGCTGAAATCCGTTCATAACGCTCATAACAACAATAAGTGCCATAACGCCAAAACAAACTCCAAGTGAAGCAAGAGTAGAACTTGCGCTACTTCGTGCATTTTTATCAACCCTGCTGATTTTTCTTGAAACAAAAAGTATCCAGCGAAATTTATTTTTCATAAAATTTTTTTCCTGCCAGTTCAGTATTTTTTAACTCGGATTTTTTTCTTCAGAATTTTCAGACTTAGAAGATTCGATTTTTGAAAAAACTTTTACATTGTTTTCGTAATAAGATTTTATTTCAAGTCCGCCGTCAAAATATGAAGTTTCCACATAATCTGAATCTGAAAGATATTCTGTTTTTAAGCGAAGAATGTCATTTTCAAAATATTCAATATCAGGATTTTCGAAATTTTCCTTGTACCTGTACGAATATTTTTTTGAAAGCTTTGAAATTTTTGCCGCCTCATCGCCTTCCTTGTAATAATTTATTTCGCGCCAGAGCAAAAGTCTTTTTTCATCGTCATAATCGAATGCACTGCTTTGCGTTTTAAAATATTTTCCATCACTTTCAACAGAATAAACGTCATTTCTTTTTAAAAGAGAATTTTCATCAAACTCACTTAGCGTAAGAGTTTTTTCCTTAAAATTTTCCTCGCGCCTTGCAGTCAAAATGATTTTTGGAATTTTCGTTTCAGAATCAGTTTCTTCGCTGTACGAATATGAAATTTTTCTTAGCATAATGGAAGCGTCTAAAGTACTGGCATTCTGCCATTCAACAAATTCTACAAGCCGCGATTTTTCGTCATAAGTACTCAGCGTAAAAAGTTCAGAATTGACGCTTACAAGTGATTTTTTCTGATTATTTGAATCAAGGCAAAACTGCTCTTCTCCAAATTTAAAAAGCCTTATTTTGTTGCTTGAAGATTTTAAAATGATTTGAGTTGCACTTTCCTCTTTTTGAATTTCCTGTTCAGAAGAAGATTCGTTTTTGACTTCAGAATTTTCATCAAATTCATTTTCAAGCCCATAAGGAATTATATTTTTTTGCAAAGAGTCCAAATCATTTTTTGCAGATAAAAATTCAACAAGTTCCTGTCTTGTAACAAAATTTTCTTTTTCATTCTGATTGGGCTTTGCGAGATTAAGTAAATTTTTTTGTTCCGGATAAAGAACTGGAAGTAAAAGATAAAAAGAAATGAGTGCATAAGCAAAATCCATTTTTTTTCTTCACCTAAAGTCCTAAAAATTCATTTATATACTTTTCGCTTTCAAATTCTCTGATATTCTCGTATTTTTCACCGTCGCAAACGTAAAGAACAGGAATATCAAGTTCCTTTCCAATTGAAATAAGGCAACCGCCCTTTGCAGTTGAGTCATATTTCGTAAGAATCAAAGCATCAAGTCCCACAGCCTCATTAAAAGCTTCCGCCTGGCAAACAGCATTTTGTCCTGTAGTTGAGTCAATTACAAGAATTTTATAGCAACAACCTGGGTCTGCTTTTGAAGAGGCAATTCGTTCAATTTTTTTAAGTTCATTCACAAGATTTTCTTTGTTATGCAGGCGGCCTGCAGTATCCGCAAGCACAATTCCGCCGCCACTAGAGCGAAGAGCATCGCAGGCATCAAACACAACCGCTCCAGGATCGCTTCCCATCTGGTGCTTTACTACCCTAAGTCCAAGTTTTTCTCCATGCATAGAAATTTGATCTACAGCCGCCGCTCTAAAAGTGTCGGACGCAGCCATAATCACATTAAAATTCTGCATAGAATAAAGATGTGCCATTTTTGCGACAGAAGTTGTTTTTCCAACTCCATTCACGCCAAGAACCATAAAGACGTTTACCTTAGACTTATCCAAAGAAATTTGTGCCTTTCTGACCATTTTTAAAAGCATTGCCTTAAGTTCAAGTGAAATCTCTTCCTGAGCATTTATTTTTTTTTCTTTACAGATTTTTTCAAGTTCATCAACAATTTCAACTGCGTTTTTCGCGCCTAAATCGCCTTCAATAAGAGCGTCCGCAAGTTCCTCAAAATATTCTTTTGGCGCAGTTTTGTAAAATCCAAAAAGCGACTTAAATTTCTGTGCAAACGAAAGCTTAGCCATAAAATCCTCATATTTTTAATTTTCAGCAGTTTCAAAAACTTCTTGAACCGCACTAAAATTTTCTTCTTCAGAATTTATATTTTTGTCTTCATTCAGATTATTTTCAAGACTTTCAAATTTTTTTTCCTGTTCAAAAGAAGGTAAACTTTCTATCGAAGTTTTTATTTCATCAGAATCAACAGGCTTTACATTTTTTGGAAGAACTGAATTCGCTGCAACTAAGTAACGCACAATTTCATACACAAAAAATCCGGCAGAAGCACCTGTAAGCGCAAGTCCACCATAACGCATTGTGTTCCAAAGTAAAACTTCATTATAATCATCAATGCGACCTAAAGAATAAGCCCTGCCTGCAGCAAGATATTTTCCACTTGTAAAAATGGTAACAGGCAGCGAAAGAACGAGCGCAGAATATCCCCGGTAAGTCCAAATTCTGCGTTTTTCAATAACAGCGTGATTGTCTTGAGCAACAGTTTTTACCGCCAAGGGTCTTTCTTCCTGCTGCAAATTTGAAGGAATAAAATAAAAAAACGAAAGTGCATCTCCTTTTTCTTCCTCTACAACAGTTTTAGTTTTTCCATTTTCATCAGAAATTTGCTTTTTTACTTTTTTTACAGAATGTTCCTCAGAAACAAATTGACCCAAAACATTTTCGCCATTCACACTAATTAAAGTTCCCGGATTTTCTAAACTTGAATCGCCAGCATATTTTCCGTTTGCATAAAATTTTCCATTTGCCGGATTCAAAAGATTGAAACTTATTTCATTTAAATTTTCTTTTGAAAGAACCGCATAAACGTGAAATTTATCTGCGGAAGAAAAATTATAACTAAAACTTTTTGAAAGATAACCTTCACATTCAAACTGAATTTTATGAAGTCCCGAAGAAACAGTCAATTTTTCTGGAATTCCTTTGTGCACAACTCCGTCAACAGAAAGTTTTACATTTTTTGCACATTCTTCAGGGCTAAGCGTAATAAAAATTTCAACTGGAAGATTATTTGTAATGAGAGGAACCAGGCGAAATGCAATGTTTGAAGCAATAGTCAAAAAGTCATCAAGCGAACCGACTTCAGTTATAGTTCCCTGCAAATTCTTTCCCGGAAAAATATAAAGCGAAACTGTAACCGAAGCATAATTTCCGTAGGATGTGATTACTCCTTTTAAAAGCGCGTTAATTTTTTCAGAAAGAACTTTTTTTTCAAAATCAGAACTTTCAAAGCTAATTTTTCCAGGATCAAAAAGAACACTTTCGCTGTCTTTATAAAGTTTTACATTTTCATTTTTACCTTGACTTTCGTCTTCTTTTTCATCCGTAAAAAATTTTGAAAGGCGATCAAAAAATTTTCTTCCGCCACTAAAATCATTTTCAGGAGAAGAATTTTTTGGAGGCGAAATGCGTTTTCTTATTTCTTCAGACTTTTTTAAATTTTCATCGATTTTATCTTGAATTTCCTTAATTTTTTTTTCTTCGGCAGCAATATTTTTTTTTAAAGTCTTTGAATCCGAAGAAGATAAAATAAGACTGTCTCTAGTCTTGACTTCTTTTGAAAGCTGAAGAAAAAGCGAAAGACGTTCTGTTGTTAAGTTAGAAAGTTCGCGCTCCGCAATTTCTTCCTGAGGACTATAGCGCGTAAGTTCAGAAGCAAGTTTTTCCAGAATAAGGCGGGGCAAAAGTTCTGCCTGTGCTTCTAAGGAACTGGTTCGGGTTGAATTTTTTTCTGCAAAGTCAAATTTCTGCGCTGCTAAAATCCAGTCATCTCCATAAGAAAAAAATGCCAGAAATGCAAAAATAAGAGAAAATAAAATTTTTTTTATTGAAAAAAATCCGTTTTTCATAAAAGTTCAGCTTCGGGCTAAAAAAATTATTCATCATCCAAATCATCGTCATCATCGCCTGCTGCAGGAAGCCCCTTCCATTTTGCAGTAAGCCATGCATCCAAAAATCCGTCAATATCGCCGTCCATAACGCCCTGAATATTTCCTACAGAATATTTTGTGCGGTGATCTTTTACCATTGTGTACGGCTGAAAAACATAGGATCTAATCTGACTTCCAAAAGAAATATCTTTTTTTTCACCGGCGAATTTTTCATTTTCTTTTTCTTTTTGCTCTTTATAATATTCATAAAGTCTTGAACGCAAAATACTCATTGCTGTCGCCCTGTTCATCAACTGAGATCTTTCACTGTCGCATGCAACAACAATTCCAGTAGGAATATGTGTAAAGCGAACCGCAGATTCAGTTTTGTTAACATGCTGACCTCCTTTTCCGCCAGAGCGGTAAGTGTCAACACGCAAATCTTTTGGATCAATATTCACTTCAATGCTGTCATCAAGAACTGGAAAAACATAAACCGAAGCAAATGAAGTATGACGCCGTGCATTTGCATCAAAAGGAGAAATTCTTACCAAACGATGCACTCCAGCCTCTCCCTTTGTATAGCCGTAAACATAAGGACCTGAAATTCTCATATTTATAGATTTTAAACCGCCTTCAACTTCTTCCTGAGAAAGAACATCAACTTTATAACCGTGACGTTCCGCCCAACGCTGATACATTCGGCTTAGCATAAAAGTCCAGTCACATGCTTCAGTTCCACCGGCACCAGAATGAACTGAAAGAAAGCAGTCGTTTTTGTCAACTTCATCAGAAAGTAAATTCAAAATACTAAGGTGATCAAATTCATCCTTTGCCTTTTTGTAAAGCTCCTGAATTTCCTTTTCAACACTCTGATCATTTTCTTCCATTCCAAGTTCATAAAGAGTTTCAATATCTTCCACCTGCTGACGAAGATTTTTCCAGGGTTCAATCCGACCTTTCAGCATTTTTATGTCGTTCATAACCTTTGTAGCCTTTGCATTGTCGTCCCAAAATCCATCAGCAGTTGTAAGAGCTTCTTTTTCAGCAATTTTTTTATTTATTTCGTCAGTGTCGAGCCTACCCCAAACATCATTAACATCTTGCATTAAAGTCTGAACTGGCTCTTTTAAATCTTCAAGCATTTTATTTCCTCACAAAAAATCAAATTTTCACGCGGTCAATTTTTTATTAAACCGATTTTATTTTTTTTATTTTCAAAATTTTCACTTTAGGTTGAGCATTTTTTCTGAAATGACTTAATTGAATTTTCATTATCAGCAGATTTGAGATAAAAATTCATCAGTAAAAAAGTCACTTTTGGGGAAGAGATTTTTTATTTTTTTCCGCAGACTTTAACTGACATCTGCGCCATTTTTTCTGTTTCAGTTCAGTAATTGCAAACATTCCGTTCACCGGAAACTGATAAAAACGAACTGTATCATAATAATCTGTAACATTGTCAATATTTTTTTTTAGGAGAGCAAGATCAGCATCGCTCATTTTCATATTTTCCCAACAGCATTTCTGGATTTTTTTAAAACCCATTTGAGACAAAAGACTAAAAATCGCCTCTCCGCTGTCAACGCTTCCTGGCTCTGCAATCACCGAAACAAACATATAATATAGAATAGTTTAATCAGTTTATCTTGTCAAACCGTCAAAATTGATACACAATTCAAGTATGAGACATTTTGAAAAAGTCAAATTCTGGATAATTTTTGCAAATTTCACATTTCTTTTTCTAGGAAAATCTTTTGCGCAAAATTCAAGCCCGCTGATTTTTGGAATTGAAGCGATGGGCGTTTCTAATTCAGTCATAACAATTTCCTGGAATCTTCCGCTAAAAACACAGAATTTTTACATAAACTCGCTTTTAATTTACCGCGACACAAAACCAATCACAAGTTACCCGCAGATTTCTTCATTAAAGCCGCTTGCAAGTCTTCCGCAGGGAACAGTAAGTTTTAATGACAGAGTGAACGACAGCTGCGATTATTACTACGCCGTAATTTCCTTAACAATGGCCGGCAGCAGAGAAACAGAAGACTTGTATTATGATGAGGAACTTGATTCTCCACAAGAAATTGGACAGGGAACGCCTTACACTCTTGTTCTTCCAGGCGTAAATGCAACTGTTAACGGAGCAAAGGTAAAAACAAAAAAAGCTTCAACTGTTTCAGTTTCTGAGCAAAAATCTGAAAATAAAAAAAAGACTTATGAAAATTCACTTCGAGAACTTCCACTTCCGTTCATTGATATTCTTGGAAGCGAAAAAAAGCACGAAAGTACAATCACAGCAAATGCCGAAAAACAAGCGCTTTCACTTACAAAAAAGACTGAGAAAGAGCAAAATATTCTTGAACCTTATATTTTTGAAGAAGATTTAGTTAGTCCTGCAAGCGGGGACGAATATCTTTTGTTTGAAGTTTTGCGAACCTCTTTTATCAAAAAAAACTATACAAAAGCAATTCATGACTTAAGCAATTTTTTGGCGCAAAACAGAAACGAAAAAGTTGCCCTAAGAGCGAGATTTTATCTTGGCGAATCTTATTATTTTAGCGGAGATTATAAGGCAGCACTTTCAAAATTTCTTGAATTGCAGGACACTTATCCTTCTCTTTCAAGAAAATGGTCAGAAAGCACTCTAGATCTTTATAAAATTCCAGAATAATTTTGATTTTTTAAATTTACTCGGTCTCAATTCTGCTTTTTTACAGAATTAAGATGATTTTTATCAGTTTATATCTTTTATAAGACGCAAAAGTTCAGTTTCTTCAAGATGAGATTTTAAATCTTCTTTTAAATTTTTCTTTTGCTCATTTATTGCCTGAGATGTTGCAGGAGTTCCCTGACTATTTGCAGCAGGTCTTGTGTCCTCTGCAAGACTTTCAGAATCGTCAAAATCATTTTGACTTACTAAAACAACTTCATCGCCAATATTCATTGTGTCGTAAAAGCCTTTTTTTGTGTACTCACCTTCAGAAATTTCTTCATTCACAGTACTTACAACAAATTTTCCAAGAAAATCAGAATCTTTGTAAAAAATTCCAGGACCGCTATCATTTGTAAGAATTGCACCTTTTTTTACCACATCAAATTCCGCATTCACACTTATACCGTCATTTTTTCCAAGATCAATCAGCAAAGTTCCCGAAGAATTTTTTAGAATTTTTCCGCGTATTGGAAGCATACTAAGAATGCTCTGTCTAAAATATCGCAGACTTTTTGCAATTTTATCATTTCCAGTTCTGTAAATATGAAGTGATGAAGTTAGGGTTCCAGTTCTTGCAGAATAAATATTTGCATTTATTTCAAAACTGCGCTCTGTTTCCTGGCAATTAAGAATCACAAAATAATCCTGATGATTTTTGCGTGCTCCTCTAAAAGCATCTCCGTATCCTGAAACCGCCTCATTTTTTACATCAACGGAAGTCTGCGGAATTCCCACAAAAATATCCTTCGCACTTTTGGCAATTATTTTTTCAAGTCCCGAATGCAAAAACTGAACCGGCTTTTCTTCAAAATAAATTCCAATTTTCCAGCGAGTTTTATCTAAGAAAAACGGCTGAACATTCCATTTTGCACCAAGATTGTCTTTCAGCATACTTTCAAGTGCTTCCATAACGTCGTCATTTTTTACTTCAGCCGCAGTTTTTTTTACAGAAGAAAGTACTGGAGAATTTTCGTCTCTTTGAATTTGATTTTGAGTCGCAGAAGAAGAGGTTTTGCTTTCCTTAATGAATTTAAGCTGTTCAAAATAAGATTCGTATAAATTTTCGCGCTCAAGCAAATCAGCAAAAGACTGCCTGAACTCAAGATTAAAAGGTGCAATAGAAAGTGCCTTCTGATACTCAAAGCGCTCTGAAAGACCGTCATAAATTTTTTGATACTCAAGTGCCTTTTGTGCATGATAAATTGCCCAGGTATTTCTTCGCTCGTCTTCCAATTCAACATAGGAAGAAACTAACTGCTCGAGTGCAAGCCGCAGAACTTCGTCTTCTGGATTTACAGAAAGTCCAGATTCAAAACTTGAAATTGCATCATCATTCTTATTGAGTTTTTCCTGCGCAAGACCCATAAGATACCAGGCATCGCTTAAATTTCTATTTTTGCTGATTCGGTATTCACAAAAATCTATTACATCAGCATAACGCCGCTCAGAATACAAAATCTGTGCAAGAAGAGCATAAGCTCTATCATAATTTCCATCAACCCGAACTGCATTTTTTGCACGAGATTCTGCTTCTTTGAGATTTCCATTGCGTGCTGCAAGATAAGATGAAAGATAATGAACCTGAGGATCTCCTGAATGATAAAGCAAAGCCTGAGTCAAATAATTTTCTGCTGCATTGTAATTGCCATTTTCTGAACTGATTAAGGCAAGTGAAAGAAGAGCCTTAGAATTTGTAAAATCGCGTCTTAAAGCTTCTTCGTAAAGTCCCTGCGCACTAGAAATTTTTCCATCATAAAGATCAAGTTCTGCAAGTCCAAATCTAGAATTCACATCATTTGGAAATTTTTCTAGAACTGAATTAAAAACAACTCTTGCTTCATCAAGGCGACCAAGTGAAATAAGCGACATTCCGCGTAAATTCTGAATGTCCGTCATATCTGGCGAATAAAGGGCTGCTTTTTCAGCATAAGAAATTGCAAGATCATAATTACCTAAAAAATACGAACACTGTGCAAGATTATACCAGGCATCTCCGTACTGAGGATTTAAATCCAAAGTTTCCTTGTAAAGTTCAACTGCCGAAAAATAATCATCCTGTTCTTGAAATTCTTTTGCTGAATTATAAAGTTCCAGTGCTGACTTTGCTTTAGAATTCTGGGCAAAAGCATCAAATAAAAATACAAAAACTGAAAGAACAACAATTTTCTTAAAATTCACTTTTATCTTCATTTTTACCGCCAAAATTCAAGTCAAAAACTGATGGAATTATTCGCCTTCCACTTTATGAAAAATCACTTTTATAACATTAACCTTATGACCTTCCATTTCCTGCACAATAAAGTCATAGTTATTCCAACTGGTCTTTTCAAATTTAACAGGAATTTTTCCAAAAAGATCAAAAACAAATCCGCCCAGAGTGTCAAAATCTTCGGCAGGAAAATTTGCGCCTATGGTTTCATTTAAATCGTCCAGATTTACACGCGCATCACAAAGCCACACATTGTCTGAAAGAGGAATAATATCTTCCCGTTCGTTGTCAAATTCATCCTGAATATCGCCAACAATTTCTTCAATAATATCTTCCATGCACACAATTCCACTCATTCCGCCGTACTCGTCAATTGCAATCGCAATATGAATATGACGTCTTTTAAACTCCCTAAGCAAACTGTCAATTTTTTTACTTTCAGGAACAAAATATGGTTTTCGGATAATCTTTTCTAAATCAACTTCCTGTTTTGCAGCGTAAACTTTTATCAAATCTTTTACATAAAGAACGCCCACAACATTGTCAATCGAGCCTGAGTAAACTGGAAATCGAGAATGACCAGAAGCAGTTATTTTCTGCAAAAGTTCAGAGCCAACCGTATCTATTGAAATAAAGTCCACATCAATGCGGGGAATCATAACTTCCTTAACCGCAGTGTCTGCAAGTTCTTCAATTCCCTTAATCATATCATTTTTTTCTTCGGCTAAAAGTTCTTCCTGTACTTCCTTTACAAGACTTTCACTCTTAGACTTTTCTTTTTTTTCCTTTTTCTTTGAAAACAATCCCATAAAATTTTCCATAAAAAAAGAACTTCATTTTTCCATAAAGTTCTCAAATCTATATACGAATTTTAAATTCTAAAAATAACAAAACCTAAAATATCGTGCTTTTAATATTAAGTTAAAAAATTGAACTTTGCGGAAAAGTCAATTCATTTTATTACTGATTATCGTAAAATATGCTCAGAGCAAAATTCAGACATAAGATTTTTTTGAATTTTAAGCATTTCACACTCAGGTTCTTTTCCTTTTTCAACATGCTCTTCGCCGTGATCATATCCGTTTAAGTGAAGAATTCCGTGAATTATAAGGCGCTTTAATTCTTCGTCTTCATCAACTTCAAAATATGCAGCGTTTTTTGGAAGAGTTTCAAGGCTGATTGCAATATCTCCTGCCTCAAGCCACGATTTTCCCTGCTCGTCAGTATATTCACTTCCATTTTCAAAACTAAGTACGTCAGTTGGAGCATTTATATTTCTATAATCAGAATTTAATTTTTGTATAAAAGAATCGCCGCAAAAAAGAATGGAAATTTCTTCTCCGTCAATATTCATTTTTTCCAAAACTTTCTGTGCAAACACATCAACTTTGCCTATCCATTCAATTCCGCTGAAATTTTCTTCCGCGCTCACAAGAATCCTATTTGCCATTATTTATTTCCTTTGAATCATTTTTTGATTCTTTCTTTATTTCAGATGATTTTTCTTTTTTAGAATCAGCAATTTTAAACTCGCCGGTTTTGCTTTTTTTACTTTCTGATTTTTCTTCAGACTTTTGAGTTTTTTTAAATTCACCGGTTTTATCTTTTTTAGACTCAGTTTTTTCTTCCACAGTTTGACTAGAAGTTAAAGCAAGATTCTGCTGCTGTAAAACGGCTTCCTCATGCTCTTTTTTTACTTCCTGATCAATTTTTGCCTCAGTCTGTTTTTGGTCAGGATATTCAATTCTGCTATGATAAATTCCAGTCAAAATTTGAAGAAATGAATCATGAACTTTTTTTACATCTGAATATGTTAAGTCGCAGTTATCAAGCTGGTGAGCATCTATTTTTTTATTGATTAAAAGCCAGATAAATTTATCAAGACTTGGAACACTTCTGTTTTTCATTGTGCGAGTAGCAGCTTCAACAGTATCTGCGAGCATAACAACAGCACTTTCCTTAGTTTCAGGCGGCGTTCCGGAATAAGAAAAATCTGCCGGATTCGCATTCGGATCAGTTTTTAGTGCTTCATTATAAAAAAATTCAATAACTTGATTTCCGTGATGCTGAGCAATAATATCAATAACCTGCTTAGGAAGATGAAGTTCGTGAGCCCTTTCAACACCGCGCTTTACATGAGAACGAATTACACTTACAGAAAGCGTAGGATTTATTCTGTCATGAATATTTTCGCCGTCAATCTGATTTTCTGTAAAATATTCAGGATTGTCGAGTTTTCCAATATCGTGGTACTGAGCCCCAACTCTTGCCAGAAGAGAATTTGCTCCAATTTCCCTGCAAGCTGCTTCTGCAAGAGTTGCAACATTCTGGCAGTGAGAATAAGTTCCGTTAGCATTTACCTTCATTTCCTCAAAAATCGTATTGCTTGTATCGCTCAAATCTGTAAGACGGAAAGGCGATGCTGTGTTTAAAAGCATTTCAAAAGGAGTAAGCATTCCAAGACACAAAATTCCTGAAATAAAACCATTCGCCGCAAGACCAGTAAGCACAACAAGACTTCCTTTAAGTGGAGCATTAAAAATCAGTTTTAGAGCTAAAGCAAAAACTACATTCAGAAGGGTCTGCAAAATCGAAACAAGAACCATATTTGATCTGTGCTGAACATCACGCACAATTCTCACAGAACAAAGCGATGTGGACAGAATAAACAGAAACGGAATCACCTCATAAGAAGCCGCATTAAAAACCCCAAGAGAAATTATAAATGAAAAGAAAACCGCATTAAGCTGACCAAAAAGAATTTCCACAAGAAGAACAAAAAAAGCTGACGGAACTATAATCGACATTGCAAAGGGATCTGAAAAACTTGCAGTTTTTCCTGCAACAACAGTCATAATGTAAATTACAAGATAAAAGGCACACTCTGTAATAATTTCTTTTAGTTCAATCTGATTCTTAAAAAACACAGTGCCTGTAAAAAAATAAAAAAGTATTTCAAGCAAAAGAAGATAAACTAAAGTATTTGCAAAGGCTCTTCCGTCAAAATATGAACTCGTTTCCGCCATTTTTTTTAGTTTAGCGTACTGTTCTTCTGTAATAGGAAAGCCTTTTTTTATAATTTTTTCATCTTTTTCAATACCAACCGGACTTTCAAATGTAGGTGGTAATGTTTTGACTGCCTTGATTGTGATATCAGAAATCTGACCAACTTCGTAATCTTCAATATTATACGAAGCTACAGTTGACGCAGTTGAAATCTTAAAAAATGCAACTACGCCTAAAATAATAAACGTTACAAAAAAAACAATGATTTTAGGATAATTCAACTTAAAATAATTTTTTAAGTCTCCCCAAAATTTATTGTCATAAGCAGTTTTTTGTTTTTTATTCAAATTCTTCATTTTCATAAGCCTTTATGATTTTTTTTACAAGTTTATTTCTAACAACATCTTCTGCACTCAATTCAACAATAGAAATTCCCGAAACATCTTTTAAAATACTAACTGCGTGAATCAATCCAGACGGAGTTTTTTTTGGCAGATCAATCTGAGTTGTGTCGCCTGTAATAAAAACCTTTGAATTTTCACCCATGCGCGTAAGAAACATTTTCATTTGTTCTCTAGTTGTATTCTGAGCCTCATCAAGAATTACAGCACTTTCATTTAAAGTCCGTCCTCTCATATAAGCAAGAGGCGCTGCTTCCACAACACCACTTTCTGTTATTCGCCTTACAGTTTCCTTTGGCAAAAGCAAATTTATTGAATCGTAAAGCGGTCTGATATACGGATTTATTTTCTCTGATAAATCTCCCGGCAAAAAGCCAAGATTTTCGCCTGCTTCCACAACAGGACGAGTTAAAACAATATTTTTTACCTGATGACTAAACAGCAATCGCAAAGCCTCTGCCACAACTAAAAAAGTTTTTCCAGAACCGGCAGGTCCAAGCGCAAAAACCATGTCATTTTCACGCATTGCACAAAGCAAGTCTGACTGTCCCCTTGTTCTGGGATATATTTTTTTTGTTCCACCTGGAATTTGAATTGAATTTTTTGAAAAGAATTTGCCTTTATAATGAGGAAAAGAAGATTTTTGACATTCTTCATCATTTAAAATTGAATGAAAAAGTTCGGCGTCTGAAAGCACAGAATTTCCGTCAGAAAACTCATCTAAAACACTGTCAATTATAAAGCGGAACTGCTGTTCTACCTCCGGATTTTCGGTTTCCACCGAAAGTTCATTTCCACAGGCAAAAACAGCACTTCCCAAAAAAGACTCGATGAGTTTTAAGTTACTGTCATTTGTTCCGCAAAGTCTTTGTAAAATTTCAGTATCCGGAACAATTATAGTATATGCACTCACTTTTTACACTATTTTTGTTCTTTACTCATCAGCAAATTCTAATTCATCAGAAAAAGCATCTGAGGAATTTTCTTCAAGGAAAATTGCATCGCCGGCAGTTTCATAAGCACTTTCTTCTGAAACAGAAGTATCTGTGTTTGCTTCTACAGCCTCTGCTTCTGGCAAAGATGAACTTTCTAGATTTTCAACATAATTTTTTACAATTCTAAAGCCAAGATCCACTCCGCGAAGTTCAGGAACACTGCTTGCCCTGTTTGCATTGCGGCAGAAAACTCCATCGCTCAAAACAGAACCACCGCGTCTGATTTTTCTTCCAGAATTATCAACATCACTAAGTCCGGCAGCATGAGCATACC
>CAVCIJ010000047.1:0-3858 GCA_963601995.1 bacterium | reverse complement strand
GTTCCATAACGGAATATGCGGCCTTTCCAACGCCAGTGTCCATAAAAAGTTTGCGCACTGTTGTGGCATTTACCTGCTGGTTATTTATAAAATACTGATTTTCTCCATTTCTGTACAAGCGCCGCTTAATTGCAATTTCTGTATCTTCCATTGGCAGAAGTCCGTTTTCATTTGCAATTGTAAGAGTTACTTCAGCCATTGAAAGTGCCGGACGTTTTTCTGTTCCATTGAAAATAACATCTTCCATTGAGTCGGCTCTCAAATTTTTAGATTTATTTTCAGCAAGAACCCATTTTATTGAATCTACGACATTACTTTTTCCGCAGCCATTAGGACCTAAAAGCGCTGTAACTCCGTCTGCAAAATTTATATGTGTGCGGTCTGCAAAAGATTTAAATCCGTAAATTTCAAGACTTCTTAAAAACACGTTTTTATCCTCATATCAAAAGTCTGAAAATTGTAGCAAAAAAGGCGTCGTTAAACAATAGAAAGCATTTTAAAAGCAGAGAAGCGTTTTTTACTGATAAATTTTCAGTCTGAAAGTAAAATTTTTTTGTTGAAAAAAGTCAGAAAATAATCTGCAAAAAAAGTAAAAAGTTTTAGCCCTTGAAGTTAAGTTCATCTAGAGCATAAATTTTTGAATTCCATATTACTTTTGGATAAACCGTGATTTTTAATCTTTTTTCAAGCTGACTGTATTTTTTCATTTCATATTCATCGCCAATAACACAGTTTACGCCCTTTGTTCCAGCCCTTGCAGTTCTTCCCGCACGATGAATAAAAAAATCGTCATTTTCTGGCAAATCAAGCTGAATAACATGGCTTATATTGCTGATGTCGAGTCCTCTTGATGCCAAATCACTTGTAATAAGAATTTTTACTTTTCCGCTTTTAAAACGATCGATTGCAGTTTTTCTTGAAACTTTGTCAGATTTTGCACTGATTCCTTCACATTCAATTTTTTTTGCCCGAAGTTTTGATACAATGTTTTCAATTTGATTTGAATCTTTTGTAAACACAATCATTTTTGAAAAGTCAGCAGCATTTATCAATTTTCGCAGTGTGTCGATTTTATTACGTTGTTCAGACCAGATTGCCCAGTGATTTATTCTTTTTCTAAGAACGTCTTCCATTGGCAGTTGTACAAATTCAATTTTTTCATCTTCGGAATAAATACTTCCGTTAAGTCCATCACGAGCCTTTTCCAGAGTTTTTTTTGTAAACTCGCTGACTGTAGCGGAATTGCCTATAAGTTGAATATGTTTTGGAAGTCTTTCCAAAAGTGCAATTGTGTCGTCCCTCATTTCCTTGCTTAAAAGGCGATCTGCTTCATCTAAAACTAAAGTTTCAATTTTTTCAGTTTTAAGTTTTTTTAAGTGAATGAGTTCAAGAAGACGAGAGGCTCCTCCAATAACAACTGCCGGTTTTTCTTTTAGCATATCAATCTGTCGTGCAATTGGAGAACTTCCAATGCAAAGGGCAGTTTTTACTTTGCTGATGGAATGAATTTGAGACTTTATTTGCGAAGAAAGTTCGTAAGTAGGGCAAACAATCATAAGTCTTGCGTTTTTATTTTCAATGTCTTCCTCAAGATTTTGTAAAAGAGGAAGAAGATATGCAAATGTTTTGCCAGTTCCAGTTTCGCTTTGAAACATAATATTTTTTCCTTTTTCTATCAGAGGAATGACCTGACCTTGAACTTCAGTAGGCTTTTTTATTCCAAGTGAATTAAGCCTTTCTACAAAATTATCTTTTATTCCTAAGTCTTCAAATGTTTTGTTCATAATCAAGAATATAGCATATTTAAGACTTTTTGTGATATACTGTTCGCTATGAAAATTGGTGTTGATACATTCGGTTGTGATCATGGAAAGAGCGGACTCGGTTCTTATTTGTATTCATTTGTCCAAAATCTTCCGTCTGCTTCCGATTTTGAATTTGAACTTTTTGGTTCTGGAATAGATAAATTTACATATCTTGGTGACAACAGTTCTCTAAATTACGTGGAAGTTTCTCTTCCTGAAACTTTAGGTGCTCAGCGTTTTTGGCATACTTTTCAATCAAAAAAATTTTTAAAAAACTGCGGCTATGATCTTGTAATTTATCCTGCTGCAGCAAGAATGATTCCTTTAAAATTTCAGATTCCAGGAATTTGCATAGTAAACGATGTACCAAGTTCGATTTTGAAAAATTGCGACAGTTTATGGACAAAGTTTTATTTAAAAAAAAGTCTTTCAAATGCTGACTGCATTGTTGCTTCTTCAAATTTTATAAAAAAAGATTTGGAAAGAATCGGTATAAATCCAAAAAAAATTGAAGTTGTTTATAACGGAATTGATCACGCGCTTTTTTATAATTCAGAGGATTTTAATTCAGATTCAGAATATGTAAACATAAAGCCTTTTGCAATAAAGAGACCTTATATAATTTATGCAAGCCGTATGCAAAATAAGGAAAAAAAACATCTTGAACTTATAAAGGCTTTTGAGATTTTTAAGAAAAAAACAAATCTTCCTCACCGTCTTGTAATTGCTGGAAGTGACGGACCTTCTAGCGATGCTATTCACAAGGCATGTCTTTCTTCTGAATATGCGAGCGATATTTTTGTTACAGGATATTTTCCTCACGCGGATTTTGCTCGTCTTTATGCAAATGCTTCTGCGTGTGTGTTTCCTTCTGTAAATGAGGGAGTAGGGTTGCCGGTTCTTGAAGCAATGGCCTGCGGACTTCCAGTTGCATGCTCAAGTGAAGGTTCGTTAAAAGAAATTACCGGTTCAAATGCACTTTTTTTTAACAGCAGCGATCCTAGTCAGATTGCTTGTGCTATTGAAAAAATTCTTCTTGACTCAAAATTGCGCAATGAGTTAAAGATTGCAGGTCTTAATTGGACAAAAAGATTTACTTGGGAAAGAACTGTTTCTTCAATTTTAAAGATTGCTGAAGAAATTATAAAATCTAAAAACCAAAATTAAAAATCACTTTTTCAAAGAATCTTTAAAAATTGCAATTTTTAAAGATTCACTAAGATATCTTAAGAAAGATTATTTAAAATAAAAAAACCGGATTCATCTAAAAATTTATTTGACTCCGGCTTTTTTTTTATGTTGATATTCTAAGCTGTATGCTCAATTAAAAGAGTTTCGGCTTTAGGAACAAATTTTCGATCAACAATGTCTTTTGTAATAACAAGTTTCTTTTTTCCTTTTACGCTTGGAACTTCAAACATCAAGTCTAAAAGAACCTTTTCTACAATTGCTCTAAGTCCGCGTGCTCCAGTTTTGTTTTTTATAGCAATTTCTGCAATTTCATCAATTGCATCAGGAGAAAATGAAAGATCCACATCATCAATTGCAAAACTTGCTTCAAACTGCTTTGTAATTGCATTTTTCGGTTCAGTAAGAATTGTTTTAAGGTCGTTTTTATCCAATTCCTTTAAAGCACATGTCATTGGCAGACGACCTATAAGTTCTGGAATAAGACCAAATTTTACCAAGTCGTCAGAAGTAACCTGATTCAAAAGTTCCATTCTTTCTTCGTCAGAGCGTTTTGTTCCCTCAGCACCAAAACCGATGGATGATGAAGAAAGTCTCTGCTCAATGATTTTGTCAAGACCTACAAAAGCTCCTCCACAAATAAAGAGAATATTTGTTGTGTCTATGTCAATCATTTCCTGATTAGGATGTTTTCGTCCACCTTGCGGAGGAACTGAAGCATGTGTTCCTTCAAGAATTTTTAAAAGAGCCTGTTGAACACCTTCTCCAGAAACATCACGTGTAATTGAAGTGTTTTCGCTTTTTCTTCCGATTTTATCGATTTCATCAATAAAAATAATTCCTCTTTCTGCCGAAGCAACATCTC
>CAVCIJ010000046.1:0-2406 GCA_963601995.1 bacterium | reverse complement strand
GATATATTCAATTGCTTTAATGATTTCATTTTTTTGAAAAACCAAATTAAAACTGGCAAAACAAGATAAAATGCAATTTCAATTTTTATTGTCCAAAGAGCCCCATTTACAGCAACAAACTTTCCATCAAAACATCCTGGAAGACTTGGCTGCATAAAATTTAAGAATATGCAATTCCAAAAAAGATACTTCCAGGTTTCTTCATTTATAAAAAACTCTTTTAAAGAAAGTTCACTCGCAAACGCAAATACTATAAGCCCCCCCCGACAGAAATATAGTATAAAGGAAGAATTCTTGTACTTCTTTTTATAAAATATTCTTTTAAATTCTTTGAAGAAAGAAAACTTTTTGTAACCCAAAAGCCACTCAAAATAAAAAAGACACAAACAGCAACATGACCATCAAAAACAGGTCTTAAAACAGATACTGTTCCAGATAAATCCAGAATATGCATAGAAATAACCAGAAAACAACAAAAAAGACGAATAAAGTTAAAATTATTTCGCTTTGGAATTACAGGAATACTCAATATCATATTTTCCTCAGTATACAAAATATAGTTTTCTTGATTTTTTAATTAAGAAAAGAGAATGAATTTTAGTATCTTTAGTTTTAAAACTATTTAAAAACCAAACAAAGATTTGTCAAGTTTTGAAGCACGAATTATAGAGTATATAGTGCCTATAGGCAACTGATTATTTCCATGACACGGAACAATTGTTGTTGCACCAGTTTTCGGATTATGCCATTTTTGATGTGAGCTTTTTTGAGAAAGCAATACAAATCCATTGTCTAGTAAAATACGAACAATTTCTTTTGCAGTTAATCTTACTGGCATCTAAATAATCATCTGCAAGACTTTTGATTCTGCAGGAACATTAAAATCAGAAGGTTCAAAAAAAAGTTTTGCAGCTTCTTTGAAATTTTCTGCAGCTTCTTTCTGGGTTTTTCCACAAGAATTTATACCTGGAAGTTCAGGACAATATGCTGCCCAAGAATTAACAACATCATCATATTCCAATACAACTCTTAATGTCATCTTATTCCTCCAAGTTTATAGTAACCAACAGTCGTAATCATACTTTATAATACAAATATATAGTCTGCCTGATTAAAAATCAAATTCTCTTTGTAAGCTCAAAAGCAGCGGCAATCGTATCGTCCATATCAAAATATTTGTACATTCCCAAGCGGCCGCCAAAAATCACTTTATTTTGCTTTGAAGCAAGTTCTGCATATTTTTTGTAAAGTGCATTATTTTTTTCGTTATTCACAGCGTAATACGGCTCATCGCCCTTTTTCCATGTTGCAGGATATTCGCGCGTAATATAAGTTACTGGCTGCGTACCAAATTCAAAGTGTTTATGCTCAATTATTCTTGTATATGGAGTTTTTGAATCTGTATAGTTTACAACAGCGTTTCCCTGAAAATTTTCGCAGTCAAGTTTTTCTGTTTCAAAGCTAAGACTTCTATATTCAAGTTCGCCATAGCAGTAATCAAAAAACTGATCTATCATTCCTGTATAAACGACTTTATCAGCAGAATTTTCAAGT
The DNA here is from genome assembly GCA_963601995.1 of bacterium. Classification (GTDB taxonomy): domain Bacteria; phylum Spirochaetota; class Spirochaetia; order Treponematales; family Treponemataceae; genus Treponema_D. The sequence goes on along the minus strand of CAVCIJ010000046.1, from coordinate 852 downwards.
TCAGAACGATTTTCCAAAAAATCACAATTTAAACGAACTTCAACACCAAAGAGCATTTTTTCAATCATTTTCGTATAACCACCGCAGGGAACTCCCTGATATGCGTCATTAAAATAATTATTGTCGTAAACAAAACGCACAGGAAGCCTCTTTATAATTGACGGCGGAAGTTCTGTGCAGGGTCTTCCCCACTGCTTTTCGGTATAACCCTTTACAAGCCGCTCGTAAATATCGCGACCAACAAGACTTATTGCCTGCTCCTCAAGATTCTGCGGAATTTTACCTTTCATTTCTGCTGCCTGCTCTTCAATCCGTTTTTTTGCCTGCAAAGGCGTTATAACATCAGGCCAGATTTTATTGAATGTATTCATATTGAACGGCATATTAAAAATTTCACCATTAAAATTTGCCACCGGAGAATTTGTATAGCGATTGAATGCTGCAAAACGATTCACAAAATCCCAGACATCTTTATTGTCCGTATGAAAAATATGTGCTCCGTACTTATGAACATTAATTCCGTCAAGATTTTCTGTGTAAATATTTCCGGCAATATGAGAACGCCTGTCAATAATAAGGCATTTTTTACCCTTAGAGGCAAAAATATTCGCAAGCGTTGCATTAAACAAGCCTGCACCAACAAGAAGATAATCGTAATGCATAAAATAAATCCTTTAGAGTTTTATAGATTTTATAATAAGTGCTGGTAAAAAATTATCTCCAGTTTTCGCTTAAGAGAAAATCTTCAATACCAATATAAAAAATGCCGTTTTCATCGTTCCAAGGAATAATCGAATCTTTTACGACTACAATTTTTTTAAAAAAGTCACCTGTTCTTTTTAAGGAATTGAT
>CAVCIJ010000045.1:0-6668 GCA_963601995.1 bacterium | reverse complement strand
ACAGGTATTATTATATGCAACGTTATACAGAATACTAAATTTATAGCGAGGGATATAATTATGGCAGTACCTAGATCAAAAACATCAAAAGCCGTTACTAAGAGAAGGCGCGGTGTTAATATGCATCTTGATACACCACATCTTGTTGCATGCAGCAACTGTGGAAACCTTGTTCTTCAGCATCATGTTTGCCAGAAGTGCGGTTTCTATCGTGGTCGTCAGGTAATTACACCAGAAGTTAACGGTTAAAAAAAAGGCTTAACCTTAGCTTTTCTACTTAAAAAGAAGCGGTAAAATCCTAGGAGAAAAAAATGGACGAATTATTTGAGAAAATGCAGAAGCTTATTGCTGAAAAACTTGATCTTGATCCAGCAAAAGTAACAATGGAAGCATCTTTTCGCGGTGATTTAGGCGCAGATAGCCTTGATACTTACGAATTGGTTTATGCAATCGAAGAAGAAATGGGAATTCAGATTCCTGATGAAAAGGCTAATGAATTTGAGACAGTAAAGGACGCATATGACTTTATTAAGTCTCAGCAGCAGTAATTTTTTTTGAATTTCTTAAAAATTCTAAGAAAGCACAGTTTTTGACTGTGCTTTTTTTTTTTGCCGAATTGATATAAACTTCTAGAAAGTCGATTTTAAAATTGTCTAAAAGATCTGAAGAAAAATATCAGAATTAAAAAGTCATATTTAAAAATCGAAATTTTATAATCTGTTTTTTCTGAGAGGAATTATGATGGAACATAAAGTTTCTTATGAGCGTATATCAAAGCTTCATGAATTTTGTAAAAATGCAAATATTTCTTTTCATTCATATAGTCTGCTTGATCTGGCGTTTCATCACAGATCTTATTCAAACGAAAATCTTGAGTACAAGCATTTAAATAATGAGCGTCTAGAATTTTTAGGCGACAGTGTGCTTGGGCTTGTTGTTGCTGATTATCTTTACAACGATATGGAAGAATCTCAGGAAGGCGAGCTTGCAAAAATAAAGGCAAATGTCGTTAGTGAGGCTGTGCTTTCTGTTATTTCTCTTGAAGAACTTCATATAGATGAATATCTGGTTCTTGGTCGTGGAGAGGAAAATACTGGAGGACGCACAAAAAAGGCAATTCTTGCTGATGCTATGGAAGCTGTTATAGGTGCGCTTTATCTTGATTCCGGATTTAAAGTTGCGCAGCGTTTTATATTAAATTATCTTGTTCCTGAAATTAAAAAAGTGCAGGGAAATAAGGGAAACAAGGATTACAAGAGTCTTCTTCAAGAATATTATCAGAAGACTTCAAAAGAAGCGCCAGTTTATCATTTGGATTTTTCAAAGGGACCTGAACATGCAAAGACCTTTTATGTTTCTGTAAAACTTGGTACTACAACTTATGGACCGGCAACTGGAAGCAGTAAAAAGGAAGCAGAGCAGAATATTGCAAAGGATGTTTGTGATTATTTGGGAATAGAAAAAGATATTGACCTAAGTCAATAAAGTAGACACAAAAAATGCTAGTTTATGCTGCAGGTTTTTCACATTCTGAATGAACAGATTTCAGAGTTCTGTAATTCAGACTTGAATGAATTCGCCTGCGGTTATACCAGGATTCAATGTATTCAAAAATTGCATTGTAAGCAGCTTTTGAATCTTTATATTTCTTAAGGTTTACCTCTTCCTTTTTCAGAACAGAATGAAAAGATTCAATACAGGAATTATCATACGGATAATCTTTTTTACTGTAGGAATGGCGGATTTTTAGCTCTGCCAGAGCCGATTCAAAAAGGTTACTTGTATACTGGCATCCCAGATCTGTCCAGCCTTCATTTTCAGTATGAATGTAAGTAATGTTTGTACACCATTTCTGATTGATTGAAGTTGCAGAAAAATCCTGTTTCAGAATATTCTCTTTCTGTTCTATATTTTTTTCAGCCTTTACAGGCTTGTATTTCTTTACAACGGCAGATTTAAGAGAACCTCTAAAAATTGCAATTTTTAGAGGTAACTTAAAAAAAGCGACATTTTAAGTCTTTATATTTCAAAGACTTAAAATTCGCAGGCATCTGGTAAAAAAGCATTGGAAATGATTTTTTACCAGATGCCCTTTATTTCTAAAACTGTCATTCTGCACTGGATTCTCTTGAGACTTGCAGTTTCTCCTTCATTCTGAAGAACATTGAAAATCTTTGGAGCTCCATAACGTCTTTTGCTGTCGTAATAAACTTTTAGAATCTTTGAATCCACTTGAGCATTGCTGATTTGTGTCTTTGTGGGTTTATGTTTTAAATCTTTGTAATATGTACTTCGATTTAAGGGCAAAACCCTGCACATAATTTCAATCGGATATGAATCCTTGAATTTATTTACGAATGCAATTTTATCTTTTACTTTGTTTTGGCGAATATGGCTGTGGCTTTTTTTAGGATTTCAATCTTCATTTCAAGTTCAGCTATCCTTCGCTGCATAGCTTTTACGTCAGCCTGCGTTACAGTTTCCCCCTGTTCATTTTTTGCAAACGGTTCATACTGATGAATCCATCTGTAAATTGTCTGTTCTACCAAGCCATATTCGCGGGCAAGATCTATTACAGCCTTGCCATTTTCATAAAGTTCAACAATCTGTTTTTTGAACTCTTCTGTGTACTTTCGTTCCTTAGTGTTCATGCCACTTTCCTCATTTCTAAAGTAATATGTAGCATTTTTTGTGTCCACTAAGTTATAGTAGATCTAATATATAATTTTTTTGTAAAAAAAATGATTTTTTCTATTGACATTTTTTTTTATAAAATATAATATCTTAAACATCAACGCGGTAGTTGTATAACGGCTCATTACCTCAGCCCTCCAAGCTGAAGACGAGGGTTCGACTCCCTTCTACCGCTCTAAACCGTCATCTTTTGGTGACGGTTTTTTTTATTTAGGAAATTTTGTTAACAGAAAATTTTGTTACTAAGCGAGTCTGCATGATGTTGAGCTTTTTGTTAAATATGAAATTTTATTAGTAACAGGTGCTGCAAAATCAACTTTTTAGCTGGATTATTTTTAGAGTGAAATCTAGTAGATAAGATATGTTTTGTTATTTTAGATAGAAAAAAAATTCTCTGTAAACTGCTCTATTGCTTCTTTTTGCGGAATCTACGGCTTTACAGTAACTCATTCTAAAGACTACGGCGATTTTGGTTCAAATAAGGCAAGGTAAGTCTGTATATGAACAGTTATTCTGTAAGTGGTGTGTTTTCTGTTTCTAAAAATGGTGAAAACATAAATCTTATTGGTAAAAGCGGAGAATATGCAAAATCGTTTCCACTGCATTTATTGTTAAAGACAATGAGGCTTTTACAAACGGAAAAGTAACTCTTACAGCAAAATAAACTTGTATAAAAGTTAGTATTTTCAGAAAGGTCTGTCAGCTGGTAGCCCTTTTTTTTATTTACTGCACATGGGGTCGGTGAAAATATGAATCGAGTCATAATATTTTCACAGAAAATCATTTGCTATGCGGATGAGAGACAAATGCATATAGAAAAAAAACTTTCCTCGAAGATGTACAATAAGATTGTTCAAGTCTATTGCGGGCATCAAGGAGGAAAGTAAATGCAAATACAAATGTAACGTCCTTTTTATATTTATTAAGTAGTTTTAAGGACTTTTAGGGACTTAAGTTTTATCTTGAATCCCTAATTTTACGTTTTAGACTAAACTAAGACTTTAACGATGTTTGTGATTTAGACTATTCTTCCTTACTTAACATTAAGTTTGTTAGAATTCCTAAAATCAACGCGCAGGCAACTGTTCTGATTTCTACTGCACCAAAACTGATTACCATTCCTCCAACACCAGTAATAAAGATTACAGATGCTACAAAGAGATTTTTGTTTTTGTTTAGATCTACATTCTGGAACATCTTAAATCCTGAAACTGCAATAAATCCGTACAAAGCGATGCAAACGCCACCCATTACACAAGAAGGAATTGTTTCCAAAAATGCAACTAATGGAGAAATCATAGCGAATAAAATACAAATAACTGAACAACCCCAAATAGAAACAGTAGAAGCATTGCGTGTTATGGCGACACATCCAATTGATTCACCGTAAGTTGTGTTTGGACAGCCACCAAAAACTGTGCTAACCATTGTTCCAACACCGTCACCAAGTAAAGTGCGTGTGAGTCCAGGATCTTTTAGTAAATCTTTATCAACTATAGCAGAAAGATTTTTGTGGTCTGCAAGATGTTCAGCAAATACTACGAATGCAACTGGAACATAAGCAGTAAAAAGTGTAAGAATGTATTTTCCTGTAATGGCTTTTAATCCAACAGTTCCACCAAGCATAAATGTAAATTTAGGAATGGAAAAATATCCTTTTATTGAAGTAAAATCAAGAGAAGTTAAGGCTGAGTAATTTATAACGATTAGTTTTTCATTACCAGTAGCATAACCAATTCCTGCAAAAATCGAAGAGAGTAAATAACCTGAAAGAATACCAATAATAAAAGGAATTAATTTACCAACCCTTTTTCCGTAAGTTGAAAAAAGCATTGTTATTGCTAAAGTTACTAAACCACAAATTAAAGCAACATAAGTACTTCCGCCAGTGCAGTTAGATTTCATAAGATCGCCAATTGCGTTACCAGAAAGACTTAATCCAATAATTGCAACAGTTGGTCCAATAATTACAGGCGGCATTAATTTATCAATCCATTCAACACCACAGAATTTTACAATAATTGCAATAACAACGTAAACTAGACCTGCCATTAAAGCACCAATAATCAATCCCCAATAACCAGCCTGTTCAATTAAACCTAGTGTTGCTGCTCCAGAAAAAGCGCTCATCATTGAGCCAATAAAAGCAAAAGAGCTTCCTAAGAAAACTGGACTGGAACTTTTTGTAAAAAGAAGGTAAATAATGGTTCCAACACCTGCACCAAAAAGTGCTGCAGAGGCTGAAAGTTCATGACCTACAATAGCTGGAACTGCAATTGTTGCAGCCATAATTGCTAAAAGCTGCTGAAATGAAAATGCAACAACTTTTCCAAACTTTGGTTTGTCTTTGATTCCGTAAATCAAGTCCATTTGATAACTCCAATAAAAAGTCAACTGAAAAGTTTCGAATTTAGTTCACCTTTTAGAAAGTAAATTTTTTTAAGATTCTCTTTGTAATTGACTTTTTAAGCATATCCGCAGGAAAAATGAGAATATGCAATTGGGAAGGAAATTTGCAACGCAAATTTGTGAATAAAAAATTTAACGTATTTTTAGTTAAGGTTTTTATCACGTTCCCTTAAAAATACCGTGCTGGCGATAGCATAAGAGATGTTGAACGCCTTCGATATTATAAAAAATAAATTGTTACATTATAATAAAAAAAATCTCATCTGTAAAATGCTGTTTTGAAATTATTTTACTGAACTCTTGCTAAAGTGAAATTAATTGAAGTTTTTGCTGCTATAAATTTTTTAGTAAAAAGATTTTTCATTATTTATAATCGAGTTCTGTGAGTTTTTATTTGTTAAAATGTAACGAGTTAAACATTGCATTTACAGGCTTACTTCTAAAAATTGCAATTTTTAGAGATTTTTCGAAAAATGTGCTAAGTTAAAATTCGGCTTTCAATAAAACAGATTTTTTTAGTCTTGATGTTTGAGTTGATTTTGAATATTTTTGACAAAGATTTCAATGATGTTTAGAGGACTGCCCCAATTTCTTTTTTTTGAGCAGCCCTTATTAAATTTTTATATTTTATGGACGCTGACCCATTGCACCTTCGAGTGTAAGAGTTTCACCGCTCATGTATTTAAAGTCAGGGCTTGCAAGCTGAACGCATACCCGGCCGATTTCTTTTTCAGAATCACCAAAGTGTCCCATTGGTGGAGCTTTTACGTTTGCCTTAAATGCGTCTGGATATGTTTCCTTAAATTTTTCAAGCTGGGCAGTCCATGCAAGAGGGCAGACAACATTTACATTGATTCCTTCTGCAGCCCATTCTGTTGCGGCAACACGTGAAAGTCCACGGATTGCTTCTTTTGCAGCAGCATAAGCACACTGACCGTAGTTTCCAAAAAGTCCTGCACCAGAAGCAAAGTTTATTACAGAACCTTTTGTTTCTTTTAAGTAAGGATAGCAGTGTTTCATATAGTAAAAAGTTGCGTAAAGGCCAGAATAAAGTGCAAGATCAAACTGTTCTTTTGTGTGGTCCGCAAGTTTTATTCCAGAAGCAGAAGCCTGGGCGTTATTAATCAAAACGTCAATTTTTCCAAAAGTATCAATTGTTTTTTTTACTACGTTTTTAACGACAGCTTCGTTATCACTTTCTGCATTTACATCAGCCTGCACGGCTAAAACTTTAATGCCGTATTTTTCTTCAAGATCTTTTTTTGCATCTTCAAGTTTCTGCACATTGCGTCCTGTTAAAACAAGATTTGCACCTTCTTTTGCATAGGCTGTCGCAATTCCGTAACCAATAGAACCACATTCACCATTATTTAAAACAGCTTTACCACCACCTGTGATGATGGCAACTTTATCTTTTAAAAATCCCATATAAAACTCCAATAGATAATTCTTAAAAATCTTGTTCAAATATAGCAGAAAACTTATTTTTATAAAATGTATTTTACTTTATTTACTGATTTATTATTTTTTTTAATGATTATTTTTATTTTTGTAATGAATTACCG
>CAVCIJ010000044.1:0-3556 GCA_963601995.1 bacterium | reverse complement strand
GAAGATTTTTTCTTAACCGCCGGAATTCTTTTGTTAAAAACAGTTTTTCTTGTTAACACCTGCACTCTTCTCAACTGCCGGTTTTTTTTGAGTTAACTGAGTAAACTTTGAACAAGGGTTCTTCTTCAAAATATTTTTCTAAAATTTCAAGAAATTTATTTTTGCCGGCACTGCTTACGTAAACGTAGTTTTCAAGATACTGCGAAGGATTTTTGCATAAAAGACCTTTTTGAATAAGAGACGCCGTTCCTTCGCTGCTTGAAGTTTTTGAAAGATTTTTTTCTGTCCACGCTGATTTTATGTCTTTTAAAAGAGAATTTTCATTTTCAGAAGATTCCTGATTATTCAGGTTTTTAAGAATGAACTTTCTTGCGTTTTTATAAGCTGCCAGAAAACTGTCTGTGTTTTTTATTTTTCCAGATTGAATCATTCCTGTGTTTACAAAAATTTTTGCAGGAAACGAACTTATTTCTGCATTTTCTCCAAGTTCATTTTTAATCAAATATTCAAATTCAAAAAGAAGTGAATTGAAAATTTCTTTTTCAAGATTGTCTTGTGGGGCCGCAAAATAAAATTGTGCAGGATCAAAAAATTCTGTTGTGGGCACAAGAAGAGGCGATTCTTTTGGTGCAAGATAGGCTGGAAGATTTGTTGTAAAAGTGTGAACAAGCTGAACATTTCGGATTTTGTTTTTAAACTGCGGCTGAATTTCCTTGTATTCAGTTTTTTCTGATTGCTTTAAAAGCAGTTCAAAATTTGTTTTGAATAAATTTTTTGCATTTTCTTCTTTGATTCCGCCTGCAATTACAATTGAATAAAGGGATGCGTCTAAAAGCTGTGTGTATGCAAGCGAAATTGAATTGTATGTAGTTGATTCTAAAACTGGAGTTTCGCTTGAAAAAAGTTTTTGAAACTCACTTCCGCGAAACAGATAAGAAAGTGCGTTGTTTTTCATCTGCTCAGTTAAGAATAAATTTTTTGTTCTCCACTGATAACTTTGTTCGCTTACAAGACTGTCTGCACTTACAGGACTTACATCTCCGTAAATTACAGCATTGAATGCGGCTTCAAGAACAAATTGAATGTCGTCTTTTAAACATTCAATCGTTATGTAAGAACATGTTTCTTCTGTCCACGCTTTAAGATTTGTGCTTCCCTCAAAAGTGTTTGTTTTCTTGAGTTTTGTAAGTTCACCTTGAATATTTTTTGCGAAGGCATTTATTAAAACAGTACGAAGAAGTTTTTGATTTTTTGGAGACGCCATTTCACCACCGTAAATTGCAATTGAAACACAAATATCCTGACTTTGCGGATTTTCTTTTATAAAAACAGGAATTCCGTTTTTTAGCGAAAAATTTTTTATCAGCGGAGCATTGTTTTTATAAAAATCTTCTGCGAAATTTTTTTTGAGCAGACTATAATTTTCATCAGTAAATTTGCTTTTTGCTTTTTTGATGTTTGACTTTTGTTCAACAAGATTCATTTCATTTTCGTACCAGGAAGCATTTTCCTTTGTAATCAAATTGTATCCGGCGTCTAAAAATGAATTTTTTTGTTCATCATAAATTTTTGAATTTACAAGTAAAAAAACATAGGGTTCTTGAGAAAGAATTTTTTCTTCAATTGATTTTTCGTTTTCACTTTGAATTTTATGTGCAAAATTCTGATAAGTTTTATAAAATTCTTCCTGATTTGAAATTCCGTTTTCCGCCCAAAAATTTGAAATCATATCAATATTTAAAAGCGCATTTCCATTTTGATTTTTATATTTTGAGTAAATTTCGTTTTGTGCTCTTACAAATTGTTTTCTTGAAAGATGTGCAGATTTTTTTGTAAGTTCAAGAAATTTTGCAGTCTGTTCAACAATTGGAATTTTTTCTTCACGAATTAAATTTCCTTCGTCATCATAAAAATCACCTTTGTTCCTATTTAGAGATTCAGGAGATTCAATCAGAGACTGGATTATGAGCCGCGAATTTTTTATTCCCTGTGCGCTTGAAATTCCAATGTAATCTGCGCTTCTTACGGCAATCAAAGTGCTGCTTAAAATATTTGATTTCAAGTTTGAATCAAAACTATTCCATGCTGCACTTAAAATATCTGCTTCGCTTTGAGAAAGATTTTCGTATTGAATTACAATCTGCGTTATTTCCGGAGAAAATTCGTTTGAAATAAGAACAAATTTTTTTTGCTCAGGAAATTTTTTTTCTTCTAAAATTTCATTCTGACTTTTTGAAGTTTCCTCTGGTTCAGGAAAATTTTTTTGCCCGTAAAAAATTTCATCAGAAAATCCTGAAAAATTTCCTGGATTCAAATTAAAATCTTTTTTCCAAATTTCAAGATTATTTTTGCAAAGTTCATAAACGGTTTTAAAAGAAATGTTTCCGCTTATAAAAACAGCACAGTTTTTTGGCGAATAAAAATTTTCAATGTCATATAAAATTGTGCGGACTTCCTGCGGCGTGTAAGAGGCAAAAAGTGCAGGGTAAATTCCTGAATCAGTTTTCCACGGTTCTTCATAAAAAATTCTTGAATCAATCGCACTGTTTATAAAACCGGCAGTTGAGCCTGCATAATTTTTTACATTTTCTTTCATAGACTCATATTCTTTTTTTATTTCACTGTCGCTGAATTCCTGATTTTTTAAAGTTTTTCCGAGTGAATTAAAAAAATCATTTAAATAAAGCGGCGAAAAATCAGCAGTGAAATTTGAACTTTTTGCGTTGCATTCGCCTTTTACAGAAATTTTATTTTGCAGGGAACTGGAGCTTTGAATTTTTTTTGCAAGAAGATTTGTATAAAGCGGAATAAATCCTGAGTTGAATTTTGTTTGATTTGAAATTCCTGCTCTGCAGGAAAATCTAAAATGAACAAGAGCCGAAGAATAATCTTCGCGGACAAAAACTGTAAGTCCATTTTCAAGAGTCATAATGTAGAGAAAATCATTTGAATTTTCTATTTTAAATGATTCACAGTTAAAATCACTTTTTGATGAATTTTGATTTTTTTCTTGAGGCTGACAAAAAATCTGCGGACAAAACAAAATTGATAAAATCAGAATAAATGTAAAAGATTTTAATTTTTTTTTCATAACAGGTAGTTTAAAAATCCAGGTGAATTTTTTGTTAAATCGTATTAGACTGAATTTTATGTCTATTGTAAAAGAAATTTCAAGTGAAAATCGAATTTTTAGTGTTCCTCAAAATCTTCTGGTGGGAAAGCGGCATTTGAGCGAACAGGAAATATCAGTTTTAATAAAAAACAGAAATACATCCTCAGATCCATCCTGGCAGAATGTTTGGGTTTGCGAAGGTGAAGGCAATTTTAATCCAGCACAAATAATGGATTCTTCTTTCACTGGATTTATAATTCTTGGAAGAATCAGAAGCGCAACTGTAAAATATCACGATCTTGAATTGATGACGGGAATTTTTAATTCACTTTTGTGCGACGTTGTTACCGGCGATGACTGTTCGATTGTAAATGTTTCCTATCTTTCAAATTACCGGATAAAAAATCGCGTAATACTTTTTAACATTCAGGAAATGTCCTGCAC
>CAVCIJ010000043.1:0-3859 GCA_963601995.1 bacterium | reverse complement strand
CACAATAGATATGGCTGTGTCAGAGGGATTTAAAAAAATGCTTTTGTGCGGTCACGTTGGAAAACTGATAAAAATTTCTGGTGGAATTATGAACACTCATTCAAAAGAAGGGGACTGCCGGATGGAACTTTTGTGTGCAGCGGCAGTTTTTTCAGGATGTTCAAGCGATTGTGCAAGAAAAATTCTAGATCAGGTTTCTGTTGAAGAAGGACTTCTTCTTATAAAAAAAGAAGGGCATCTTGAAGAGGCAATGAAATATATTCTTGAAAAAATAATGTTTTTCTTGAATAAAAGAGCTGATGAAAAAATTAAAATTGAGTGCATTGTTTTTGGAACTAAGCTCGGTCTTCTTGCAAAAACTAACAACGCCATTGATTTTCTTAATGAGGAGAAAATATGATTTATTTTGTAGGCGCAGGACCTGGTTCTCCAGATCTTATTACAGTTCGCGGAATGAAACTTTTGCAAACTGCCGACGTTGTAATTTACGCAGGCTCGCTTGTAAATCCTGAACTTCTTGAGTTCACAAAAAATAATTGCGAAATTTTTAACAGTGCAAAAATGACTCTTGATGAAGTTCTCGAGGTGATTTTTAATGCCGACAAAAAAAATCAGAATGTTGTAAGGCTGCACACAGGAGACGCAAGCATTTACGGAGCAATAAGAGAGCAGATGGATGCGCTTGATGAAAAAAAAATTAAGTATGAAAGTGTTCCTGGAGTGAGTGCGTGTTTTGGAGCGGCAGCAAGCTTTAATCTTGAGTTTACTTTGCCAGAAGTTTCACAAAGCCTTATAATTACAAGGATAGAAGGAAAAACAGATGTTCCTGAAGGAGAAAAAATAAAGTCGTTTGCTTCTCATAAAGCTTCGATGGCAATTTATCTTAGCAGCGGAATGTTAAAAAAACTCTGTCATGAACTTATTAAAGGCGGATATAAAAAAAATACACCCGCAGCCCTTGTTTATAAAGCAACGTGGACTGATGAAAAAAAATTTATCTGCACTTTAGAAAGTCTTCCGGAACTTGCAGAAAAAAATAATATTACAAAAACTGCAGTTGTTCTTGTAGGCGATTTTATTTTGCACAGCGGTTATTCAAAAAGTCGTCTTTATTCTGCTGATTTTGAAACTGAGTTTAGAAAAATAAAAACAGAAGAGCAAAAATGATTTTTTATATTTCATCTTTTACAAAAACAGGAAATTTTCTCGAAAAAAAAATAAAGTCACTTTTTCCAGAAATAAAATGGATTTCGAGGACTAAAAATCAGAGTATAAATGATTTTGCAAAAGCTGCGTTTGAAAAAAGAATTCCGCTTGTTTTTATAGGCGCATGTGGAATCGCCGTAAGGGCAGTAAGTCCTTTTGTAAAAGACAAATTTTTGGATCCGCCGGTAATTGTGCTTGATGAAAGAGGAAAATTTGTAATTCCTCTTCTTTCAGGGCACATTGGTGGCGCAAACGAAATATCGTGTCAGATTGCAGAAAAACTTTGTGCAGTTCCAGTTATAAGCACTGCAACTGACAGCGAAAATCTTTTTGCAGTTGATGTTTTTGCAAAAAAAAATTCTCTTCGGATTTTAAATAGGGAAGGAATTGTTCTTGTTTCAAAAAAAATTCTTGAAGGAAAAAGAATTTCACTTTGGATAGAAAAATCAATTCAAGTTCAAAATGAAAACTCTTTAAAAAATATCAGTGTTTTACAAAGTGCAAGTGAGCCTGATTTTGCTGACATAAAAATTTCTACAGGCGAAATAAAAAAATCTTGCACACTTAAATTAAAACCAAAAATTTTATGTTTGGGAATCGGATGCAAAAAAGGAAAATCATTTGAAGAAATAAAAAATTTTGTAGAGAAAAATCTTAAAGAAAAAATTCTAGACATTGCATGCGTTTGTTCAATTGATATAAAAAAGGATGAGGAAGGAATCATTCTTTTTTCACAGTTTTTAAATGTTCCCTTTTTTACATTCAGCGCAGAAGAATTAAAAACTGTAAAAGGAAATTTTTCAGAATCAGAATTTGTTTTGCAAAAAACAGGCGTTTCAAATGTGTGTGAAAGGGCGGCACTTTATGCTTCTGGCGGCGGTGAACTTTTAATAAAAAAAACTGCTTTTTGTGGAATGACGCTTGCGCTTGCTGAAAAAATTCCCATCATCAGTGAATGGAAAAGTTAAAAATATAAGGAAATTTTTTTAATGGAAAATGAAATTTTTATTGTGGGAATCGGACCTGGCGACATTGGCTTTATGAGCGAAAATGCGCTTGAGGCTATAAAAAAATCTGATGTTGTTGTGGGATATTCTGTTTATGTTGAACTTGTAAAAAAATATTTTCCGCAGAAGGAATTTATTTTGAGTGGAATGCGTCACGAAATCGAAAGATGCACTCTTTGCTTCGAACTTGCATTGCAGGGGAAAAATATTGCTCTTGTTTGCTCAGGCGATGCGGGCGTTTATGGAATGGCGTCACCGATGTTTTTTCTAAAAAAAGAAAATGAAAAGTACAGCAAAATAAAACTGACGGTTGTTCCTGGAATAAGTGCGTGTCTTTCGGGAAGTGCAGTTTTAGGTGCTCCGCTTGGAAATGATTTTTGTGTCATAAGTTTGAGTGATTTAATGATTCCTTATCAGCTAATTGAAAAAAGACTAAAAGCTGCAGTTTCAGGTGATTTTTCAATTTGTATTTACAATCCTTCAAGTCACAAACGAAAAGATTATTTAAAAAAAGCCTGCAGAATTCTTCTTGACTGTGGCGTAGAAAAAGAGAGGGCGTGTGCATGGGTTAAAAATATTGGTCGGGAAGGAGAAATATCTGAAGCCTGTACTCTTGATAAACTTATTGATTTTGAAGCGGATATGTTTACAACAGTTTTTATTGGAAATTCGCAGTCTGAGATTTTTACTGACTTGAGCGGCAAATCTTTTTTAATTACAAAGCGCGGATACAAAATATGAAAGGAATTTTAATTTTTGGCGGAACTGTTGAAGGCCGCATTCTTGCAGAAAAAATAGCTGCACTTGGAATTCAAACTGACTTGTGTGTTGCAACTGAGTACGGAGAAAAGCTTGCCGGCGAACACAAAAATTTAACTGTAATAACAGGTCGTCTTGATTCAAAAGAAATGGAAAGTCTTTTTGAAAAAAAAATATATTCTCTTGTTGTAGACGCAACTCATCCTTTTGCAAAAATTGTTTCCCAAAACATAATAAAAAGTTTTTGTGGAAAAATAAAAATTATCAGAATTGAAAGAAATTTAAGTCATGAAAATTTTACTTGCTGCCATTATTTTGACAGTCCCGAAGAGTGTATTGAAGAGTTAAAAAAAACATCAGGAAAAATTCTTCTTACAACAGGAAGCAAGGATTTAAACAAATTCTGTGCGGATAAAAATTTAAGAGAGAGAATTTTTGCGCGTGTCATACCTTCAAAAGAAAGTCTTGAAATTTGTGAAAAATCAAATCTTGAAGGAAAGCAGATAATTGCGATGCAGGGTCCGTTTTCAAAAGAACTGAACTGCACCCTTATTGACAGTTTAAAAATAAAAATCCTTGTAAGCAAGGAAAGTGGAAAAAACGGTGGACTTGATGAAAAAATTGAAGCGGCAGAGCTAAAAAAAATAAAATGCTTTATCATAAAAAATCACGAAGAAAAGAATCTGGATTTAACATTTGAAAATTATGAAAAAGTTTTTTCTGTGGACGAAGCAATAAATAAAATTTTTGAAAATTTAAAAATTTCTGACAGTGAAAAAAAAATTGAAAATTCAGAAAAAATTGAAATTTTTCTTGCAGGAAGTGGAACTGGAAATCCAGATTTTTTTACTCAGGAACTTGCAAAAAAAATTTTGGAAGCAGATGTT
>CAVCIJ010000042.1:0-4866 GCA_963601995.1 bacterium | reverse complement strand
TGAACCAAAAGCAAAGAAAATTGTAAATTCGTGGGAATACATTGACGAAATTGCAAGCCGTCTGTAGCCTATCGCAAGTTAAAATATAAACTTTATTTCATCTTGAAGCCGCGCTGATTTTCTAAAAGAAAACAGCGCGGCATTTTTTTTGTAAACTTTAAGCAGTGCAGAGTTTAAGAGAAAATACTTTCTTCAATAACTTGAACAAGTTCTTTTTGCCGCGCCTCAAATTCAAAT
Organism: bacterium; assembly: GCA_963601995.1. Taxonomy (GTDB): domain Bacteria; phylum Spirochaetota; class Spirochaetia; order Treponematales; family Treponemataceae; genus Treponema_D. The sequence continues at coordinate 4,629 of CAVCIJ010000042.1, read as the reverse complement.
TCATCAGAAGGAATAAATGTTAAGTTAAATTTATCGCATTTGCTTTCCAAAGATTTTTCTAAAACAGGCATAAAATCATCAATTTTCTTACAGTATTTAAACCAGCACTGAAGGTAAACAAACTGAGTGCCGTAAGTGTACGAAGTTTTTTTTGCAAGCGGAGAAGCAATTTTAAAATCGCAAATATAAGTTTTTTCATTGCCAATACTTTTGTTAAGTTCAAGAACGCCTTTAAAAAGCGAATACGATTTTAAAAGCGAAGCTTCATCATCTTCAATTTCTTTTGTAAAAGGAATTTCGTAATTTTTTAAAGAAGCAAGAACATTTTCTTTTTTGCGCTCTTCATTTTCCGCTATAAGATTTTGAAGAGTCTCTTTTTTTTGAAAATCAGGATTTTTTTTACCCTCAGATGATTTTTTAAATCTGCTGAATTTTTTTGAAAATTCACTGAACGCCCTGTTTGCTGATTTTTTTTCTTCCATAAAAAATTTTCCGGTTTTTTGAATTTTTAAAGACTTAAAATTCCGCCCCAAGGAATGTTTAAGTTTTTGCAGAGAATTTTATATTCATTTTCTTCAGAAGAATCTGCCTTTGTAACAAAAAATGCAAAACTTTGCGTTTTTAAATTTTCAGGCTGCAGGTTTTTGCCGGCACTTTCTTCAAGACATTTTTCTTCCACACGAATTGCCTGTCTTGCAACACCGTCGCGGCTGTCAACAATTTGAATTTTTTCTCCGCAAAGTTTTTTAAATTCTTCGGCAAGATGAGTAAAATGAGTGCAACCTAAAATTATTGTGTCGCAGTCATTTTCCTTAAAAAAATTTAGCGCAGGACTGATTGCATCAAATTTTTCTTTTTCGCTTGATGTAAAAAGTTTTTTTTCAACAAAAGAAATCAACTCTGGATCTCCGCGCTTAAAAACTGTGCAATCGCTGGCAAATTCATCAATCAAATTTTTGCAATAAGGATGATTTATAGTTGCGTTTGTTGCAAGAAGTCCAATTCTTTTATTTTTGCTTACAGAGGCAGCAAGTTTTATTGCAGGCACAGTTCCAACAATCGGCGTGGAAGGAAAGCATTTTCTAAGTTCAGCAAGAGCAGTAACGCTTATTGTGTTACAGCCGATTACAACAGTTTTTGGATTCCACTTTTTTAAAATAAGAGAAACAGCTTCGGATGCACATTCTAGAATTTGTTCAGGACTTTTTTGTCCGTAGGGAAAATGTGCAGTATCACCAAGATAAGCACAATAAGAGTCCGGAAGTTTTTTGCGAAGATAAAGCATGTAAGGAATTCCGCCAGTTCCGGAATCAAGAAAAGCAAAATCTATATTTTCCATTTTTTTCAGTAAATTAAAAGCGCGGAACAAAAATCCGCAGTCAGTGTAAGGACTTAAAATCAGTCTCGCATTAGATTATCTAAAAAATCAAATTGAAAATAAAGCGTCAAAATTCTTTTTTGCCTGCTCCGCCTTGATCTGCAAAGAATTTTTTTGTGATGAAAAAGAATTCTTTACTTTAAAATAATCACATAAATTCGACTTTTCCTTGTCGCGCACAAGTTCTTCTACAGTTTCGCGGCAATCGTAATGAGAACCCGGCGAATAAAACTGGCAGTTAAGGCAGCAATGCAAAGGCGAATGACAAAATGAACATTCGTCTGCAAAAAAAATTTTTTGTCCGCTTGAAACTTGAATTTCGTTTCCGCATTTCCAACACATATTTTGATTTTAGCCATTTGACTATTTAGATTCAATAGCATAGAATTTTAACTATGTTTGAGCTAAGACAATGCAAATGCAAGGACTGTAAAAAAACAGCACTTTCTTCTTTTGACAAAAATGGAGAACTTTTAAGCAGTTTTGAAGAAAAGCAAAGTGAAAAAAAAATTTACTGTCTTGAGCATCATCCTGAAAAAGAGCGGACTGTAAATCAAATAAGACTTTATGTCCGAAATCACGAAAAAATAATCGGACTGAACGCGAGCGGAATTAAATTTTACGAAGAAGACTTGAGCAACAAAAAATTTTATGGCTGCGACTTCAGCAACTGCAATCTCACGAACATTCACTCAAACGGACTCAGAATGAGAATGTGCAATCTGTCTTTTTGTACCATAAGCGACTGCGATTTTATTGCAAGCAACATTCAGTTTTCAAATTTTACAGGCTCAAAAATGATTCACGTAATTCTTACTGGAAGCGATTTAGTTCACAATAACTTTAACGGAATTACAGCTTACCAGACAAGTTTTGATGACAGCGATCTTTACAACAGCAGATTCATAAAGGCAGTTCTGATTACAACTTCGATGAATAACTGCAATTTAAAGAAAACTATTTTTTACGAAGCGATGAAAGACAATGTTTCGTTTAAACTTTCAAATACAAGAGAAGCTCTTATGAACCGCTACGAAGACAGTTACATCAGCGACATAAGAAATTCCGCAGATAAGACGAACGAGGACTTAAAACTATGAAAGTATATTTTCATCTTAGCTTTGACGGATTTACAAACGCATATGTTGTGGTTAACGAAAATGAAAATCTAAAAGAAGCGATTATTATTGATCCCGCAAAAATTACAATTGATATGATAAAACAGATTGAAGACGGAGGATACACGCTCAAGGCCGTTTTAATTACTCACAACCACAAGCAGCACGTTCGGGGACTAAAAACACTTTTGAAAATTTATACAATAAAGGTTTACGCAGGAGATTTTGAAGTTGGCGGAGTTGAAACAGAAGTTCTGCGCGGCGACGGAAAAATCAAAATTGCGGGTCTGAATATTGATTATTATTCTGTGCCTGGTCATTCATCCGACAGCATGGTTTTTAAAATCGAAAATCTTATGTTTACAGGCGACACAATCAGCGCAGGAAGAATCAGCGGAACAACAAACAAATATTCTGAAAAACTTTTAAAAGATAAAATCCAGGAAAAAATTTTATCTCAAACAGATGACACAATTTTGCTTCCGGGACACGGACCGCCAACAACAGTACGCGGAGAAAAATTATTCAATCTTGATATAAAGCCATCTGTATAAAAATAAAATTATTTTGTAACAAGACTTGATCTTCCGCATGCAAGTCCCCAATTGTCAAAAGCGTAGGTATTCAAAAAATCACCTGCCTGAGCAAAGGCCTCTGCCCTAGTTTCGCGAATATAGGCAGCAAGTTCGCCTTCAATTCTGTTTACTGAAGAACGATTTGCAAAGTTCAAAAAATATTCCCGCGGAGAATTCGTCTGCATTATGTAAGCCATAAATTCATTTTGCATCAAATATTCGTCTTTTGTGTCGTAGCCAAGACCAGGCTGAGTTTCCCAAAATACTTTTATAAACTCAAGAGATTTTTCATCAAACATATTATAAATTGCCGCAACTGCATTCCTGAAATTTTCATTCGTAAAATAAATTCCATGCCAGCTTTCATGCGCAAGAAGCTGCCATCTCAAATATTCAGGAGATTCACGGGAAATCGAAATAACAGCACCTTTTCCTGCCGTAAATTTTTCTTCTCCAGAATCGCAGGGAAGAATTATTTTATTGAATAAAAGGATTTGCCTCAACTTAAGTTCGTTTTGATTCAAAGGAAAATTTTCTTTTTCAGCAAGATTAAAAAACTTCGCCAAGTCTTCAGCCTTGTAATCGTGCGCATTATAACCGTGCCGATTATACACAAAATCATCGCTTACCAAAGTTCCCTTAAAACCGGCCTTTTCCACAAAATATGCCAGCCGGGTAAAAAATTCGTTTTGAACAAAATAATTCTTAAAATCAAATATCAAAACGCCATTGAATTCTTCCCATTCAAAAATTTCGTAATCTTCGCATCGCCAGGCGTCCTGATTCCAGTCAAGAATAAGGCCAAGATCAGTTTTTACCGGAGAAAAATCAAATTCTTTGGAAAGAAGATTCTGATTTTTTTTCATCATAACGCCAAGAAACATTTGTAAGCCATTTTCAATTTCAAAGTTTGAATACGGATTTTTGTAAGCAGCACATTGAATTTTTTGCAGATTGATTTTTTTTGTTCTTCTGATATTTAAACTTTCATCACCAAATTTTGCCTTAAGCGCAGGTTGATTCTTTGGACTTCCAATCTCCTGAATTTCTGTCATATAAATTTCAAGAAGCGGAGCAAATTCATTTTCCTTACAAAAAATACTTTTTGCCTGTGAAAAATCAAAGTGATTAAAAGAAAAGTCCGCAGTTCCGCCGGCACTTGAAAATGCAAAGGTCAAATTCTGATTTTCATGATTTTTACAAAAGCCAAGCTGAACTTCTTTTTCAGCAACAAGGTCAAGTTTATAACTGCCGGTACCGTGAACAAAAAATCCACAGGGAATTTCTTCTTCCGGCGAAATTGCAAACAAAAGTTCAATTTTATTTTCCTGAGTTTTAGAAAAATCAGCACTTACTAAAGGTCTTTTATTTAAAACGCGCTTAAGATGATTTTTAGATTTAAAATCGTCCTTGTACAAAAACGCGGCACTAACAACATTTTCGCCTTCAGTTTTTTGATTATTTTCAAAACAAAAAGAAAATGACGTGCCGCCTTCTCTTATCACAAAATTCTGAAGGTGAGCCCTCTGACTTTCTGTAAATCCATAATACATAAATG
>CAVCIJ010000041.1:0-2756 GCA_963601995.1 bacterium | reverse complement strand
GTATCTTCCATACGCCATTCTGCCAGTTTTTACAGCAGTTGATCGTTTCGACTTTACTCTTCTTGAAGCCGCCCGCGATTTAGGTGCTACAAAGCGACAGTCAATGATGAAAGTTCTTCTTCCGGGAATAAAAAGCGGAATTTTAAGCGGAGTAATTTTTACTTTTATTCCAATTTTTGGAAACTATACTGTTCCTCAGCTTGTGGGAGGAAAAGACAGTTATATGCTTGGAAACATAATTGTTGATCAGGTTCAAAAAGTACGTAACTGGCCTTTAGCAAGTGCATTCAGCATGCTCATTACAATTATTTCAATGGCAGCAGTTCTCTTTATGCTGAGTTCAAACCGCAAAGAAGCAAAACTTAAAAAAGTTTCAAACAAAGAAGATTCTATGGCTTCTTCAGACGTTTCGCAAATTGCTCTTGCAGAAAACGCAGGTGAGCAAAATTAAAATTTTTCTTGAATTCAGTTTTTGATTCAAGTTCAGCAGGAAAAATCGAGGTGAAAAATGAAAAATCCGCTGGTTGCAACAGTAAATTCACTTGTAAATAAAGATTTAAAAAAAGCAAAGGATCCAAAGGCGGCGAATTTCAGGCACGCAAAAAAAGGCTGGAAAAAGCGCAACAGACCATTAAGTTTTTCAAATACAGTTTTATGCCTTGCACTTTTATTTTTGTTCATTCCGCTTTTTGTAATTATATTTTATTCTTTCAACGAGTCAAAAGATTCTGAGTTTACGAGATTTTCATTTGTTTGGTACGAGCAGCTCATTTTTAATTCAAAACCACTTTGGACGGCTCTTTTAAACTCGCTGATTGTAGCAATTACCTCATCTTTGGTAGCAACAATTTTAGGCACACTCGCTTCAATCGGAATTGCATGGTATAAATTCTTCGGCCGCAATTACATTCAGACTGTAAGTTTTTTACCGATGGTTCTTCCGGAAGTTATAATGGGCGTTTCCATGCTGATTTTCTTTAGTGGAATCAAAATTTCTTTAGGACTTTTTACGATTTTTATAGCACACACAACTTTCTGTTTACCATTTGTTTTCCTGATGGTAAATGCAAGAATCGATGAATTTGACTATTCAATCATTGAAGCAAGCCACGATTTAGGGGCAAATGAAGTTCAAACGCTTTTTAGAGTGATTATTCCTGCAATCATGCCGGGAATTCTTTCTGGTTTTATGATGAGCATTACAATGTCACTTGAAGACTATGTTATTACAGCGCTCGTAAGCGGACCTGGAAGCACAACTCTGCCACTTTATGTTTACTCGATGATTCGTTTTGGCGTAAGCCCTGTAATCAATTCGCTTTCTTTTGTGCTGATTTTAGGAATTTGTCTGATTGCATTTTTGCTCCGGCGCGGACTAAAAACCTTTGCCGCCGCCCACTGATTTTTTTTAAAGAAATTTCTTTATTTACGCCCAGTTCTTTTAATTTTCAAATTAACTGATTTGGACGTAAAATTTTCATAAAAAAAAACAAAAATTGCAGTTAAAAAAGTCTCTTAAAAAATCTGCAGGATAGGAAATTTTGCATCATTTTTTATTTTAAATTCAGATAAAATCAATATAAATATGCTATAATGGCATAAAGAAATAAAATTTAAAAAAAAACAAAAGGTAACATAAAAAAAAATGCTCGGTGACAAAGATTTTAAAAGTGTTTTGCGTTTGATTCATATTCCTGTTCTTCTTGCAAGCCCTCTTTACAACAAAGACGAAATTTGCGACTTTAAAATAGAATTTATAAATACCACTTTAACAGTGCTTCTTAACGGACGTGTGGAAGAAAATCAAAAATACTCGCAGTTCGAAAATAAAATTTCAAGGGAATTTCCCTGGTTCAATCTTGCATGCTATTCACTTTGTAAGGGAAAATTTATAAATGAGTCATTTTATTCATCGCTTTTAAAAATGTGGCTCAAGGTGAAATTTGCTCCAGTTGGAGAAAATTTAATTGCGGTTTCAATCGAAAATATTTCTGCCGAAAAAGAATACGAATCAAAGCTTGAAAGTCAGAACAAAAAACTTGCCGAAGTTTCAGAAATGCTTGAAAAAAGCCAGAAAGATTTAAACAATCAGCTTAAAAGCATAAAAACTTTGAACAATCAGCTTTATTTTGCAGCATTCCACGACAGTCTTACAAATCTTTACAATGCAGCTTATCTTAACTCAAATTTTAAGGCTATGATTGCCGAAGCTGATAAAAGCGAAACAAAACTTGCAGTTCTTCTTTTTGATATTGATAATTTAAAAGACATAAATGATTCAGAAGGTCACAACAAGGGCGACGAAATTATTAGAAACGCGGCCACTCTTTTTAGACTTTTTGAAAATGCAAATATTACTCCGCTAAGATTTGGTGGAGATGAATTTATTGTTATTTACAGAAATATTTCAGACAAGGAGCAGGCACTTTATATTGGCAAAAAAATTCTTGGAATGTTCAATGCTGAGGGAATTGGAATTTCTGGAGGAATTTCTATTTTTCCAGATGACACAAGAAATCATGATGATCTTCTGAAATTTGCTGATATGGCAAAAAGCGATGTAAAGAAAAACGGCAAAAATGGAATTTTATGCTTTCATTCTGTTATGCAGGAAAAATTTCTTAAAAGGCTCAATCTTGAAACAAAACTCACGAAGGCAACCGTAGATAAAGAGTTTAAATTATACTTTCAGCCTCAGTTTAACATTGCAACAGACAAATTGCGTGGATTTGAATCGCTTTTACGCTGGCACGATG
>CAVCIJ010000040.1:0-3185 GCA_963601995.1 bacterium | reverse complement strand
GATAAATTTGATCCGCGCTGGGCTCAAATCCGCATAGAAGCACTTGAACTTCTTAAAAAAGAGCGGCGGCTTGAGCAGATCGTGCGGCTTATTGGAGCGGATGCACTTCCTGATAAGGATCGCCTTGTTTTAAATATATGCGAAATGATTAAAAACGGATTTTTGCAGCAAAATGCCTTTGATGACGTAGATGCTTATTCAAGTCCGGAAAAGCAAATAAATCTTCTGCTTCTTATAATGGAATTTTATAAAAAATCTTTGGAACTCATTGCAAAGGGCTGTCCTCTGTCAAAAATAACTGAACTTCCTGTTCGCAGCGAAATTGTGAGGGCAAAAAGCGTTATAAAAAATGATGAAATTGAAAAACTTCATTCAATAGAAATGCGCATTGAAGAGCAGATGGCAGAACTTTCTGCGGTTTATGAAAAGGATTCAGTGATATGAAAGGAATTGAATATTCAGGATTAAATTCTGTTGACGGACCGATTGTTGCGGTCAAGCGCAGTGAAAATTCATTTTACGGTGAAGTTGTTTATGTTCGCGACAAAAATGGTGAAAAAAGAACTGGACGAATCATCGATATAAATGAAAAAGCTGCTGTTGTTCAGATTTTTGGAAGCACTACGGGACTCGATTTGGATTCTGCAACAGTTGAATTTCTTGAAGAACCTTTGCAGCTTCGTGTTGGAAGAGGACTTTTGGGAAGAATTTTCAACGGACTTGGCGATTCGATTGACGGTTATCCTCAAATTATCAGTGACAAAAAAGTTAATGTAAACGGAAATCCAATAAATCCGTACGCGCGTGTTTATCCAAGGGATTTTATTCAAACAGGAATTTCATCAATCGACGGAATGAACACTTTAATTCGCGGACAAAAGCTCCCTATTTTTTCAGGCAGCGGACTTCCTCACAATAAACTTGCGGCTCAAATTATCCGTCAGGCAAAACTTTTGAACAGCAATGAAGAATTTGTTATGGTTTTTGCCGGAATGGGAATAAAATACGATGTTGCCCAGTTCTTTAAAAATACATTTGAGGAATCGGGCGTTCTTTCCCGCGTTGTAATGTTTCAGTCTCTGGCAGACGCACCTTCAATCGAAAGAATAATCACTCCGCGTTGTGCACTTACGGCTGCGGAATATCTTGCTTTTGAATGCAATATGCACGTTCTTGTTGTAATGACTGATATGACAAATTACTGCGAGGCTCTGCGTGAAATTTCAACTACCCGCGGCGAAGTTCCTGGAAGAAAGGGTTATCCCGGCTATTTGTATTCAGACTTGGCAGAACTTTACGAGAGGGCTGGAAAAGTTCAGGGTTCATCTGGTTCAATTACACAAATTCCAATTCTTACAATGCCAAATGATGATATTTCGCATCCAATTCCAGACTTAACCGGCTACATTACAGAAGGTCAGATTGTTCTTGATCGGGAAATGTTTGGCAAGGGAATGTATCCGCCTGTAAGTGGTCTGCCTTCTTTAAGTCGTTTGATGAAAGACGGAATTGGAGAAGGTATGACGCGCGAAGATCATGCGGCAGTTTCGAGTCAGCTTTTTGCTTCGTATTCAAAGGTAAAGTCAATCAGAAATTTGGCGAGCATTATTGGCGAAGAAGAACTTAGTGAACTTGACAGGCTTTATTTAAAATTCGGAAATGAACTTGAGGCAAAATTCTTTACTCAAGGTGAATATGAAGATCGTTCCATTGCGGAAACTCTGGATTTAGGCTGGAAACTTTTAAGCATTCTTCCTCAAAGCGAACTTTACAGAATCAAGGAGGAAATGCTCAAAAAGTATCTTCCCAAAAATGAGGATTCTGCTTTATCAGAATAAGGACGCTTTATGGCAAAACTGAATATTGCTCCAACAAAATCGAATCTTCTTGCTGTAAAAGAGCAGCTTGCTGTAAGTACTCAGGGCTACGACCTTCTTGAACAGAAACGCGAAATTCTTGTTATGGAGTTAATGCACATTGTTGAAAAAGTAAAGCTTCTTGAGCGGCAAATAGACAAATGTACAGAAAGCGCATATCCGGCTTTAAAAAATATGCTTTTAAAAATCGGAGGCGACAATGTTGAAAAAATTGCGTTTCCAGTCACTTATAAATTTAAAATGGAAAACAAAAATGTTGTGATTGGCGGAATGACTTTTGATACTGTTGAGGTTGCTCTTCCAAAGCAACAGCTTTTTTCTTCGTTTTTAGGTTCTTATCCAGATTCAGATTTTGTTATGAAAGAATTTTTCAGGCTTCTTTCGCTTTTAACTCAACTTGCGTCAATAAGAACAATTGCGTGGCGTCTTGCACGTGAAGTAAAAAAAACTCAGCGCAGAGTAAATGCCCTTGATAAAATGGTAATTCCTCAGGATCAGGAAACTGTAAAGTACATTGAAGGCGTTCTTGAAGAAAGGGAGCGGGAAAATGTATTTGTTTTAAAGTCGCTAAAAAACAGGCAGGCAAAATGATAAAACCATTATTTCAAAAAGTAATTGTTGCGTACAATGGCTCACAATCTTCGCTTCATGCGCTTATGTATGCAATTTTAATGGCGAAACAGACAGGTTGTAGAGTAAAAGTGATTTACGTTGTAAATACTGATGCTTTAAAAGCCCTTTCTGCAGCAAAAATTCTGATTAAGGGGGAATGTGAATCTTCTCTCGCAGAAATTGAAAGTGACGGCAAAAAGAAACTTGCTTACTGCGAAAAGTTTGGAAGGCAAAAGGGCATAAAAATTGAAACTGAACTTCGCTATGGTGCTGTTTGGTCAGAGTTGATTACGGCGGCGGATGACTGGCAGGCAAATTTAATTCTTTTGGGCGGCACAAGCGGTCTTACAGAGTTTTCAAATCTTGTGTATACAAAACTCAGTCGTCAGAACAGCGAAATTATAGGAAGTGCCCACTGCAATGTAATGGTTGTAAAAGAGCCATATATTGAACAGCTTTTTAAAATGGCTTAATTTTTGTTTTCATCAGATTTTTATCGTTTTTGCACGGAGAATTTCTGTTAATGAAGTCTCTAAAAATTGTAATTTATGAAAAAATGATGATTTTTTTTCGATTGAAAATTTTTTGTCTTTAAGCGACTATATTTTTTAGAGATGCTCTTTAGCAATAATTTGAAAAAGAGCGATTAAATTTGATAATTTAAGATATTTTTAGATTCGGGGAGTATGATTATTT
>CAVCIJ010000039.1:0-2545 GCA_963601995.1 bacterium | reverse complement strand
ATGAACGACAAGCGGTTTTTCGTATTTTACTGCACATTCAATCTGCAAAGCCCAGGCTTTTTCCTGGTTTTCAATATTCGATTTAAAATCGCTTGTAAAAAGGTCAAAACCACATTCACCGATTGCGTCAATTTTATTCTGTTCTAAAAGTTCAATTAAAAATTCTTTTTGGGTAAGGTCTGGATCTTGCGGATGAATTCCAAAGGAAGTAAAAAAATGAAGATTTGAACCAGAAGGAATTGAAGAAATCAGTTTCTGCTGCTGTAAATATTCATCTTTTGAAAGCACACAATCAAGGGCACAATATTCAATATTCTGTGAAAAATTTGGTATTTTAGAATGAACAAGATGCATGTGACTATCAAAAATCATAATAAGCCTTAAATGTTAGAAGCAAAATTGAAAAATAAAAAACGCTTAACCTTTTTTTTATTATACCGAAAATTTTAATGTACGGAACATTTAATTTTGCGGTAAATCCGCGGGAGGAAAAACGAATGGGCACATACACTTTAAAAAGCATTGGAAAAACAACAGATTACATGACTGTAGTCCGCGAAATGGACGACGGCTATATTGTACGCATTGTACGCGACGAAGACGGTTACGAAGACGTTACAACTGATTTTATAAGCAAGGCACTGTTCGATTCATGCATCAGAACAGGATACCTTACAAAGGTTGCAGCAGCTGTAGAAGCTTCCGCTTAATTTTTAATTTAGTGCAGATTATTTTCTGCTAATTCTAAGGCGGCCTTAAAACGTGTCTCAACTGACATTTCCTGAGGCAGCCAGTTTATTTTTATTCCCTTCTTTTCCATTCCACGGAACCAGGTTTCCTGTCTTTTTGCAAACTGACCGATTGCAAGATTTAAAAGTTCAAAAAGTTTTTCTTTTGATTCAATCCTGCCTTCAAGATATTCACTTACAAAACGATACTCAAGTCCAAGACTTTCAAGGCGCTGCCAGCTTGCCCCGTTTTTATGCAAACCTTCAACTTCTTCAATTAAACCTTCGTTTAAACGCGAGCGCAAACGATCAGCAATACGCTGTCGCACTAAAGAACGTTCAAGAGTTGTACACATTACAAGAGGCTTTACGGCCGGGCGCTCAGAAAGAATTTTCTCTTTTAAAACCTTATATTCATCAGATTTATTAAAACGATTCAATAAAATTGCCTTTACGATTCTTTCCTTGTCGCCAAATTCGCTTGTATTATGAAGTTTTTGTTTTTCGTTAATTAAAATTGACTTTAATTCTTCATAAGAAAGATCGAGCAGTTTTTGTTTTTCTTCTTCGTTTTCGCTAAAAGGAATCATGTCATAATTATGCAAAATTGAATCCACATACATTCCAGTTCCTCCGACAACAATCGGAAGAACCCTGCGTTTTAAGCAGTCTGCAAAGGAATTATAAAAATCACGCGTAAAATCAAAAAGACTGTATTCGTAGGAAAGGTCTGCAACGTCAATAATGTGGTAAGGAACATTATAAACGCCATCAACAATTTTTGTTTTTAAGTCAGGATTTAAAGAAAGGGCAAAAGATTCAGCCATTTTAAAATCTGCCAGATCTTTTCCGCTTCCAATATCAAGTCCGCGGTAAACCTGGCGGCTGTCCGCACTTAAAATTTCACCGTTCAAACTAGCTGCAAGACGCACGCCGATTGCAGTTTTTCCGACGGCAGTCGGTCCCATCAAAAAAATACAGTTATAAGACATCAGTTTTCCTTAAAAACACGCTCAATCATAATTTCTACAGAACACGGCAGACAGCGCACTTTAAATATTCAGATTTCGGATAACCGGCAAGAACAGGATGGTCAGGGCCTGCTCCATACTTTGCAAGAATCTGCACACGCTTTTTAGAATCTTCAGCAGCCTTCATAATCATTCCGCAAAAATGTTCAGAATCAAAGAAGTATGAACATGAACAGGTTACTAAAATTCCATTTTCAGTTAAAAGACGCATTGCACGCAAATTTATTTCTTTGTAGCCGCCATAAGCTTTTTGAATATTCTTTGCATTTTTTGTAAAAGCTGGAGGGTCAAGAATAATTAAATCGAATTTTTCGCCCTTAGCTTCGTAATCTTTTAAGGCATCAAAAATGTCAGCACAAACAGCCTTCATCTTTGTGCCAGCCTTATTAAGTTCAATATTTCTGTTTATCATTTCAACTGCTTCTGGGCTTAAATCTATGCTCGTAATTTCTTTTGCTCCGCCCTTAAAACAGTTAAGACCGAATGAACCTGTATGACTGCACGCATCAAGAACTTTTTTTCCTGCAGCAAGTTTTGAAACCTGTTTTCTGTTGAATTTCTGGTCAAGAAAGTAGCCTGTCTTCTGTCCATGAGCAATATCAACTTCCAAAAGAACATCATTTTCGCGAATCGTTATTTTTTCTTCCCGGACTTCGCCCAGCCAGCATGCTTTTTCTTCCAGGCCCTCTTTTTCGCGCACGCTTGCGTCATCACGCTCAAAAATTCCATAAGGACGGATAATCTTTTTTAAGGCTTCAAGAATTTCTTTTCTAAAAACTTCTGCAC
>CAVCIJ010000038.1:0-10043 GCA_963601995.1 bacterium | reverse complement strand
TCGAGCGAATCACCTTGTAGCCGATTTCTTCCCAAATTTCAAGCTGTCTCTGGAAGTTTTCACTTGAGCCGGCTTTTAAATCGTACTTGTTGCACACAATCACCGGAGTAATATTTTCGTATTCTGCCTGAGCAAGCGCTCTGTCAATAAAGCGGGGACGAAACGGAGGTTCATCAGGAGTTGTAACAATCAAAAGATAATCCAAATTTGATGCAAGAAGCTGAGGAAGCCTTTTTTTTACATTCCATCTTACAAATTCGTTTCTGCGCGGAACTAAAGACAAAATCATTGCCTTGTCATCTTCCACAGAAGAATCATCAAGCATAACAAAGTCGCCCGGTGCAAGAGGATTGTAATAATCCTGTCCGCTTTTTAAAATCTTGCCCTTAATTGCACAACTTCGCACAATGCCGTCATCACATTCAACTTCAAAAACGTTTTTACTTCCGTTTAAAATAAGCCCCTGCATAGATTTAGATTTTAACTTCTTTTTTAGTTTTTTTCTATTATTTTTTTAGAGTGCCCTTTTCCTGCGGCAAAAAAAATTCTGGAAGCGGTGCAGAAACCGTCTGTTTTTGCATTGAAGCCGGATTTGTAAACTCAAGGCTTTCTGCATGCAGCATTATGCGTCCGCTTGGATCAAGTAAATTTTTTTCTCCGCCGTAAATCTCATCTCCTACAATCGGAAGATTCAACAAAGAAAGATGAACTCTTATTTGATGAGTGCGCCCCGTAAAAGGCATACACTTTATTAAAAAATATTTTTTCCCGTCAAAGTCAAATTTATTTAAAATTTCAAAATCAGTCTTTGCTTTTTGACCGCCCGAACTTTCTTTTACAAGTCCAATTTTACATCTTGCGCTTTTTGGAGAAATTCGTCCCAGAAAATTTTCAACTTCAAATTTTTCGCCAGTCTTAAAATCTTTTAACTTCGCATTAAATTTCCGGCTGCAAAGTGCAAGGTAAGTTTTTTGAATTCCGTGTTTTTCAAAAAGATTGTGAATAAAAGGATTTACGCTCCGCTTTTTTGTAAAAAGAATTACTCCGCTTGTTTCCCTGTCCAGCCGATGCATTATTCCAGCGTAAGGCGGATTTCTTAACGACGGATTTTTTTTCCAAAGATATTCAACCACGCAGTCATGAAGATTTTTTCTTCCCTGAACAATAGTTTCCTCTGTGGGAAGAAAAGGCGGCTTGTTTACAAAAATCAAATCTTCGTCATCAAAAAGAACGTCTTTTTCTTCCAGAACAAAATCAATATCGCCATTTGATTTTTCATAAAAAAATTTTTCTTCATCAAGCAAAACGCAAACATCAGCTTTTTTTTGCAAACAAAATGAGGGAATTTTTATAATTTTTTTGTTCACTTTTACGCAGCCTGCAATTATAAGCCGCCTTATTTTACTATTTGAAATTTTTTGCCCGGAAAAAAATTTTTCTATTTTGTAAGGAAGATTCTGCTGAAGAAAAAGATCAAGTCTCTCATCTTCATTTGCTGTAAATGTAAGATTCTGCATTTTTTTACCTTGATTTTTTATAAACCTGCCTGATAGTACTGCAATCGTTAAGTTTACAATGTGTGTATTTTAGCGGACTAAAAGATGAATTACAAGAAAGCTTAAATCCGCCTTAAAAAATAAACGTCGCCGTAATGTTCTTTTTTGTAGGGAATTGAGCCGTTGCAAAAAACAGAAGCAGTTTCATTTACTGACAAAAATAAAAGTCCGCCTTTTTTTATGCTGACTGCAATATTATTTAAAATACGGCGCTGCAAATCCTCATCAAAATAAATAAAAAGGTTTCTTAAAAAAACTATGTCAAATTCTCCAAAACTCAAGGGAATCTTTCCGCCGTGTACAAGATTATAGCAAAACGGAATAATTGATTTTTTTGCATCATCATCGAGAGTATAAGTTTTTCCATCAAAGCGGCAGCAATTTTCAATCAGATGATGATATTTCTGCCCGTCGTGTTTAAAAGATTTTTCTGTGTAATTTTCGTCTTTTAAAATTTTTAAAACAAAAGTATCAATGTCGCTTGCAAGAATTTTTGCGCTTATACTGTGACTTTTGCACAAGGCATAAAGAGAAACTGCTTCTTCTCCGCTGGAGCATGCAGCACTCCAAATTCTTATTTGCCCGGAATCGAACTTTGGAAGATAAAAATGATTTAAAAAATCAAATTGAATTTCTTCCCTAAAAAAATAAGTTTCGTTTATTGCAGCGGTGTCAATTAAAAGATAAAACTCTTCATCATCTGAATAAAGAAGCCGCTCGTAATCTGCAAGATTTATTTCAAGGATGGAAAGTCTTTGTTTTACAAAACTGCTTACAAGCCGGCGGTGTGCTTCGTTTAAATTTATTCCGCTGAAATTTTTTATAAGAGAGAAAATTCCAGCACATGGCTCAAGATTTTTTATAAAAGACGATTCATAGTTCATTTTTCCCCCGTAAAAAGCAAAAACCAGCAGCATTTCTGGCAGTTTTTATTTTTCATCATTTATTTTTATTCTGACAAAAGGGAATTTATCAGTTTTGAAATTGAAGAAAGCCGCTCTACTCTGGAAACAGCTTTTTTTTCTATGGCAAATTTTGGCATTCCGTAAACAACGCAGTCCTGCTCAGCTTCGGCAATTGTAAATCCGCCTGCATCATAAACGCTTTTTAGCCCAAGTCCTCCATCTTTTCCCATTCCGGTTAAAATTACTGCAATTGATTTTTTTCCGCAGACCTTTGCTACGCTTTCAAACATTTTATCAGCGGCAGGCTTAAAGAAATTTACTGCGTCACCTGAATCAAGAAACACAGAAAGATTTTCCTGATTATTTCCAGACTTTTTTATGCAAAGATGAAATCCACTCGGCGCAATATAAACTTTTCCCGCAAGAAGAGACTCGCCGTTTTGGGCGATTTTTATATTCATTCCGCTTGCATCACCAAGCCATTTTGCAAGATATCCGTCAAAATCAAGATCGTTGTGCTGAGTAATTATTATTGGAATAGGAAAATTTTTCTTAAGCCCGCAAAGAATGTTTTTTAACTCGCGCGGACCGCCTGTTGACGAAGCAATTGCAAGAATAAGATAAGGTTTTTCTTTTTCAGAATTATCCTGAACTTTCAAAAAATTTTCTAAGTTTTTTAATTCAGTTTTTGAATTTTTTAAATCTATAAAATTTTTACCGCAAGATTTTTTTTGAAGCAGATTCTGGCTTTTAAAAATGTGGCTCTGCGCAATAAAATAAATTTTTTCTACAAAATCACAAAGATTTTTTTGAGTCATCACAGCAAAATCAGGCTTTTTTATAACTTCCAGAATTCCTGCATCGTAACATTCACAGGCAGAATCAGCATAATCTTCTGTAGTAAAGGCGACTATTGCAGGATTTGAAGTTTTAAAAATCTCGCGGGAAGCTTCAATTCCGTTCATAACCGGCATATTTAAATCCATTACAATTAAATCTGGAGAAAATTTTTTGCACAAATCAACCGCGTCTTTTCCGTTTACAGCACCATTTTCTGCAAAGGAACAAAGTTCAAATCTTTCGTCCTGAACAAAAATACGCTTTAACATAGAACGCACAACTGCCGAATCATCAACAGGCAGAACTTTTATTTTCATTGAACTTCCCATTTTTTTCTAAAATCTTAGTACTGCATATTTACAAAAAAAATTTATTGCACAGCTGATTTTAATTTTTCAAATCTGACTTTATTTTTTTTATTATAGTTTCCATATTCAAAAGAAATGCCGGTTTTTTCTGCTTATTCTCATTTAAGAAAACTGTTCCCCGGTAAAATCCGTCAGTACTTTCTAATTTTGTAAAATTTTCTTTTAACTTGTCAAAATCGTAAAAATCACTTACAGAAGAAATTTGAAGTGCAATTTCTTCATCACTTTTTAAAATCATAAAAGAACCGTCTTTTACCTCAGCACCGCCCATCAGCATAGAAAAATCAACTGCCGCATAAAGATTTCCATAGTAGTTTATAACGCCTTTTATGTAATCGGGCAAAAACGGAATTTCAGAAATATACTGATTTCTTACAATTTCATTCACATAAGATGAATCAATTAAATACCTTTCGTCTCCAGCCTTGAACAAAAGATCTGTCTCGCTCATAGAAATCATTATAAAACTGTTTTTTACACTTTGCAATTTGAATCATTTTTGAATTTAATGACACAAAATTTTTTAAATTCATAAACTTTATAAATTTTATTCCTTGTTTTATGATATAATTTGTAAGATTTTATGCAGTTTTCAAAAGATGAATTTGCCGGCAATTTTATTGAAGAAAGCCTTGAACTGCTTGATGTAATTGACGCGCAAATACTTGAATACAAAAATTCTCCTCAAAACACGATTTCTGCAAAGGAAATTCTACGTGCCCTGCACACAATAAAGGGTGCTGCGCGCATGCTTGACTTTACTGCAATCGAGCAGCTTTGCCACGCAATGGAAGATGTTGTTAAGGATATCGAAAACGGCAGATACAAAATCACTTCTGAAATTACAAATGTTTTGTACGCCTGCACGTCACGTGTAAAAAACGCACTCTATCATATTCAAAAAGACGGAAATGATAAAATTCCAGTTTCAGCTCATATTGAAACCTGCCGCAAAATCACCTGCGGAAATTTTTTTAATCTTGATGAAATTGAAGCGGAACTTGAAGGCGACACAAAATCTGAAGTTTTTCAATCAACGCAAAAATCTGAAGAAAATGAAAAATTCATACAGTCAAATCCCTATCTTTCGCCAGAAATTTCCAGCATAAAATCTGTACGCACAGATTTGACCGTTCTTAACAAAATTATACATTCATTTGACGACTTAATTTTAAGGCATTTCCGCATAAAGCATAGTCTTGACCTTTGCGAAAATCAGGAAGGCGATGATTCAACTTTAGAAAAAGATTTTTCAAAATCATTAAGGGAAGAAGTCAGTCAGTTTGAAAACCTTCTTTTTAACATTCAAACTTCGCTTATAAACTTAAGAATGCTTCCGCTCAGCATTATTCTGAATCCGCTCAAACTCGAAATTGAAAAAGACGCAATCCGCTTTGGAAAAAAAGTAGATCTTGAAATTCCAGAATCAAATCTTATGCTCGACAAATTTATTCTTGAGCATCTTGAAAAAGTAATGATTCAAATTGCACTTAATTCTTTAGTTCACGGAATTGAAAACAGCGAAGAAAGAAAATCTAAAAACAAAAGCGAAAAAGGTCTTATAAAAATAGAAGTCAGCAAAGTTCAAAACAGAATGATTATAAGCATAAGCGACGACGGAAAAGGATTAGATTACGAAAAAATTCGAAAAACGGCTTTACAAACAAATATTTTCAGCAATTACACAAAAGACGAAATTTTAAATATGAGCGAAAAAGAACTTCAGAAATTTATTTTTGAAGGCGGATTTACAACTCAAGACAAAGCAGACAAATTTTCAGGAAGAGGAGTTGGACTCGATATTGTTAGAAGCGAAATGGAAAAAATCAAGGGAAAAATCGCTGTAAGTTCAAAAAAAGATTCCGGCACCACTTTTGAACTGAATCTTCCTCTTTCGCTCGCAAACCAGCAGGGAATTTTTATAAGAAGCGGCTTTTTCAAATTTATGATTTCATCTCACTACATAAGTGAAATTTACGATTATTCAGGCGAAAATATTTTTTCCCGCCAGAAACAAAAATATATTAAAATTCACGATGAAGATGTTCCGCTTTATTTTCTTTCGTCAATTTTAAACTTAACAAATCAAAATACAGTCAATTCAGTCATTATTGCGGACTATCTTGATTCAAAAATTGGAATTGCAGTTGATTCTGTAGATCAATACAAAAATATAACGGTAAATCCACTGCCAAAAATTCTTCAGTCTGTAGAAGCATTTCAGGGAATTGTTTACGACGAGCATTATTCTTTAACGCCAGTTTTGGATCTTCCTTTCATTATAAAAAAACTAAAGACTCTGCTTTCCTATGAAATTAAAAAATACGAAGCACTCAGCGAATTTAAGAAAAAGCGCATTCTGATTGTAGATGATTCATCGGAAACAAGGCAGATTGAACAAAGCATTTTTACAGCCGCCGGATATGACTGCGAGGGTGCAAGTGACGGAATTGAAGCCCTTAATATTTTGCATTCTCATCATTTTGATGCGATGATTACAGACATAAATATGCACAGAATGGACGGACTTCTTTTAATAAAGAATGTGCGCAATTCAGAAGAATTTAATTCGCTGCCGATTGTAGTTGTTACCGGTGCATACAGCAAATATGACAGACAAAAATTTATAAATGCCGGAGCAAATGATTTTCTAACAAAGTCAGATTTTAAGCGAGAAAAACTTATTAAAATGACAGAAAGTCTTCTTCAGGACAAAAAAGATTTTTCTGTTTACAAGTCGTCCTAAAAAGTAAAAGGAATTGAACGAATGGAAACTTTGTCTAAAATAAAAAAAACAATTCTCATCGCAATAAATCCAAAAGCAGATGCGGATATTCTTGCTGAATTTTTTAATGCATCACAAAAAAAGAAAGAAAATCCATTTTCATACAAACTGCTTTCTGCACAAAACGGAAAGCAGGCTTTAGATTTTATTTTTTCAGAAAATCCGAATCTTGCTGTTATTTCCACAGAACTTCCTGTAATAAACGGAAATGATGTTTGCAGGATTTTAAAAAACACAGATTCTTTTAGTTCAATTCCAGTAATTCTTTTTTCAAATGAAGATTCAGGATTTAAATTCTGGGCACAAACTTCAAAATGCAACGCTTTTTTTGTTTCAAACGAAAAAAATCAGGAAAACATTGTTAACGAAGTAAATTCTCTTCTTCTTGCAAACAAAAAAAATTCTGCCACAGCAAAAAAAATCAAACTTGAAGAGGACTGCATCGAACTTGTAACAAAGGCTTACGACAGGGAACTTTGGGAACTTTACCTTACAAAAAATGCCTACGAAAACACTAATTTAATTTCAGACCTTTTTGCACTGGTAATGAAAACCTGTTCTGATCTTTCAAAAATTTTTGCATTCGACGTAATTGCAATAATTGTAAATGAAAATCAGGTTCTTGAATATTACGAAAAATCAGGCAGCATTTCTAAAGACGACTTTGAAGACTTTAAAAAAATCTGTCATTCAGACTTTGAAAAAAGATTTCCAGAACGAGTTACATACGACTGGAACATAACATCTTACCGGGAAAATGAAATTGATGATTTTGAAGAAAAGCATGAAAAAATCATGAACTATTCAGTTTTTCCTCTTGAAGAAAATGATTCAATTCCCTTTCTAATTCAAATTGGAAACTGTAGCGAAACTGCATTTGATGATTCAACTCTAAAAAAAATTGACACTTTTACAAAAATCTACAGCACAGTCATTTCAAAGTCCGTTATTTTTAGAAGAGCAGTAAAAAAAGAATCCCAGTTAAGACGGCTTTTCTGCCAGTATTTACCGGAAGACATTATAAACAAAAAACTTTCCGGCGAAGAAAAATCACCTAACACTCAGGGAGTTCAAAAACGACTTGCAATTTTAGTTGCTGACATAAGAAATTTCACTTCAATCACAGAAAATCTTGAACCAAACACTGTTGTTAAATTTCTGAACAAATTTTTTACAAAACTCGGCAAAATAATTGTGCATTACGGCGGAACAATCAACAAGTACATGGGCGACTCTCTTATGGCACTTTTTGGTGCTTCTGATGATTCTGACAACAACGGATACAAGGCTGCAATGGCTGCTGTAGAAATACAGAAAGAAATTTCAAATTTTGATCAAAATACTCTTGGACTTTTGCAGTTAAAGGAAGGTCAGGAATTCCGCGTAGGAATCGGCATTCATTACGGAAAGCCAATTGTAGGCGAAATCGGCAGCGAAGAAAGAAAAGATTACACAGTTGTGGGCGATGATGTAAATCTTGTTTCAAGAATTGAAAGCCTTACAAAAATTTTTGGAGTAAAAATTATAATCACTGAGGACGTAAAAAAAGATGTTGACGAAATCAACAAAAAGTTTTTTTCACAGGAAAATCCACAAAAAAAGAACTTTTATTTCAGAAGTCTTGGGAAGGTCAAAGTAGTTGGAAAAGAAAAAGTTACAAGAATTTTTGAGCTTTTTGACAATCCAGAAAAATACAGTGAAACTTATCTTGCAAACTACAAAAAGGGACTTCATCAGTTTATACTTGGAAGCATGGAAAGTTCACTAAAGTATTTTAACGAAGCACAAAAAGAAATGGCCGGTTTAGACACGGAATTTATGATTAGCCAGGTGAACGAAATGTTTGAGGCATTCCGCAAAAATCCGGCTTTGGAAAAAAACTGGGACGGTTCTATAAAAATGCTCCGCAAATAGAAAGTCAGTTCAGAAGGGAAAAATGAGCAGCATAAAAGAATTAAATTCATTTGAAAAGGAAATGCTCAATGTAAAAATGAGGGGCAATCTTTTTTCAGTTTTTATGATTTATTTATACACACTTTTTTTAAGCGGAAAATTTGACTTTGTTTACTCGCTGCAAAATCATGAAATTTTTAAAATTCCGCTGGAAACAAAAAATAACACTCTTTTTTTTACACTGGTTGCAGCGGTTCTTGTAGTTATAATTCAGTTTCTTGCCGGATCAATAATTCATCATTACACAACAAGCGATCTTTCACTCGAAATTGAATATGAAAAAGAAAAAGTTTCTGATACAAACTTTGTAAACAACGAAGATGCAAAAATTTTCAAAACGCTGCTTATAAAAAAAATCGCTAATTATCCGCAGAAATGTGCCATAGAACAGGGTTTGCTTTTGTTTGCACAGGGACTTTTTATGACAATTTCAATTTTTACGCTGTTTAATTTAAGCCGGGAAAGATGCATTTTAGTTTTTGCAGGAATGACTTTTGCCGTTATACAGAGTTCGCTTTTTACATATCTTGCGGCAGAAAATTCCTGTGCCAAATTCACGAGCATTCTTGCAGGTTACGGAATTTCAGACAAAATCATCAGGGAAGAAAAATTCTGGGGAGTGGATATTTACTTTAGAATTGTACTGCACGTTCTTCTTCCTGCCGCCACAACTTTTACAACCGCAGTTCTTTTTATGAAAGCTGGATTCACAGAAAATATGAGCTGGGGTGCAAACATAATTTATCTTTCAATTATTCTTGTAATAAATCTTTCGGTTGACCTTTATGTTTCGTTTTACTTTAGACTTATAGTTTCGCGCAATATTTTAAAAATCAACGGACTTTTAAAAACTCTTGAAGAAATTAAAAATCCTGACTGGCGGAAAATTTTAAGCAATAAAACAGTTCCTCTTTCATTTACCACAGAAACCGATTACAGCATTTATCTTATAAACCGGATTATTCTGGAACTTTTGGAAAACGAAGAAAAATCGCGGATACAATTTAAAAGCGTTCTTGAAAAAAACAATCAGCTTTATGCCGACAGTCAGAAATTCAAGAGCATTGCAGAAAATGAAAAAATCAGGATACAGGATTATATTGAACTTATAAAATCATCAGTTTCTAATCTTGAAGAAACTGCACAAAAAATCAGCGACATTTCAAAAAATTCAGAAAACACATTAAGCTGTGTTTCAAAAACTGCGCAAATTCTTGGAGAAGACGATTTAAAAATCAAGGAAATTCTTTTTGCAGACAGACAGACAATTAAGGAAATCAATCTCTTAGGAAAAGAAATTGATTCTATTTTTGATGTTGTTGCAACAATCGAACAAATTGCCGAAAGAACAAGAGCAATCGCTTTTAATGCTGAAATTGAAACATCAGAAGCAGAAGAAAGTGCCCTTAAATTTCACATAATTACAAACGAAATCCGAAGATTTGCAGACGCAATTACAGAATCAATTTTTAACATAAAAGAAAGACTTAAAGACATTCAAGCTTCTTCTGATAATCTGATTATTTCGAGTGAAGCCAGAATTCAAAGAATTGAAGAGGCTGAAAAGTTTATTGAAAATTTAAATGAACATTTTGACGAAATGCAGCTTTCTTCAGAAATTACTCAGGACTGCACA
>CAVCIJ010000037.1:0-3004 GCA_963601995.1 bacterium | reverse complement strand
CTTTACTACCACATGGACACTTTGAACGTGGAAAAAGGTCAAATGGTAAAACAGGGAGAACTTATAGGTTTAAGTGGAGCCACAGGACTTGCAACAGGTCCGCATTTGCATTGGGAAGTAAGACTTAATATGTGTGCAGTCAGCCCAGACTTTTTTACTTCTGATTTTGCATTTTCAAATCACTTTGACTGATTTTTATAATGAAGTAAATTTCGAATCTTATAAAAGTTATTGAAATTGAAAAAAAAAATTCCTTAATAAGATTCGTAAAGTTCAACAGAACCGTCTTTTTTAATTTTTACAGAATATTCATGATAAGGAATGCAGCTGGAAAGCGGAATCTGAGTAAATTTTATGTACTTTGAAAAAACACGAAATGGCGGATTTACAGCAAATTTTGCAATGCGATTAAGATATTTTGAATTATAAAATTTTCTGCCAAAATAATTTTTTAAGTGAATTCCAGACTGAATGTTCAAACTTCCGCTGGAAAAAATTCTGTTTGGAAAAGTAAAAGTTTTATTTTCGTACAAAAAACTTACAAATTCAATGTAAATTGATTGTGATGACCAGGATCTTTCGATTACAGCTAAAACTTCGTGATTTAAATCCAAAAGTTCTATGCTTGCACTTACAGAATTTTCGCTTGAACCATAAACAAGAAGATGAGCACATTCAAAATCTTCTGTCTGCTGAACTTTTTTTGCTGAATCACAGGCAATAAAAAAACGAAGAAAAAAAACAAAAACTGAGAAAATAAAAAATGTAAGAATTACAATCGCAAAAATCCTGATAATTTTTTCAGATAATTTCATAACAAAAATTATTTTCCAAAAAGTGCAAGGAATTCCTTTTCATTTATAACAGGAATTCCAAGTTGGGCAGCTTTTAAATTTTTTGAAGAACCGCTCGAACTGTCATTTGTAACCAGATACGAAAGTCCCTTTACAACAGAAGATTTTACGCTTCCACCATTTTCTTTTACAAGAGACTGCGCGTCAGAACGCTTTAAAGTCAAAAGTTCTCCGGTAAAACAAAAAGATTTCCCTGTCAAAGTTCCAGCAGAAGGAAGAGAAAGTTCAATAATTTTGTTTTCAAGAAGATTTTTCATTTCAGCAAGATTTTCTTTGATTCCGTCAATAAAATTTTTTGCAAGAATTTCAGCAAATCCGTAAACTTCGGCAAGAGACTCAACTTTCAAAGAAACAATTTCTTCAAAAGTTTTGTAACCAGAGTCTATAATTTTTTCAACCTGAACCTCGCCAATTCCTTCAATATCAAATCCGGCAATAAATTTAGCAAGAGTGATTTTTCTGTGTGACTGAATCGAATTAAAAACCTTTGCCGCACCAAGAGATTTTTTTTCATTTTTAAGACTTTCTTCGTCAAGAAAATATGGCGTCAAAGAACTTTCGCTAAGAGAATAAATGTCTGAAATTGATCTTACAAGTCCGCTTTTAAAAAGCGAAGATATTAAAGTTTCGCCTAAGTCTCTTATATCTACAACGCTGACCCATTTTAAAAGCTGATGAAGAATTCTTTTAGAACACAATTTGTTCGGGCAGTAAAGACGTGTTCCTTCGTCAATAAGTTTTGTACCACAGGTTGAACAAACGGCAGGAACATCAATTTCCCTGCAATCCGCAACAGAATTTTCTTCAACAGTGCTCATTATTTTTGGAATAATTTCGCCGCGTTTTACAACAAGAATGTGACTTCCAATTTTTAAATTTAACGAGCGGATAAGATTTGTATTTGCAAGACTTGCTCTTTTTACCGTAGTTCCGTTAAGTTCAACAGGATCAAAAACCGCAACAGGTGTATAAGTCGCACCATTTTCACCCCATTCAACTTTTCTTAGCACAGAAACAGCTTCTTCCAGGCTGAATTTAAATGCAATCTGACGGTCCGGTCTATCGCGCAAGGCATCTTCATGGTTTACATTTCTTTCTTTTATAACAAGTCCGTCAATATCGTAATCAAGATTTTTACGCATTTCCATAACAATGCTTCTGTAGTTAATAACTTCTTCAGCATTTTTACAGATTTTTAGAGGTGCTGTATTAAAACCAAGTTTTTTAAGCCACAAAAGCTTATCTTCTTCATCTTTGTAAGGCTGCACTCCAGAAGTCGCCCAAACGTCGTAAGTAATAAGACAAAGATATTCACTGCCCTCACCGTCCTTTCTTTTCATAAGACCGTTTGCTGCATTACGGCAGTTTGCCTTGCTGCTAAAATACTTTTCGTGAATTTGGTGAGTCATAATCACTTCGCCACGGATTCCTCCAGTAAAGTCAACAATATTACTGTCATCAGAAAAACGAAGTTCTTTTTTTACGCCCTGCATTTTAACGGCGTTTGCAGTAATTACGTCGCCTATACTTCCATTTCCACGTGTAACAGCACGCAGAAGATATCCATGTAAATACTGAAGCTCAAGCGAAGCACCATCGAGTTTATATTCAACAAGATATTCAGAATAATTATGCTTTAGGCACCATTCTTTAAATTCTTCAGGACTTGAAGCCTTTTCCTGCGAGCCCATCGGCATTAAATGTGCTGCCTTTTCAAAATTTCCAGAATCAGAACCAACTGCATGAAGAATAGGATTTGATGAATCTAAAAATTTTAATTCGTCCCAAAGTTTATCAAATTCAGCATCAGAAATTTCAGATTCACCATTATAATAAAGATTTTGATGGTAGCGAATAAGTTTTTCAAGTTCTTTTATTCTTGAAAGAATTTCTTTGCTTTGAGAATTTTTCCCGCTTTGATCTGTCTGCTCTACATCAAATAAATCCATTATTTCTACCTAATTTTTAGAACTTTCTTTAACAAAAAAGAGTTCATAAATCTTACGTCCTGCATCAATTCCTTTTTGTTCAAATTTTGTACGCGGACGCCATGCCTGATGAGGAGCAAATTTTTCGTATTTATTTACAAGTCCATCAGTTGCCTCAAGTTCCTCAAGTGCACTCAAAGCATATTCTTCCCAGTCAGTTGC
>CAVCIJ010000036.1:0-2673 GCA_963601995.1 bacterium | reverse complement strand
TTTGTAAGCACAAATTTTTTTCTTAACTGCCGAAACTTTTGTTAAAAAGCGAATTTCTTGTTACGTAAAAGATTTTTTTTCATCAGAAAAATTTTATCAGTAAACAGCCGCCGAGCGTAATGTCGAAGACATTTTCTTAGCTGCCGGAATTTTTTGTTAAAAACTGAATTGTTTGTTAAGCAAGAGATTTTTTTTCATCAGAAGAAAATTTTATCAGTAAACAGCCGAGCGCGTGTGTAATCTCGTGGAACTTCTTTTTAAGCAAAAAATCGCGTGTTAACAAGAAGACATTTTGTAAGCACAAATTTTTTTCTTAACTGCCGAAACTTTTGTTAAAAAGCGAATTCTTTGTTACGTAAAAGATTTTTTTGTTAAGAAGAAATTTTATCAGTAAACAGCCGCCGCGCGTGTTAACAGGAAGATATTTTCTTACCTACAAAAATTTTCCCCTCAATCACAAAAATTTTCTTCCAATAAATTTAAAATCTATTCAGAGCGGAATTTGTTTTTTTCGGCAATGAATTTATTTTTGTCGGAAAAAAAACTTGACCTTTTAAAAAATTAAATGTAAAACTCAAAACAACTTAGGCAAAGAAGCCAGTGAACGCGTTTTTTAGTTCATTGCATTCTTTGTCTTTTTTTATTTTAAAAGGAATGAGGAGGTTGAGTATGGATTCAACTTTGGTAGGACAACTTTCAACTCAGGTTGCATCTCTTGTGGAATCTAGCGGCACTGTCTGGAGCGTTTGGTTTTTGATGGGAGCTGCGATGGTTTTCTGGATGCAGGCCGGATTTGCAATGGTAGAATCAGGTTTTGCACGTGCAAAAAACACTGGAAATATCATCATGAAAAACTTGATGGATTTCTGTATTGGAACAGTTATGTGGTTTGTTATTGGCGCGTCTCTTATGCTTACTTACACAGATCCTGTTACGGGCGAAACCTGCCGCGGAATCTGGTCGGTAATTGGAAAACCTGGTTTCAGCGTATTCAGCAATTATGCCCATTTTGATTATTCAGGATTTGTATTCAACTTAATGTTCTGTGCTACGGCTGCAACAATCGTTTCTGGTGCAATGGCAGAGCGTACAAAGTTCCTTACATATTGTATTTATTCAGCATTGATTTCGGCAATTGTTTACCCGATTGAAGCGCATTGGACTTGGGGCGGCGGATTTTTGGCTCAGTGGGGATTTCACGATTATGCCGGTTCAAACTGCATTCATATGGTCGGCGGAATTTGTGCTTTGATTGGTGCTGCAATGGTTGGTCCTCGTATTGGCAAATTTGAACGGGATCAGAAAGGAAAGGTTACAAAGGTTCATGCTTTCCCTGCTTCAAATATTGCAATGGGCGCACTTGGCGTATTCATCCTTTGGTTTGGCTGGTACGGATTCAACGGTGCTGCGGCAACAGATGTTCCAACTTTAGCTTCTGTATTCCTGACTTCTACAGTTGCTCCGGCAGTTGCTACAGTTACAACAATGATTTTTACCTGGATAAAATATGGAAAGCCTGATGTTTCAATGTGCTTGAACGGTTCTCTGGCAGGTCTTGTTGCAATAACAGCACCTTGTGATGTAACAGATTGTGCAGGTGCGGCAATTATAGGTCTTGTTGCAGGACTTTTGGTTGTATTCGGAGTTTGGTTTTTGGATCATGTAATTCACGTTGATGACCCTGTTGGAGCAGTTGCAGTTCATATGTTCAACGGAATTTGGGGAACAATCGCAGTAGGTCTTTTTGCAACAAAATCAGCACCAGGATTTGCAAAGGCTGGAATTGCTGAAGGACTTTTCTACGGCGGCGGATTTGGTCAGCTTGGAAAACAGCTTTGCGGAATGCTTTTAACAGCCGGCTGGACTGCACTTACAATCACAATAGTATTCCTGATTCTGAAGAAAACAATCGGACTTCGTGTAAGTGCCGAAGAAGAAATTGTAGGTCTTGATAAGCTTGAACATGGTCTTGATTCAAGTTACGGCGGATTTATGATTCCGTATTCTGAAGAAGAACTTGAAGAAGCCAGTGAAGCCGGAATCAGCCTTTCTAATGGAGCAGTTCCAGTTGATACTGCAGTTGAAGTTACAGACTCAAGTTCTGCTGCAGAAAAAAAGAGCGACGGTTCGCCTAAGTTTACTAAAGTTGAAATTGTTTGCAAGGAAGAACGCATTGGCATCCTTAAAAATGAAATGACTAAACTTGGAATTACCGGAATGACAGTAAGTCACGTTCTTGGCTGCGGAATGCAAAAAGGTCAGATGGAATATTATCGTGGAACTCCGGTAGAAACAAATCTTCTTCCAAAGATTCAAGTTGACATTGTAGTAAGCAAGATTCCTGTAAGAAAAGTAATTGAAACTGCAAAGAAAGCACTTTACACAGGACACATCGGTGATGGAAAAATCTTTGTTTACGATGTAGAAAACGTAGTAAAAGTAAGAACTGGCGAAGAAGGATACGCAGCTCTTCAAGATATAGAATAACTTTCCTAAGAAAAACCCCTTAAGGCTGAAATGTTCAGTGCAGAAGTGCGCAGTTCATTCCAGCCTTTTTTTTGCTAACAAAAGTGATGTTTCTTAACAAATAAATTTTCATTTAAGAATGTCGTGATTGTTAACAGGCAAATTTTCTCTTGGGTCAAATTTCAAGTTTAAAATAAGCTTTACAAA
>CAVCIJ010000035.1:0-3163 GCA_963601995.1 bacterium | reverse complement strand
ATATCGAAAATATTTTGAAAAAGATCAGGCTCTTACACGGCGTTTTCAAAAAGTCAGTATTGAAGAACCAAGTGAACTTGATGCAGAAAAAATTCTTTTAGGATTAAAGCCAAAGTACGAGGATTTTCATCAGGTTGTTTATGATGATGATGTAATTCCTTTGATTGTAAAATGTTCTGTTCGTTACGTTCCGGAGCGTTTTTTACCAGACAAGGCAATTGATATTTTAGATGAGGCCGGTGCTGTAAAAAAGATTCAGAATGATGCACGTCCAAGTGAAATTGATGAATTGATTGAAGAAATCTCGAATCTTACAAAACAAAAAGGCGAACTTGTTGCAAATCAGGATTATGAAAAAGCTGCCTTTGTTAGAGATAAGGTTCTTGAAATAAAATCACGGCTTGACGAATTAAACCGTCAGTGGAAAGTTTCTTCAAATTCAGAAAAACTCCGCGTAAACAAAAAAGACATTCTTTCTGTTATCAGCACTATGACGGGAATTGATGTTGATCAGCTTGATGAAAATGAAAGTTTCCGTCTTGTAAATATGGAAAATGAACTTCACAAGGAAGTTATTGGTCAGGACGATGCTGTAAATTTAATCAGTTCAGCGGTAAGGCGGAGTCGGGCAGGAATTTCTTCGGTAAAACGACCAATCGGTTCATTTATTTTTCTTGGGCCTACGGGTGTTGGAAAAACTCAACTTGCAAAAACGCTCGCAAAATTTCTTTTTGGCACAGAAGATGCCTTAATAAGAGTTGATATGAGCGATTTTATGGAAAAGCATAATGCTTCCCGGCTTGTTGGCTCTCCTCCAGGATACGTTGGCTACGAAGAAGGCGGAATGTTGACAGAAAAAGTGCGTCAGCATCCGTATTCTGTTGTTCTTCTTGATGAAATTGAAAAGGCTCATCATGATGTTTATAATCTTCTTCTTCAGCTTCTTGAAGAAGGCGAACTTACAGACAATCTTGGCCACACGGTAAGTTTTAGAAATACAATTATAATTATGACAAGCAACGCCGGTTCAAGAGAAATTTCTGCTGAATCAAAACTTGGCTTTGCACTGTCAAAAGAAGGTCTTGTTTCTTACAGCGAAATAAAATCGAGTGCAACTGAAGAACTTAAAAAAATTATGCCTCCAGAACTTCTGAACCGCATTGATGACATTGTTGTATTTAATGCGCTGAACAGAGAGCAGGTGAGTGCAATTCTTAACATTCAGCTTGCTGAACTTAAAAATCGTCTTGCTGAACAGAATTTGCTGCTGACTGTAAAAAGTAAAGCCTTCGATTATTTTGTTGATAACGGTTACGAGCCTGCAATGGGCGCAAGACCAATGAGACGTCTTTTACAAAGAGAACTCGAAGATCCGCTTGCAAATCTTCTTCTTGAGAAAAAAAATTCTGATTCAAAAAATCTTTCAAACGAAGTAATTGTTGACTTTGTTAAAGATAAAATTTCGGTAAAATTCAAAAATTCAAAGTCAGCTAAAAAGTCTGAAAAATCAGAAAAAACTGAGAAGAAAAATTTTGTGGAAGCATAGAATTTATTCTTGAACCGAAAAATGTAAAAGTCGACAAATAAAATAAAACTCTCTATAATTATAAGAATATGCTGGTTTTAAAACTTTGCAGATTTTTGAATTGTTTAAGAAACTTAAAATTCGCCAGTCTTAAAAAATAAAAGATGATTTTTTTTAGAGAACTTTTTCTAAAAAAATGCGTTTTAAGAGTAAAAAAAATGAGGTTATATTATGAAGGAATTTTTACAGTTTGATGAAGTTAGAAACAATGCCTTAATGCTTTGTCACAAAATTTATCAGGAAGATGGTTTTGTGCCAGACGTTATTTACACTTCTCTTAGAGGCGGAGCTTATATGGCAAACGTCATAAGTGAATATTATAAGGTTGCTCTTTCTAAAACTCATAAGCCGGTTTTATATGCGGCAGTTGTGGCAAGAAGTTATACTGATGTTTCTAAGCAGGAAGCAGTTCGTATTGACGGCTGGACATATTCTCCAGACTATCTTCGTGCCGGCGATAAGGTTATGCTTGTTGACGATATTTATGATTCTGGCCGCACATTGAATTATCTGGTACAAATTCTTCTTGAAAAAGGAGTTCCCCGCGAAAATATAAAAGTTGTTGTTCACGACTATAAAATTTATTCATATAAAAAGCAGGGCGAAATAAAGCCTGATTACTGGTGCCGCAAATTTAATATTGAAAATCCTGAGGAAAATCCGTGGATAAATTATAATAGTCACGAACTGGTAGGACTTACTGATACAGAACTGGAAGAAAATTACTACAAAATTTATCCTGAACTCAGAAAAGTTCTGGATCCTCTTTTTCATTCTGAACATAAAAACTGATTTTTTTTGAGTGAATTTGACTGAATCCAATGAAAAATAAATTTAAATTTTCTGCATTGATTTTTACAATTTTCTCACTTTCCATAAAGGCTTATTCATTTTCAGAAAAAGACATTATAAGCCCTGCTCAAGGTGAGTGGGGAAATTTGCAGCCTCTTGTGCTAAACTGTGCTTCTGATGAGGAAGTTTTTTATTCTTTCACGGGTTCAGATCCTCTGCTTTCGGGTTTTTCTTACGACGGACCGGTTTTGATTGACGAAGACGGAAATGTTTGTCTAAAAATTACAGTTCTTTCTTCAAACGGAAGCCGAAGCGATTTTACTGTAAATTATTCAGTTGTAAAGTCATCTTACAATATAAATTCTGAAGAATACAATTTTATTCAGTCAATCGAACAAAATCCAATACGGCGTTTTTACAGTGGAAGTGAATTTGATTTACCAAAAACTTTTCTTTATTCAACTGTCAATTCCATAACGCCGTATCTGACTTCCCAAAAATTTACTTTGAATGAAAAAAATATTTTTGAACGCTATGTGCCGGTTACAATCAGCGACAAAAAATATTCATTTCATTTTGTGCTTCATATTTTGCAGAATGAAAATTCTACTGACGAAAACTTGCCCTTTGTTTCGCGTTCAGTTCCTTTTGAAATTCAAGACTGGGAAAATTTTAAGTTTACAGGAAAAAAATTGATTTATCAGATTGACGATGAATATTGGGGGCTTGATTTAACTGAAAGAAAACTTGATAGAAGCGTTTGGCATACAGTCCGCTGGCAGTCAA
>CAVCIJ010000034.1:0-5328 GCA_963601995.1 bacterium | reverse complement strand
CACAAATTTCCCAAAACTTCTGCATAAAATAGGCGAATTCATTGATAAAAATCATTCTTCAATAAAGTGGATCCGCTTTGAATCAAGCAATCCAAAGGATTTTAGTGATGAATTGATTGAAGAAATTGCTTCTAATGAGCATATATGTAAGGGACTTCACATTGCGGTTCAGCACGGATCAAACGAAATTTTAAAAAGAATGAACAGAAAGTATACAAGAGAAAGCTATTTGGAACTTGTAAAAAAACTTAAAAACCGTGTGCCTGACGTGGAATTTTCAACTGATATTATGATTGGATTTCCCGGTGAAACAGAAAGTCAGTTTGAGGAAGTTTTAACTCTTATGGAAGAAGTAAAATACGAAAGTGCATTTATGTATTATTACAATCCGCGGGAAGGAACTCCGGCTGCAAAAATGGAAGATCAGATTGATGAAAAAATCAAAAAGCAGCGTTTGCAAAAAATTATAGATCTTCAGCTTAAGATTCAAAATCAGGTTATGACAAAGCGGATTGGAAAAGAAATTCTTGTTCTTGCCGACATTGTAAGCCGCGACAATAAAACTGAACTTTTGGGCAAAACTGAGCAGAACGAAAGAGTCGCCTTTGTTGCTCCAAAATCCAGAATTGGAACTTTTGTGAAAGTTAGAATTGATTCTTTGAGCGGCAACACATTCCGCGGCACCCTGCTGGAAAACTGATGTTTTTCTCCTGCCTTTTTATTTAGGATTAAGATAAGAGGCTGCTAAAATGGCGCGGAGTTTTATCTTTTTAAATTTGTGTTACAAAGATTAGTGTTTATTGAGGAAGATTATGCATTTGATTTTTATCCGGCACGCTGATCCGGACTATAAAAATGATTCTTTGACTGAAAAAGGATTTAAGGAAGCCGAACTTTTGGCCTGCCGTGCTGCAAAATGGCAGAATATTGACCACATTTATGTTTCGCCGATGGGGCGCGCACAAAAAACAGCAGAGGCAATCTTAAAAAAAATAGATGTTCCTTCAACAAATTTAACTTGGCTTAGGGAATTTAGTTATCCTGTAAAGGATCCTAAAACGAAGAAAAATCGTATTGCCTGGGACTGGTTTCCTGAGGATTATTTTAATGATAAAAAATTTGCTGACGTAAATAAATTTTATCAGAATAAAGCACTGAAGAATGCTGGAATTGAGTTTTATTACAATCAGGTTTGTTCCGGACTTGATGAAATTCTTGAATCCTATGATTACAGCAGAATTGATAAAAAAACGCCTGTATACAACTGTTTTCCTCATTTGAGCGTGGAAGAATCAAAAATTGATACGCACTTGAATGCAGGTCAAAAAGATTTAGATGAAAAAAATCTTGTTTTTGTATGCCATCTTGGAGTTATGTTTGCAATGATTTCGCATCTTACGGGAATAAGTCCTGTGCAGCTTTGGCAGGGATTTTTTGTTTCTCCGAGTTCAGTTACGATTGTGGGTGCACAGGAAAGAATTCCTGGCGAAGCTGCATGGCGGGTTCAATGCGTGGGTGACACAAATCATCTTTTATCAGCCGGAGAAACTGTTTCTGCCAGCGGATATTTTGGAAACTGCCTGAGTTTGTAAAATTTGATTTTTGCGGGGAAGAGGAAATTTTGTCAGTAACTAGCGGCAAACTCGCAGGTCTTCTTGATACGAATTTACTTTTTTAACTCCTGATATGTGACTAAGAAAACACAATAGCACGTTCTGGAGCGGAAGAATGGAGGAGATGAGCCGTAACTGCGGAAAGCGGGTTTTATAAGAGACTTTTGCCGGAACGAAATTTCAGTTTTTTGCTTTACAATAAAATATGCTCCAAAACTCTATAAAACGCTTGACCCTTATGGCATTTTTTATCAGAATTTGGCGCATTAACTTTTTATGGGGGAAAATATGTCCACACCACTTGAAGACTATGTTAAGGAATCTAACGGAAATCTGAATCCTGCGATGACGGCTTACGTTGCGAATCTTCAGACTGTTGCTCAGGTTGCACCTGATATTGCTGCTGATGTTGTGAATGAACTTGAAAACCAGCGGAGTCATTTGAAGCTTGTTGCAAGTGAAAATTACTGTTCTTTGAGTACTCAGCTTGCTATGGGAAATCTTCTTACAGACAAGTATGCGGAAGGTTATCCTGAACATCGTTATTATGGCGGCTGTGTTAATATTGATGCGGTTGAAAATACTGCGGCTAGGGAAGCGGAAGCTTTATTTGGCGCGGATTATGCTTATGTTCAGCCTCATTCTGGCGCGGATGCAAATCTTGTTGCTTATTGGGCAATTCTTTCAAAAACTGTTGAAACTCCAACTTTAGAGGAACTTGGCGTAAAATCGTTAAATGATTTAACGGCAGAACAGTTTGATTCTTTGCGTAAAAAATTTGGCAATCAAAGACTTATGGGACTTGATTATTCTTGTGGCGGACATTTGACTCACGGTTACAAGATGAATGTTTCTGCACGTATGTTTGAAAGTCATCCTTACGGAGTTGATAAGGAAACCGGACTTTTGGATTACGATGCGATTGAAAAGCAGGCTATGGAAGTTAAGCCTTTGATTTTGCTTACCGGTTTTAGCGCTTATCCTAGAAAAATAAATTTCCGCCGTTTCCGCGAAATTGCTGACAAGTGCGGAGCAGTTCTCATGGTTGACATGGCACACTTTGCAGGTCTTGTGGCAGGAAAAGTTTTTACTGATGATTATGATCCTGTAAAATGGGCTGATGTTGTTACAACTACAACTCATAAAACTTTGCGCGGTCCTCGCGGAGCAATGATTCTTTGCAAAAAAGAATTTGCTGACTATGTAAACAAGGGTTGTCCTATGGTTTTAGGCGGACCTTTAGGTCATGTTATGGCAGCAAAGGCAGTTGCTTTTAAGGAAGCCAGAACTCCGTCTTATCAGGAATATGCGCGCAATGTGGTAAAAAATGCTCAGGCACTTGCAGAGGCATGCAAATCTTATGGAATGCCTTTGCAAACTGGTGGAACTGATAATCACCTTATGCTTGTTGACGTTACAGTTTATGGGCTTACAGGAAAGCAGGCAGAAGCGGCTCTTTTTAAGTGCGGCGTTACTGCAAATGCAAATGCTCTTCCATACGATAAAAATGGTGCCTGGTGGACTTCTGGAATTAGAATTGGAACTCCTGGACTTACAACTCTTGGAATGGATGAAAATGATATGAAGGAAGTTGCTTCAATTATTGACTTTGTTTTGAAATCTACAAAGCCTGGTCTTACAAAGGAAGGTAAAAAGGCAAAGGGTAAAATTGAAATTTCTGACGAAAGCGTAAATGAAGCCCGCCTGAGAGTAAATAAACTTCTTTCATCTCATGTTCTTTATCCGGAATTGAATCTTGATTTCCTGAAAAAAGAATTTGTAAAGTAAAAAATTTTTTTTATAAAACCATCTCTAAAAATTTTGATTTTTAGAGATTTAATAAACAGCGCGGATTTCTGGTGATTAAAAAAAATCCTAAAATCTGCGTTGTTTTTTTTTATTTTACTGATTTTAACTGCCAGAGTGATTTTAAAGTTTTTGAGCAAAGTCTGAAAATTCTTCGATTTCATCAAAATAAATTTTCATTGCTTCAAGATAAAATTCTTTTTTGCCAATGTCAAATCCGCATTCAGCACATAAATCTTCGCAGGAAAAATTTCCTGTTTTAGAGAGAAGTTTTTTGTACTCGTTTGCAAATTCTTTTCCTTCCGCCAGACTTTTTTGATAAAGGCTTGATGCAAAAAGCTGACCAAAGGCATAAGGATAATTATAAAAATCAAAGTCTGGAATATAATAATGCGATTTTACTGCCCACATATATTCGTGGCGTTCAGAATTTAATCCGTCTCCGTAAGATTCGCTTTGTGCTTTTTTCATCAGATTACAAAAATCCTGCGCACTTAAAGATGATTTTTCTCTTTGCTCAAAAACTGAATTTTCAAAATAAAATCTTGAATAAATGTCTACAAGAACCTGGCTTACATCCTGAAGATCAAAGTCCAAAAGAAGAATTCTGTCTTTGCCAGAGGTATTTTTTTTCATATCCTGCTTTACAATTGTTTCTGCAAAAGTGCTTGCACTTTCTGCTAAAGTCATAGGATAGTCATAAAAAATTGAAGGAAGTCCTTTTAAACAGCTAAAATGATAGGCGTGGCCGGTTTCGTGCGCAAGTGTGATTATGTCGCTGAAAGTTCCGGTAAAATTTACAAGAATGCGCGACTGATGTCCTTTTGGAAAATCTTCATCGTAAGCGCCGCCAACTTTTCCTTTTTTTACAGGAAAGTCGACCCAGTTTTTTTCATAAGCGTTTTTTGCAAAATCTCCCATATCTTTGGAAAATGCGTAAAATTTTTGTGTTACATAATTTTCTGCTTCTTCAAAAGTCCAGATTTTTGAAACAGGACTTTGCTGCGTTTTATTTTGATTTTTATCATCAAAAATAATTGGTGCAAAAAGATCGTAAAATGCAATTCCTTTTTCGCCCTTTGTTCCTGCAGTTTCGCTTTTTGTCTGATTGAGTTTTCTTAAAATCATCGCCTTTGCCATAAAATATTTTCGCCACATTGGAAGACTTTCTTTTATTGCATCAAAAAGTGCATTTATTGATTTTTTTGAAATGCGGCTTGTAAACAAGGATTTTTCGAGCGCACTCGTCCATTTTCTTTTTTTATTCAGAATGACTGTCTGCCCTTTTAAATTGTTGAGTGAAGCAGCAAGTGCAATTTCATTCTGCCTTAAAAGTTCAATTTCTTTAAGATAAGCATTTTTTCGCACCAAAGCATCTTTGCTTGCTGCCATTGCGCGAAGTGAATTGAATGTGTTTGATTTTTCGTCGTGAAGATTGGAAATTATCTGTTCCTGTAAGAGACTCCATGCTTCACTTCCAGTTTGCGAAAGTTCTCCGGCAAGTTTTTCTTCTTCATCACTCATTTTGTGAAAAGATTCCTGAATGCAGTTTTTCAGAAAAAATTTAAAGTCAGAATATTCTGGATTTTTTTCAAGAAATTCGTCAGTTAGATTTTGATTTGTTCCAAGTATTTTTTGAAAGCGCAAAGTCTGTTCTTCTTCGCCAAGAAGAAGATTTTTTACAAGTTCGAGATTGCCAAGTTTTTCAGAGGAATTTGTGTCAGTTGAATAAATTATGTATGCGTAGGCATTGAGTGTTTTTGAAAGCGATGAAATTTTATTTAAAAGAACAAGTGCTTTTTTTAGAAAATTTTCAAAATCATCACTTTTAAAGTCGTTAAGAAGTTTTTTTAATTCCTGAATTGAATTTTTTAAAAGTAAAATATCGCTTTTATATTCATCGCAGGAA
>CAVCIJ010000033.1:0-5300 GCA_963601995.1 bacterium | reverse complement strand
AAACTCGCGGATTTTTTGTTAAGCAATAAATTTTTGTTAGATAGGGAATTTCACTAGTAACTACGCTTCACGCCGGAACTTCGGGCCTCCATAGCGGGCTAGGCTTTTTTAGCAAAAATTAAATTTCACAGAAAGTGCGTTTGTTGCAATTTATTCAAAATTATATAAAATACTTAAATTATGAGAAAAAAAGAAGAAGTGAGTAATGAACTTGAACTTAAAGAAACTGATGAAAAGTTTAAAGATGATGAAATTTCTTTGATTGATCTGCTTGCTGTTATTTGGAACAGAAAATGGATTGTAATTGGTCTTACACTTTTTGCTGCTGTTTTTTCGCTTGTTTTTTCCATTATATCTCTTATTCTTCCTCCAGAAAAATCATATCTTCCAAATAAATATACTCCAAAAGCAGAAATGCTTATAAATAACAGGGATGATTCTTCTAGTTCTTCTCTAGGAAATCTTGCGAGCATGGCTAGTATGGCCGGCATTAATTTGCCTTCCTCTAACGGAATTTCTTACAGTGAACTTGCAAAATATCTTGTAAATTCAAATACGGTTTTGGATTCTGTAATAAAAAAATATAATTTTATTGAAGAATGGAAAATCGAAAAATCTCCTAAGGCTGAGAGCCGCAGAATGCTGCAAAAAAAACTTACCTGCGATTTTGACGAGGATTCAGGAATTTTTACGCTGAGTTTTACAGATACTGATCCTGTTCTTGCACAGTCAGTTGTAAATTATGTTGTGGAATTTCTTGAGCAGCGCTTTAAAGATTTGGGACTGAATAAAAATGAACTCCAAAAAACAAATCTTGAAGAAAACATAAATTCCGCCTACAATCAAATTGTTATTCTGCAAAAACAAATTCAAGAAATTGAATCTTCTGTGAGCAATGTTTATTCTCCAAACGCAGCACCTTCTATTGTGATGGATACGAGCCTTATAAAAATGGAAGTTTCTGTTCAGGAAGAAGTTTACAAGCAGCTTAAGGCACAGTACGAAACTTTAAAAATTACAATGGCGAGTGAACAGCCGATTTTTCAAATTCTGGAATATGCTGAAATTCCAGATAAAAAGTCTGGTTCTGGTCGTGGCAAGCTTTGCATCATAATTACATTTGCAGCGTTTTTTATTTCAATCTTTATTGTTTTTGCACTTAATGCAATTTCCAACATAAAAAAAGATCCTGAAATAATGCAGAAATTTAAGGGGAAAAGTTTATGACAAAGAAAATATTTTTTGTTTTTTTAGTTTTAAGTTTTTCTTTTTCTGAATCTTTACTGGCACAAAATTTTATAAGTTCTTCATTAAATTCTCAAAATTCTCAGTATTCAAAAAATTCAGACAGTTCAAAATCTCCTTCTCAAAATCGTTCTGAAGAAAATATTTTTGATTTTTACAATAGTTTTGATTCAAGCAGAAGTTTTTTTTCAGATTCTGGAGATTGGGGGGGGAATATGTTTCTGAGCAAAATGAGTTTGATTCATCAGATTTTTCAACTTCAGTTCAGGAAGCAATGTCAAATCCTGATTATCTTGTTACAGCCGGTGATGTTTACAGCTTAACTTATGCTGCAAACGGAACTGCGGTTTCCTACACGATTGCGGTTGATTCAACATATAAAATCCGCGTTTCAAATCTGGCGGTTTTGGATGCAGCCGGCAAATCTTACGTTACATTAAAAAAACAGGTTGAAGAAATTGTATCAAAAAATTATCCGCTCAGTGGCGTTCAGTTTGTTCTATTAAGTCCTGCTTTGTATAAGGTTGTAGTGAATGGCGAAGTAAAAAAAACTTCAGAGCGTTCTGTCTGGGCTTTAACCAGGCTTTCTGAAGTTGTTTCTGGAATTACAACAGCTTATTCATCTTTGCGCAATATCAGCGTAACTTCAGCAAACGGAAAAAAGAAGACTTATGACTTATTTAAGGCAAATCGTGATGGTGATTTAAGCGAAAATCCTTATTTGCGTCCGGGGGATGTTATTACGCTGAATCGAATTTCACGTATCGTTGGCATTTCAGGAAGTGTAAAACGTCCGGGCATTTATGAATTGCTGGAAGACGAAAATTTAAAGGAACTTGTAGATTATTACGGCGGCGGTCTTACAGAATTTGCAGATACAAGGTGTATTGAACTTACACGGTCTGTTAACAGTGGCAAAGGTTTGGAAAGCGGTCAAAAAATATATCTTGGCAAATCTGACTTTGATGCAAATTACGAACTAAAATCTTACGACAGCATTTCAATTTATTCGTATACAACGCTTAAGCCTGTTATATTTGTGGAAGGTGCAGTTCAGGTAAACTCTGAGGCAGATTCTGATGAAAGCCTTGAAAGTTCTACAAGAAGAATTTTACGCTTTGAATACGGAACTGACTACGTTTATCTTATCAGAAATAATTCTGTTCTTTTTACTTCTGCAATTGCTGACAGAAAAAATGCTTATATTATCCGTGCGGAAAAAACTATTCCACTTAATATTGATGAAATTCTTTTTAATTCGAATTTTAATTTGCAGTTAAAAGTTGAGCCAAATGACACAGTCATTATTCCATTCAGGCAGTATTTTGTTACTGTTGCAGGTGCTGTAAATAATCCGGGACGATTTCCATATATTCCTGACAGAAAAGCGGACTACTATATTGGACTTGCCGGCGGATTCAACAAGGAAAAAAATTCTGGCAATCAAATGAAAATTGTTGATATAAATGGTAAAAAACTTTCTGAATCTGATTTTATAACGCCTGAATCAACAATCACTGTGCAGACAAATTCTTTTACTTACTATTTTAACCGCTACGCTGGAGTTATAACGACTTTAGCGTCGCTGATAACAACAACAATTTCTGTAATTACATTTGTGAATGCAAATTGAGTGCGGTATGCCGAAGGTGCTGTTAACTTTTATTTTTGACTTTTTATGAAAGAATAAAAATGTTATAATTCTCTAAGAAATAAAAATCTTGGAGTAAAAATAGCGTTTCCTCCTGCTGCAAAAATATGCGTGGGGGGGGGTACTTTGTTTCTTATGAAAAATATCTTTATCTTTACAATAGTTGGATTTTTGATTTCCTTCATTTCTATGCCGTTGATTATAAAACTGTGCAAAAAGTACAGTGTTTATGATTACACTGATGAACGAAAAATTCACACTGGAAATATTTCGCGTCTTGGCGGAGTTGGAATTTTAGCTGGATTTTTTATTTCTGCGGGTCTGTTTTTAATTTTTACTGATACCATTAACTTTTGGAAAACATTGCCGCTTTTTGTTGCCGGTGCAATTATTTTTACATTTGGTCTTATTGATGATTTAAAAAATCTTCCTGCGTTTGTAAAACTGATTTTTCAGATTCTGGCAGTTTTTATAGTGTCAGTTTCAGGATTTCGTTTTAAGCAGATTTTTGGCTGGATTCTTCCAACACCTTTGAGTTTTATTTTAACATTCGTTTGGATTTTGGGAGTTATAAACGCCTACAATTTGATTGACGGACTGGACGGGCTTTGTGGTTCCTTGAGTTTTACAAGCGTTCTTGTTCTTGGAATTTTATATTTTCTTTCAAAAAATATGGAAGCCGGCATTTGTTTTTGTCTTGCGGGTGCAATTTTAGGATTTTTGTGTTTTAACTGGCCGCCTGCAAAAATTTTTATGGGCGATGCAGGAAGTCAGTTTTTGGGTTTTATGATTGCAATTCTTCCGCTTTACACTTCAGGCGATTCCTTTGAATACAATAAATTTCTTATTATGGTTGTGCTTACATCGTTTCCTGTTTTTGACACAATTGCTGCGATCTGGAGAAGATTGCGCGACCACAGACCTGTTATGTCTCCAGATTCATCGCATTTGCATCATAAACTTTTGCATTTGGGATTTTCAAAATGGGGCGCGCTGTATGTAGTTTTGATTTTTCAGATAATAAATTGCGTGGCAGTTATTGTTTCTCAATTTATGGAAGAAAGAAGCTGCATAATTTTGCTGGCGACAACTATTTTATTTATGATAGTTTTATTTGCGATTATTCATTATACAAATCGGGCTGTAATTAAAAAAAATAATGAGGCAAAAAAAATCGCGGCAGACAAAGCTTGTAATTCTGATGAAAAAAATTTGAATGTTGAAAAGTGAGTTTTTACTTCTAGGTAGTCTCTGAAGATTGGAATTTTTTAGAGATGCCCTCTACTAAAAATGATTTTAACGAACTTTAAAGAATAAAAAATGAATGATAAAATGCCTTGCTGTTTGCATAAGAATTTTAGAAATCATTTTAAATTGCGGAGAGTTAATGAGCATTTACTGTATTTCGGTGCGAACTGGGCTGGAAGAAAAATTTAAGGAAAGTATTGAACTTTTTGCAGAAAAATCTTTACAGACTGCACCCGGAATTATTCATCTGCTAAAAAAAAAGATGCGGCTAAAAACTGGTAAGGAATATTTTGAACAGTTTTTTCCAGGTTATGTTTTTTTGGAAAGCGATGAAAATGATTTTTCAAAATTCAGATTTTTTAGGAATGGTAAGGGTTTTTTAAGATTTTTGCCTTCAGATACAGACATTCATCCTTTAGTTAACAAGGATTTGGAAATTGTAAAGTCAATTATAAATTGCGGAAGTGTGATGGGAATTATTCCTGTTGAATTTGACAAAAATGACCGCATTGTAATTGTAAACGGTCCGTTTAAAGATATGAGCGGAAAAGTAGTTGCTGTAAACAAGCGGAACAAACGCCTTAATATTAGTTTGGATTTTATGGGCGGTGTAAAAATTGTGGGCTTGAGCTACGAAATTGTAAAGAAAACTTGATTTGTGCATTTTCGTGCTGATTTTATAAGGTTGTAGTCCAAAGCGGATCTTGGTTCAAGAGCGCAGAAGAACAGCCAGCCATCTTTTTTAAGGCGGCGTCTTTTTTTAGGCGGTGCCAATGGAGATGCTGTGTTCAAAAAAATTAAATCAAAATTAACAAAAATTATATGAGTAACATATGAAAGGCAAACGTTATCTTGCAAAAAATATAGTTTTTCTCACGCTTGGGCAGTTTGGAACTAAACTGCTGGCGTTTTTTCTTGTTCCGCTGTACACGAGCGTGCTTACTTCTGCGGAATATGGAACTTACGATTTGTACTCTGCGACTGTGGGGCTTTTTGTTCCGATTCTTACGCTGAATATCTCGGATGCCACGACGGTTTTTCTTCTGGATAAGAATCTTTCAAAAGAAGGAATTGTTTCAATAAGCCTGAAATATTATTTTTATTCGCTTCTGGTTTTTGCGTCGCTTATTGTTGCGAATATTTTTTTCAACTTTGC
>CAVCIJ010000032.1:0-33164 GCA_963601995.1 bacterium | reverse complement strand
GTATAAATCTTTAACAGGTAATACCCCTTTTAAAGAATATTCTTTTAGAATTTGTAATCGTTCATCTACTATATCCTAACATAATTGTTCCATGGACATGGATAGATTAGTATGATAACCTCTTAATCCTGCAACAACATCATTTCTAATAGCAGATGCTAATTTTTCAATTTGATTAAACATAGTTATAAATAGAAAAAGGCGGAGGCGAATAAACGCCCTCGCCTTATCATTAATAAGATTAATATATTACGCTTTCGGAACTTCAATAATACCTTCATCAGGAGCGATTGTAGCAAGTGCAGCTTCAAAATCAGCAGCCAAATCACTCTTAACATAGAGTGCAAGTGAATGGCTTGCTGACGATTTTATTCTTTCAAAAAATCCTGACATTGAGCTGCGTCTTAATTGTGCTGGAAAAAATTACACTGTAAATTTGTTCCGCGATTCAGAAAATGAAACTGAAATTTATGCTTCATCGAGCGAATCAGAATACGCATTTAAAGTGCAAAATTACGTTGCAAATCGAATTGATAAAAAACTTAGTGATTTGAAATAAATTTTTGCCAGAGGCGAGAGAATTTTTTCTTAAAAAAGAAATTCTCTCATTAAGAAAAAGTCTGCGTATTTTGCATGGCGTGAGTTACTAAGAAAATTTTCTGTGATGAAGAAAAATTTTTTCTTAACAAGAAATTTTTGACATTCCGTGTACCGCGTGTTGGTGAAAGAATTTTCTGCCGGCAAAAAAATTACTTGTTACCGCGAAAATTTTTTCTTAACAAAAAATGCTATAAAGTCCGGCATTTTTTTTAATTTTTGCAATCAATATGGAAAAAGATTATTTAATAACAAAAAATCCTCTTTTTGCGCTCACAATTTTTTTTCTGCCAATAATGCTGGGAAATCTTTTTCAGCAGGCTTATAATCTTGTAGATTCTGCAGTTGTTGGGCGTTTTGTAAGTGAAGATGCGCTTGCTGCTGTGGGTGCCTGTCTGGCACTTGTAAATGTTTTTATTTTTATTGCGAACGGCGGCGGAGTTGGAGCGGCGGTGGTTGTTGGTAAGCATTTTGGCGCAGGCAATTTAAAAAAAATGAAAACCGCAATTTTTACTTCATTTATTGCATTTTTGATTTTAAGCATTTTTTTAGGCGTGCTTGGAATTGTTTTAGGCAGA
This sequence comes from bacterium, assembly GCA_963601995.1. Taxonomy (GTDB): domain Bacteria; phylum Spirochaetota; class Spirochaetia; order Treponematales; family Treponemataceae; genus Treponema_D. The sequence continues at coordinate 31,989 of CAVCIJ010000032.1, read as the reverse complement.
ACTTTTATGATTTTGCTAAAAGTCCCGGACAATATTCTTGATATGAGCGTGATTTATTTAAGAATTTGGTTTTTGGGTCTGCCGTTTTTGTTTATGTACAACGTAACTTCAGCACTTTTTAATGCCCTTGGAAAGTCAAATTTTCCGCTTTTATTTTTGATTTTTTCTTCAGTGCTGAATATTTTTTTCGATTTGTTTTTTGTTATAAAATTAAATGCAGGAGTTGCAGGAGTTGCCTGGGCAACTTTGATTTCACAGGGAATTTCCTGTGTGCTTTCGTTTGTAGTTTTTATGCGTCAGATTTTTCTTTTTGCAGATGACGATAAAAATACTGATGAAAATAAAAATTCTTCTTTAAGCATTTTTTCATTTTCTGAATTAGCTTCAATTTTGAAAGTTGCGCTTCCGTCAATTTTTCAGCAGAGTACAATTTCAATCGGGCTTCTTTTAATTCAGTCTACGGTAAATAGTTTTGGCTCTCAGGCACTTGCAGGATTTTCTGTTGGTCTTAGAATTGAGCAGTTGGGTTCAGTTGCGATGGTTGCTTCTGGTACAGCTTTTTCTACTTTTGTGGCACAGAATCTTGGGGCTGGAAAAGTCAAAAGAATTTCCAGCGGATATTTTGCATCGAATTTTTTAAGTTTTGTTTCGGGACTTTTATTTTTTGTTTTTATACGGATTTTTATGAATCCAATTATTTCTCTTTTTTTAGGAGACGCAATTTCTGAAACAGCACGCATAACTGCGGTAAAATATTTAAATTATATGAGCATAGTTCTTTGCATTTTGGGATTTAAGCAGAATTCTGATGGCGTTTTGCGCGGAAGTTCAAGAATGTTTGCTTTTACAATTGCAAATGTTGTGAATATTACGCTGCGGGTTGTATTTCCTCATATTTTTGTGCAATTTTTGGGAATAGACGCAGTTTGGATTGCAAGTCCAGTCGGATGGATTGCGAGTATTTTAATCTGCTACATTGATTATAAAATTTATTATAAAAAACTGTTGAATCAGTAACAAAGAAATTGCTTTTTTTTTACAGAAAATTTTGTTTGCTAACAGCGCGCGTCGTTTACTGATGAAATTCCGCTGATGAAGAAAAATTTTTGTTAACAAAAAGCACAGTTTTTAGCAAAAAAAAATCTGCGGTATTTTAATTTATTTTTCTAAGCCAAAAATTTTTAATGAGTTTCTCAAGATAAATTTCTAAAATTCTAGAAATGATTTATAATTTTATGCGGAGGAAAATATGGCGAAAATTGCTTTTTATGACACTCGGTCTTACGACAGGCAGGCTTTTGAAAATGAAAATCTATCCCGAAATTTTGAACTTGAATATTTTGAGTTCAGATTAAATGAAAAAACTGCGTTTACTGCAAAAGGTTTTGATGCAGTTTGTGTTTTTGTAAACGATGTTTTGAATGAAGCTGTAATTCAGGTTTTAAAGGACTGTGGTGTAAAAATTGTTCTTTTACGCTGCGCCGGATTTAACAATGTGGATTTATTTGCAGCACAGAAGTTTGGAATCAAGGTTGCACGTGTTCCGGCTTATTCTCCGCACGCTGTTGCTGAGCATGCAGTTGCTCTTTTGCTTGCATTAACACGTCATATTCCGCAGGCTTATCTGCGCACAAAAACTGCAAATTTTAATCTCGAAGGTCTTACAGGACGCGATTTGTACGGACTTACGGCTGGCGTTTTTGGAACTGGAAAAATCGGGCGCGTTATGGCTGGCATTTTAAAAGGCTTTGGAATGAAAATAATTTGCTATGACCCTTATCCAAACAGCGATTGGGCTAGAGAAAACGGTTTTTCTTATGTTGATCTTGAAACTATTTTTAAGCAGAGTGATGTTCTGACTTTCCACTGTCCGCTTACGGAGCAAACAAGGCACATTGTAAATCACGATACAACAAAAATGATGAAAAAAGATGCCGTTATTATTAATACAGGGCGTGGTGCTCTTATAGATACAAAGGCTTTAGTTCACGCACTTAAACATAAATATATTGGCGGTGCAGCTTTGGATGTTTATGAGGAAGAAAGTGAATTTTTCTTTAAAGATTTGTCTGCTGAAGTTGTAACTGACGATGTGCTTGCACGACTTTTAACCTTCCCGAATGTTATTATTACAGGACATCAGGCATTTCTTACGTCAACTGCACTTGCAAATATTGCTCAGGTTACGCTTGATAATTTTGCTGATTTTACTGCGGGAAAAGAACTTAAAAACGAAGTGAAAAAATAAAAATCTGTCTTAAAATGCGATATTTTAATTTGTTCTATATCAATGAATAAAAAGGCACAGGCATCTGATAAAAAAGTACTGAAAAATGGTTTTTACCAGATGCCCTTAAACTGATTTGACAGACGGATTTGTAACTTAGCGAGGCATTCAGATAGTTCAGTGGAAAAAATCATTAGGTAAGTGCAAGGAAGTAAGTTATTCCGACTTGGAAACTACGTCATTTAGATTCAAAAAATGAATTTTTCTGACTTTACTTTTTGACTGTCCGCTAAAAAATAAAGTTTATCTTAGAAAAATTTTATTGCTTAAGAAATTTATCAACGGCGGTCTTTGCAATTTTCATATCGATGACTTCCACAAATTTTAGTTTTGGCATTATGTTTTTTAGTACGCGCTGCTCTTCTGGCAGAGAATCAATTGCCTGTTTTACAATTTTTTCAGTTTCTTCTGGTGAAAGTGTCTGCGGCAAAAAAGCTTCAAGTTCTTTTAATTCCTGCTCAAGTTCTGAAGTATCAGCGTGGCCTTTCTGGTATTCAGGAATTGTGTTTTGAATTTCAGCGTACATTTTTTTTGCTGCCTTTGCAAAATCTTCCGGCGATTCTGGACGCCTTTCGTCAATTGTCATTTGCTTTACAGCGTTAACCAGCATAAGAAGAACGTTTGCCCGCACAGGATTTGTGTTGCGGATCATCAGCCGTTCTTTTGTTAAGTCTTTCATTGTTGTTTGTATCATATTTCTGTCCTCTTGAAAAAAAATGAATTTCTAAAATAGATCTGATTTTTTACTCTGATTTTAGTCTACATCAACTCGCTTTATGTGCGCGCCCAAAGACTGAAGTCTTTCTACCAAATGTTCATAGCCTCTCTCAATTTGATAAACATTGCTGATTCTGCTTGTTCCGTGAGCTGCCATTGCTGCAATTACCATTGCCATTCCTGCCCGTACATCTGGCGAAACTAAATGATCGCCGTGCAAAAGCGTAGATCCTGAAACAACTGCCCTGTGTGGATCGCAAAGTGTTATGCGTGCACCCATTCCAATCAGCTTGTCTACAAAAAACATTCTGCTTTCAAACATTTTTTCAAAAATTAAAACAGTTCCTTCAACTTGAGTTGCAACAACTGTCATAATTGAAGTTAAATCCGGCGGAAATCCCGGCCACGGACTGTCATCAATTTTTGGAGTCATTCCTCCTAAGTCAGTATTTACTTTCATTTCCTGTGCTGAACTTACGCTTAAAACATTTCCTTCAATTTCCCAGCGAATTCCAAGCTTGTTAAAGGCAATTCTCATTGGCCGCATATCTTTTGGATTTACTCCTGTAATTTCTATTGAACCGTGAGTTGCGGCTGCAAGTCCTATAAATGAACCGATTTCCATAAAATCCGGTCCGATTGTAAAGTCGCATCCGTTAAGTTTTTTTACGCCTTCAATATTTAAAATATTTGAACCGACTCCGCTGATTTTTGCGCCCATTTTATTGAGCATATTGCACAAATCCTGCACATGAGGTTCGCTTGCTGCATTTGTAATTATTGTGTGTCCTTCTGCAAGAACCGCCGCCATAACTGCATTTTCGGTTGCGGTAACGGAAGTTTCGTCTAAAAAAATATCCGCGCCAACAAGTTTATTTGCAACAAATTCGAATTTGCCTTCTGTTGTAACGCGGGCTCCAAGTTCAGTAAGCGCCAGAAAATGAGTGTCAAGGCGGCGGCGTCCTATAACGTCTCCTCCAGGCGGCGGAAGAATAACTTTTCCCTGTCGTGCAAGGAGTGGACCTGCAAAAAGAATTGACGCACGGATTTTTTTACTTAAGTCGCCTGGAATATCGTTTCGCACAAGATTTTTTGCCTCGATTTCCCAAGTGTTCGCTTCGATTTTTTTTACATTTGCACCGAGTGATTCAAGAATTTTAAACATTACCGCAGTATCTTCAATTTCGGGAATATTGCGCAGAGTAACTTTTTGCGAAGTTAAAACCGCCGCCGCAATGCAGGGAAGAGCTGCATTTTTGTTTCCGCTTGCATGGATTGTTCCTTTGATTGGAAAGCCGCCTTCTATTTGATATTCGTACATTTTTTTTCTCCAGAATTTTTATTTTATTTCACTTTATATAAACGGATTTTTTTGATGATTTTTTTACATCTAAGAAAATTTTTCTTTTTTACAAAAAAATCGTAAAAATCAGCAATGTTCTGCCGTTAAAAATTTTTTAAGATTCAGATTTTATAAGTTCAATTAAAACTGCTGTTGCCATTGACATTTGACTTAGCGAAGCCCACTCGTAGCGCGAATGGAAATTGTGTCCTCCTGTAAAAATATTAGGGCATGGAATTCCCATTTCTGTAAGACGCGAACCGTCTGTTCCGCCACGTATTGGAGTGAATGAAGGTTCGATTCCGCATTTTTTGTAAGCTGAAACAAGATTTTTTACAATCTGCGGATTTTTATCAAGTTCATCTTTCATATTCAGATACTGCTGGCTATGGCAGACTTTAACTTCTCCGCCAAAACCTGCTGCAACAGAATCTGCTATTAAATTTACAGTCTGCTTTCTGCGTTCCATTTGCTGCATGGAAAAGTCTCTTAAAATCAAAGTGACTTTTGATTCTTCTATTGAACCTTCGATGTTCATTGGTGCATAAAATCCCATTCTTCCGTCAGTGGTTTCCGGCATTTCCTGTCGCGGAAGATTTGCTGTAAACGCGCCTGCCATACTTACGGCATTTACAAGTTTTGCTCTTGCACTTCCTGTGTGAACGGATTTTCCGTAAAAAGTGACTTCGCTTTTAAATGCATTAAAACATTCTGTTTCAAGTTCGCCCAAGTGTCCGCCATCAACAGTGTATGCGTATTTTGACTTAATCAAATTGAGAGGAACCTTGTCCATACCGTGCCCAGTTTCTTCATCTGGAGAAAAGATAATTTCAATTGCACGGTGCTTTATCTGCGGATTTTTAGTCAGAAATTCAACTGCACTCATAATTTCGCTGATTCCAGCTTTGTCGTCCGCGCCTAAAAGAGTGTCGCCGCTCGAAGTTATGATTGTGTCGCCTTCTTTTGCTGCAAGTGCAAGATTTTCGTCTGTTTCGCTGTCTAAAAAATATTTGTCATTAAGAAAAATTCTTCCGCCGGAATAGTTTTTGTGAATTAAAGGTTTAACGTCTTTTCCTCTTACTTCTTCTACAGTGTCAATGTGCGAAAGAAGACAAAAACTTTTAAGATTTTCCATTCCTTCGCTTGCAGGAAAATAAGCATAAGTATAACAGTCTTTTGTAGTCTGAACATTTTTAAGACCGAGTGATTTCAGTTCATCGCATAAAATTTTTGCAAGATTCCACTCGTCTTTTGAACTTGGCATAATTCCATTATCTGCTGATTCTTCGTTACTTTGCGTGCAGGTTTTAACATAGAGTAAAAAACGCTGCAAAAGTGAATCTAAATAAGGCTGATTCAAAGCATCTTTAGTAGTCATAGATAAGAGCATAGCGGATTTTGTGCTTTTTGTGGATAGGTGATTTTTTTGATAAGAGATTTTTGCCGTAAGAAAAAGATTTTGGGCGGTAAAAAGAATTTAGCCGGGCGTGGAGCCATTGCGAAGCAAGCGGCTGCGGTAAGGCGCAGCTGCCGAACGGAATGAGTGAGTGGCGGAAGACCCGCGAAGTAAAGAAATTTGCTCCAGATAAAAAAAATAGAAATCTTTAAAAAATATTTCTTGACAAGTAGAAAATTCGGGCTTACCCTAGAATAAATCAACGCGTGTAAATTATGCACGTTGACTAAAAAACAGGAGGCTTTAGGTGAAAAAAGTTTTTGTCGTTTTGCTCTGCTCTCTTGCTGTTGCGGGTGGATTTGCTTTTGCAAAAAATTCTGCGGCTGACGGAGTAAAACAAAATATTCTTGTGGAAGAAGTGGCGAACCTTTCGGACGATTTTATGATGGGTGCTGATATCAGTTCGCTTTCTGATTTGGAAAAGCACGGTGCTAAATTTTACAATGCACGTGGTCAAGAAGACGATTTGTTTAATATTCTTAAGGAAAATGGAGTTAACTGGATTAGACTTCGCGTTTGGAATAATCCTGTTTACGAGGCTGATTTGTATGATGCAAGTGGAAAATTGATTGCTAAAAAGGGTCAGGCTTACGGTGGCGGAAATAACAGCGTGGCAGTGGATATTCCGATGGCAGTTCGTGCAAAAAAAGCCGGATTAAAAGTTATGATTGATTTCCATTATTCTGATACCTGGGCTGATCCTGGCAAACAGAATATGCCTCAGGACTGGAAAAATCTTGATGCAAAGGCTCTTGAAAGAGAAGTGCAGAAGTTTACAGCGGAATCTCTTCAGAAATTTATTGATGCGGGTTGTTATCCGGATGCGGTTCAGATTGGAAATGAACTTAACGGCGGATTTATGTGGCCGATTGGAAAAACATGGTCTGCCAACGGAGAAAAAATTGGCGGAATGAAGGAATTTTTGCGCCTGCTTGATTTTGCTTCAAAAGGTGTGCGTTCTGTAGAAAATGGCGAAAAAATTAAAATTGTAGTTCATCTTGCTGACGGCGGTGACAATAAGCTTTATCGCTATGTTTTTGATGAGGTAAAAAAGGCAAAAATTGACTATGACATCATAGGTCTTTCTTTTTATACGTATTGGCATGGAACTAAAGAAGATTTGAAGAAAAATCTTGAAGATCTTTCAAAACGTTACGGCAAGGAAATGGCGGTTGTGGAAACTGCGTACGGCTTTACTGAAGAAGATGGCGATGATCAGGGCAACAACTTTATGATTTTTAGTGCTGCAAATGACGGATATAAGGCTTCTGTTCAAGGACAGGCAACTGCCATCCGTGACATTATTGACGCGGTTGCAAGTGTTAAAGGCGGAGTTGGAGTGTTCTATTGGGAACCAGCGTGGCTTCCTGTAAAAGGTGCGGGACTTTCCAGTACACAGGGAGCAACCTGGGAAAATCAGGCAATGTTTGATTTTACAGGAAGAGTTTTGCCTTCTGCTGATGTATGGAATCTTGTGCGCGGTAAAGGCGAAATGAAAAATGTTTGGGGCGGAAGTGCAAAAAATGCTTCTGAATTTGCTGTTTATGATGTTACTGACGAAACTTCAGTTGTTACAAAGCCTGGAATTGCTCCAAAACTTCCTGATTCTATAAAAGTTGTGCGCACGAACGATAGAGAATATCTTGTTCCTGTAAAATGGGATTCTCATGATTGGGCTGCAGAAACAAAATCTGGTGTTGTTAAACTTTACGGAACAATTGAAGGCTCTTCATTTAAGCCTCACATAAATGTTGAAATAAGTACAAAAGTTAATTTGATAGAAGATCCTTCTTTTGAAACTGGTCCGCAGATTAAAAACGGTAAACTTGGAAACTGGACTTTAAACGGTTCTTCAACTGCGTGCTATATGGAAAACAACAAAGGCAATGCTCATACAGGAAAATGGACTTATAAATATTGGCTTGGAAGTGGATTTGAGTCAATTTTGAGTCAGAGTTTTTCAAATATTGAAAACGGAACCTATGTGCTTAGCGTGTGGGCAATGGGCGGTGGCGGAGAAGATAATATCCGTCTTTTTGCTGCAAATTATGGTGATGGAAAAAATCAGATTACTTCAAAAATTGTTAATGAAGGCTGGCAGGTTTGGAAAAAGTACGAAATTGAAATTCCTGTAACAAACAATCAGATTACTGTGGGAATTTATCTTGATACTGAACCGGATTGCTGGGGTAATTTTGACGACATTGAGCTTTACAAAAAAGAAAACTGATAAAACAGAAATTTTGTAAAGTCAGTAAAAAAATGATTTTTTATTGCGGCATATTTGCTTTGCAAACTTGAATAGGAGAATATTTTGAAAAGAATTATTGCTATTGCAGGAACTTTGCTTTTGTCGGCAGCTTTGTTTGCTCAGGCTGCTGGTGACGGATTTTTAGTTCCTCTTGAAAAAGATTTAACGGATGCAATTAAGGCGAATGCAAGTCCGGCAGCGGTTGCTGTTTCCGGCGGATCTAAGGTTCTTCAGGGAATTTGGATTGAAACAACAAGCCAAAGCGACTTTTTAATTCGCGACGTTGCTACAGGCAAAAAAAAGGGATTTGAACTTGATGCAAATCATTTTCTTTCAAATGCAAACTGGTGGTTTTGGGGAGATATAAATTCAGTTTTTCATCTTGATGCTGAAATTGCGGTTTGGGATTTTGACAAAGTAATTTTCCAGTCAAATTCTTATGCGGGAAATGTTCCTGACGTAACTTTGGGCGATGGTCTTCAGAAACTTGCAGCATTTTTCTTCAGTCCTATTGCTAACGGAAACGACAGCGGAATCGGTTCTTTTAACAAACTTGGACTTGGAATTCAAACTCCTTATGCCGATGTGCTTGTGGGCTACGGAAACTTAAAAGCTAACGGAATGAGTGAATTTGAAGGAATTTACAATGTTATTGATCGCTGGAATGATGTTGGCAAGGGATTTACAGAAATCCGCACTGGTAAAAAACTCAGCAAAATAGGCGACTTTAATATTCGTGGCGTTGCTGCTTTAAGTCAGATGCTTGGAACCTACGGAATGTATGACATTTTGAGCGTAACTTACAAAGATAATTATCAGGCAGCACTTACTTTTGGAAGCAAAACTACAGCAGAACAGCTTTTCTTCTATAACACTGCAGCAACAAATGCCCTTTCTGCGTATTTAAGAGCACGTCCTTTTGAGTTCCTGCAGCTTGAGGCACACGGAATTGGAACTTTTGGAAGTGAAATTGACTTTAACAGCCAGGCTCTTGCTTTGGCAGGAAGACTCTCTTATTTTGGAAAAAATGACAAACTTACTGTAAGCCTTAAAGAAAGTTATGCAGGCGAAAATGTAGATTCAGTTTGGGGAAGCGATACTCAAGATTACAACAACATTTGCGCCGACACTTTAACAACTGCATTGAATCTTGACTGGAATGCTGTTTCATTCTTAAAACTTGGTTTGGATTCAGCATTTGTAATGAACGACACAGACGATCTTTCTAACGGACTTGCAACTTTGCGTGCACAGCCAATCTTCGACTTCGACTTTAATTCTATTTTGCAAAAAGACTTGACTGTTAGTGCTTACGGCGTTGCAAATATTGACCGTCTTTCTGCTTCAACAAGTAAAAACAGAGAATTTGTGCCTTATTTCAATGAAGCCGGACTTGAAGTTTGTCTTGGTGATATTGGCGTAAAAAAACTTGTGTTTGACTGGGGTGCAAGTCTTTCTTACAAGGATTGGGAAAGCGGAAATTCCTACAATTATGAAAGTCTCTACAATTCATTTATGATTTCCTGCGATGTAAATGACACATTGAATGTTCATCTTGGAGCTATTGTAAGAACTTATTCAGATGATGATGAAACAAATGTTCCTTTTGGACTGGCAACTGGTGTAAAAATCAACAGTGTTCCTCTTCCGGGAAATCCATTTTTCTGGATTCACTTTTGCTACGGTATGAATCCTTACGAAGACAATAATTATTCTTTGTATCGTGCAGACGATCCTCTTAACAAGGCTTCGCACAGAACATATTTGCTTAATTCTCTTGATGAAAGCACAACATCAAGTCAAATTTCGCTGGGCTTAATCTGGTCGCTTTAATTGACAGCCTGATTTTTTAATGAGGAGGAGGTAAAGGTTCGCACTGTTTTAGAGGACTTTTATCTTAAAAAAGTTTGTACTGCAAACTTTATTCTTGAGTTTTTATATGGAGTAGAAATGAAAAAAAATATTCTAAAATTAAGTGCGGCGCTTTTGTTTGCTGCATTTTCTTTGATTGCAACTGGCTGTCCTAATGCAAACGGTCTTCATAATCAGGAGGCGGCAACTGTAAGTTTTGTTTTTACAAATTTTCCTGCTGACGACGGATCTTATTCAATTCCTGGAGATTACAACGATTGGGACAATACAACAAAAAATATCACTATAAAAGATGGCGAAGGAAAGTCTGAAACTGTGAGCGTTACAACAACTTCAGTGGAATTTTCTTTGGTAAAGGCAAAGTCCTGGCTTCGTACATGGTCAAAACGCGACGGCGGAACAATTTACGGTGCCGGTCGGGAAGGTACAGATTACTACGTAAATTTTCTTGCTGAAGGAATTACGCTTGGTTCTGAAGTTACAATCACAATTGACGGTTCTACGGAAACTGCAACTGTAACCGTAGAGTAATGGTTAAAAAAATAGGAGCAAAGATGAAAAAAATGAATTTTAATAGATTCAAGCAAATAAGATTTAAATCGTTTTTTGCGGCAGTTTGTGTTCTTGGAATATTTTCGTTTTCTTCCTGTGAATTTTTGCAGAGTACTTTGAGCAGCGAGCAGGAAACTGCATTGGCTGAAGCAACGGGAATTGCAAGTATTGACGGAAAATGTTGGTATTTTGATGGAATTTCCACAACAGACTTTTCTTCAGTTTCGGGTGCGACTCTTGCAATTAATTTTAGCAAAAAAGTAAAAATGTCTGGAACTGTAAATAATGACGGAACTGTAACTTACGATTTGAACGGAAGTTTAACAGCAAATTATGTTTCTGCCACAGGGCAGACAAGTCAGACGGTTTACAAAATTTCTGAAGGAAAAATAATTTTAGATTCAGTAAATTCTGTAAGCGAAAGTGCCGGCTCTTTAAATAAAAGCGGAACTGTTTTCAGTTTGAATATGACACCAATCTGCTATTTGCTTGATGCACAAACTGTAAAAGGAAATTCAATTGACAGTGTAGAAGTAAAATTGAGTGGATTTGTTTGTGCTGAAGGAGATCAGAAAGGCCGAAGTTTAGGTGCATTAGATCAAAAAATCGCGGTAAAACCTTTTTTTGCTGATGAAACAATTACTGAAGGCATTATTTTTTCAACCGCAAGCAGCACAACTGGAAAGTACATCACCATTCCAACAAATGCATCTGTAAGTCTAACAAGTGATGCCACATTAACTTTTGCAACAGATGATACAGACGTAAGTTTAACAAGTTCTAACTTTACTTTGGGAACAAGCAGCGAAGGAATTACAATTTTATGCGACACTGACTTAAAAGATGAAGATTTTGTTGCAACTTTTACTGTGCAGGGATTTATTCCAGAACTTAATGCTTCGTCTTATACAAGAGATTTTACAGTAAACATAACACCGCAGCTTGTAACATTGGACGGTGTTCTTGATGAAGATGCATGGCAGAGTGCAACATCAAGCAGCGATTCTTATTCAAGTGCAGAAAATTATGACTTGAGCAAAGTTTATGTTACAAATGACGCAACAAGTCTTTATATTGCAGTTGAAGGAAACCTTGCTTTCAGCACTGGCGATAGAATCAATATTTTAATTGACAATTCTTCATCAAGCGATACTGGAAAATCAAGCAGCGATGCTAATTACAACAATTATTATGGACCTGCAACAAGTGCAAGTTTTGAAAGCGTGGATTTCTTCTTAAGTCACATTCTTTCAACGCCAGAAATGCAGGATTACACTTGGATTTCATCATCAGGCAGAAGTGACGGAGTTGAAACTTCTCTTGAAAGCGGAACTACTGCAACTGTAATTGAATATAAAATTCCACTTTCAGTAATTGCAAGTGCAGCAAGCGGAAATGAACTCAAGATTTTTGTAACGTCAACAAGCTATGAGTATACAACACAAAATGAAATGACAATGCAGGATTGTATTCCGTCTAATGCGGCAACAGTGAGTGATTCAGGTCAGACTCTTGCAATCGACTTTACAAATGCCTTGTCTTACACAGTAGTTGCAGACGAGTAAAGGATTATTCTTGCGTTCAGGTGGTTTTAGAGATGTTTCAACAAAATTGTCTGAACTGCAAAAAGTCGTTCCTGTACTTGATGCGGGAATCTTTAATTTAAGGATTTATTATGAAAAAATCAAAATTAGTAACATGCACATTTGGATTTATCGCTATGTTTTCTTTATTATCGTGTCAGATTCCTTCTTATACGGGAAGCAATTCTGGCGTAACAGACACTTCTGCAACTGATGAAATTCCTTCTGCTGATACAAGTTCAATTACAGACACGGAAGCTGAGCGCGAAACAAAAGATTCTTATACAGTAGATGTAGATTTGCCAGAAGATTATGTGCGCGGATTTGACGCTTCTTATGTTTACTATTACGAAACTGACTGCAGCAAAAGTTATTACGAAACTGACGGAACTCAAACAGATATTTTTACAATTCTTAAAAATCACGGCGTAAATACGGTTCGTCTTAGACTTTGGGTTGACCCAGACAATGCTGTAACAAACGGTGTTGTTGATGATTCTTTTACAAACTCGCAGGGAATGAACAATCTTGAGCGTACAATCAGTCTTGCTGCTCGTGCAAAAAAAGCCGGATTAAAAGTTCTGCTTGATTTCCATTATTCAGATTCCTGGGCGGATCCAGGAAAGCAGATAATTCCTTACAGCTGGCAGAGCATAACAAGTGCAACTGGCATGGCAGAAAAAATTTCTTCTTATACAACAGAAGTTTTAACTTCAATGAAAGATGCTAATTGTGAGCCAGATTATGTTCAGGTAGGAAACGAAATTGATTCAGGAATTTTGCTCCACACAAAATATGACGGTTCAAGTACAACTGTCGCTTCTACTACAATTTCCGGAAAAGTCGGAACTGACAATTTTACTGCCTACTTAAAAGCTGGCTGTACTGCAGTACGCAGTTTTAACAGCGATATAAAAATCATTCTGCACGTAACAAATCGAAAACCAACTAGCGTAATTACACAGTCAATTTCAAGCAGCCTTGATTACGATATTTTAGGACTTTCTTATTATCCGTGGGAATCAAGTCATGGAACAATTGCGAGCCTTAGGGAAAACGTAAAAAATTTTAAGGATACTTATAAAAAGGATGTTATGGTTGTTGAAAGTTCAATGTACTGGAATTACGGCGAATATGATTCAAATTATTCTGATTTAAGTTATGCAGCACAGCATTTGATTGATCCTGATACAAGCACAATTTACAGTGATTTGACTACAGCGACGGTAACTTACAACAGTACGGACACAACAATTGTGGAAGGTTCTATTTCTAATCAGGCAAATTCTTTCCGCCACATAATTGAAGAAAGTGCGGATTGCGGAGCTTTGGGAATTTTTGCCTGGGGCGGAGATATGCAGGGCGAATGGAAATACGCATTCTTTGATTATGATGGTAAGGCAATGAAAAGCCTTGATATTTTTAATGTAAACACAAGTGAATAATTTGTTGCAGAAATATTGGTTCTAAAAAGGACTGAAGATTTTTGCAATAGTTAAAATTAGTTTTACAAATTTCATAAAATCACAAGGAGGATAATTTATGAAAAAGTTTAAAAAATTAGCTGGAATTTTTTCAGCACTCTTAATTGCGTTGGGGGGGGCAGTAAATTTTACTGCCTGTGATGATCCAAATTCTGGTACTCAAGAGTACAGCATTAGTGGAACTTCAGAAGTAACTGTAGGTCCAGGTGATGAAAAAACAATCAATGTTACTACAAACGGCACAATGCTCAGCCCTGTTTCAAGTGATTCAAGTGTTGCAACTGCCACTGTAGACAACGATGCTGACACAATAACTATTACAGGCTCAAGTTCTGTAACAGAAAAAACAACAGCAACAATTACAGTAACATTAAGCGAAGACGAAGAAAAAACTCTTGAAATAACAGTAACTGTAGATCCATCGGAAGCAGCAAAATACCTGCTTACTATTACACTCGATGAAGAAGTTGCAGCAAGTGCTTCTAGTGTAGTTATAACTTATGCCGGAAAAGAAGATAGTGAAGAAGAATACGATACCTACGAAGCAACTGCAACCGTAACTGAAGGTACAGACAACGTAACCTGGACAGCAGAATTAGTAGAATCTTATGCAAACAGTTCTGATTGGTTCAATAATATTTCTGCAACCGTAAGTGATTCTGAAGGAAATGAAATAGATGTTTCTGTAAATCCAACTTATTTCTGTTATACTGACACATCATTTACAGGTATTTCTATTAGTAAAAAAACAAGTAGTGAAACATTTAAGATTGTATTTGACGGATTTACAATTCCTGGCGGAAGTGTTGAAGGTGTTAAGTATTGCAATACTTGGTCATCAAGTTCATCAGACTGGGCTGAAGATAACATTACAACTCCAGATGTTACTGTTGCTGAAGACGGAACTTATGCTGAATTTGAAATTACATCAGACAGCCTTACAAGCAAGGAAGAATTCTATATTGACTGGACTGCAGTTACAATTAAGGATTCTGAAGGAAATACTATTGAAATTACTTCTGGACTTACAGCAAGCAACCAGTGGTACAGTTATGCTGATACAAGCAGCTTAACAATTACAGCAACTTACATTGATTCTTCTGAAACTTATACAGAAATTGTTAAAGAAAAATCTGTAGAAGTAGAAGTTGATTCGACTTTCACGCAGGTTCTTGAAGCTACTTCTTTTGCTGACCTTAGCATTACAAAACTCAAGGTTACAATTTCTTCAGAAACTACTGATGCCTGGTGTTCAATAAGCGGAGCAGATTCTTGGGCTGATGGAACTTACACATCTGGTGCGATTAATACAACGACTTACATAACAGATTCTTCATATATTGAAGCAATACAAACAAATGGTTTGTATATTCAATCAACTGCAGGAACCTTTGTTGTAACTGTTGAATATAATTAACAAGAATACATTCATCTGTTTTAACTTATAATTTTTTCCTCCGCACTTGCAGAAATTATTTTGCACCTGCGGGGGATTTTTTTTGATAAGAGGTTTTTGCCGTAAGAAAAGGATTTTGGGCGGTAAAAAAATTTAGCCGGGCGTGGAGCCATTGCGAAGCAAGCGGCTGCGGCTATGCTGCAGCTGCCGAACGGAATGAGTGAGTGGCGGAAGGCCCGCGAAGTAAAGAAATTTGCTCCAGATTAAAATAAAAGTCAATGCGTGAAATTTACACGTATGGCAAAAACAACGGAATTTATGTATAATTTAGGAATGAGTACGCAAGCAAAAAAAACTGTTACGCAAAATGATGTGGCGCGCGAAGCGGGTGTTACACGCAGCATGGTAAGTTATGTAATCAGCGGAAATACTGAACGTTCTGTGGCACCTGAAACTCGAAAAAAAATTCTTGAAGTAATTGACCGGCTTGGTTATCGTCCAAACAAGGCGGCTCAGGCTTTGCAGCAGGGCGACATTGCTTTTGCAGAAAAGAGGATCGGCGTTATTTTAAATAGTGCTGATGTTTTCAGGCGTCCGTATTATGCTGAAATTATTGCAGGAATTCACACGGCAGCGCATCAGAATAATTATCACGTTAGTTTTATTCGTTTTTTTGATGAACTTAAGAATCCTGTTCTTTTTAATGAACTTATTCATTCTGAGGAAATTGGCGGTCTGATTCTTGTTTCTACTGATCAAAGCATTAAGTGCGATGATGACAAAAAAATTATTCAGAAAATAAAAGATCGCATCGAAAATGTTGTATGCGTGGAATGGAAGTGCGACGGTCTTAGCAGTGTTATGTTTGACAGGCAGGAAACTGCTCGTAAGGCAACAGAATTTTTAATAAGCAAAAAATATCCGCAGATAATTTATATCGGGCAGAATGATGATCGCGTTCTTGGGGTGCAGCAGGCTTTGATGCTTTCTGGTTATCCTTCTGTTATTTCTGAATTTTATAAGGCTGAAGCATTTGATTTGAGTGGCGGTTACCAGGCAATAAAAAATCTTTTTAGTTCCGGAGAGCCTTTGCCAAGAGCAATTGTGTGCGGTTCTGATGAAGTTGCGATTGGTGCAATGTGCTGCCTTAACGAAAATGATATTTTGATTCCGCAGCAGGTTGCGCTTATAAGTATTGATAATCTTGAAGTTTCTGAATATACAAATCCGCCTTTAACAACAATGAATGTTCAAAAAGCAAATATGGGCGAAAGAGCAGTTGAAATGATTGTGAAGGAAACTGCAAGGCAGGGAAATGATGCTGTTTGCATAAGTCTTTCAACGAATTTAGTTGAAAGAAAATCCTGCTGAAATAAAAAGCCTGATTTGTTTTGTGCTGGACTTAAGAAGTTAATGGCGCAAATAAATCAGACTTTTTTTTGAATTTCTAAGCAATTCTGCTTGAAAATTTACTGAAGTTTGCCAAGTTTGCGGCATTCAGCAAGACCGTCTTCGTCTGGTGTAAGATTGATTTTTAATCCTTCGCCGTTAAGAAGATTTGCGCCGGCTGCTGTAATTCTTTCTGCCCAGTCGCGAAGCCACTGCCCGTCGCCCCAGTCATAAGAGCCAAAAATTGCTATTTTTTTTCCGCTCAAAGAAGATTCAATTTTGGTATAAAAATCTTCCATCGAATCTTCCAAAACTTCATCGCCCATTGCTGGACTTCCCAAAAAGATTACATCGCTCGATAAAATGCCTGCAGTGTCTGCACTGTCTGCTGTGGACAAAACTAATTCTGCTCCGCTTTCTTTTACACCTTCTGCAATAGCATTTGCCATAGCCTCTGTGTTACCAGTTGTACTTGCATAAACAACAGCTTTTTTCATTTTCGTTCCTCCATTTTTTGCTGATGCTCGGAATTTCTTCCCCTTTATCTAATAACTTACAGCAGTTTTTGCTGCAGTCCTTAAATAGCTTCATTTTAGATTTTGCACTTTCTACGTCGCCGTAAACTGCCCACGCACCGCAGAATTTGCAGTTGCAGCCGAAATTTCTTTCATATCCAATTACGTCTTCAATCGGATATCCTAAAAAAAGTCCTATTTCGTGCGGAAATGATTTTGAATTTGAAAGGCGGCTTAAAAGTTCTGTTAAAACTGAATCAAATCCTTCGTAAATTCTGTAGCCCTTTTGTAAAAGATATTTTTGAGATGGAATAGAAAAAATCGTTCTTGCAAGGAGATTTTTGTCGTAAATAAAAATTAAATAAAGTTCTTTGTTACGCCGTGCAATTTTTATAAAAGTGTCTTGATTTTTTAATTCTAAATTCCACTGTAAAATCTTGGAATACTGATTGAAAAGTGTTTTTTTATTTACAGAAAGAAGACAGGCTGGTTTTATTCCGCAAAGAGCCGGCGCTCCGCAATGCAAAACAGTCTGCTCGAAATTCATCATTATAAAAAGTCCGCCTAAAAAAGAAAAAAAAGTTGGGGTATGCAGATTTTCATTTGTGGCTGTGTAAGGAGAATACCAGGCATACCCTAACTTTATATTCGAGGTCAAAAGATAGTTGCTTTTAACTAACTGTAGTTACTATAGGCTAACTTAAAAAAATAGTCAATATCTTAACTAGAAAATTTTAATAGGAAAGTGCATTTTTTTTCTCTGTGGATTTTTTAGTTAAGAATTTATTTTCTTAACGCCCAGTGTTTAGCTAAGAAAACCTAGCCCGGACAGTGGAGTAAAATGCTAAAAGCATTTTACTCGTCGAGTTTGCACCGCAAACTCGCAGTTCTTTTCGATAAGCATTTACTTTTTTAATACCTAATATGTAACTAAGAAAACACAATAGCGCGTTCTGTAGTGCAGTGGAAGAATGAAGGCGGCTGCCGGAACCGCGCAAAGCGGGATTTCTAAAAAAATTTACGGGTACAGTTACTAACAAGGCATTTTCTTTTGAATTGAAATTTTTGTTTGCTAAGAAAATCTCTGCGGCATTACGCGCCCGCTGTAAATAAAAAAAATTCGCTCCAAATAATTAAAACTTGCAACAAATCGAATTTTGACCTATGTATTTCTTCGCACAATAAATTCCTTGTTTGGGGAAATTTTTCTTACTTCGTTCTTTTTTTTATATTTTTTATAAAGAACTTCCTGTGCCCTTACGATTTGCTGTTTTTTTGCCGGAAGATTTTGCTTCCATTTGCCGTTTTTTTGCAAAGTGTAGCTGTGAGTGTTGTCTTCAAAGTAAAGCCTTAAAATGTCTTTTATTGTTTTAAAAACGGTGCTGTCTGTTACGGGAAACATCAGCTCAATTCTTCGGTCTAAATTTCTTTCCATCCAATCGGCGCTGCTTAAATAAAGTTCTTCGTCTTCTCCGTTTTGAAAATAAAAAACCCGCGAGTGTTCAAGATATCTGTCAATTATGCTTACAACCGTAATATTTTCGCTTAAATTTTTTATTCCAGGAACTAAAGTGCAGATTCCGCGAACATTCAGTTCAATTTTTACTCCGGCCCGGCTTGCTTCATAAAGTTTTGAAATTATTTCAGGATGACACAAGCTGTTCATTTTTGCGATTATATGACCTGGCATTTCAGGGCTGCTTCTTTTTATTTCGCGGTCTATCATTTCAATCAGGCGGCTTTTTAGCGTAACTGGTGCCATATAAAGATGATGCATTGTTTGCAGAGCACTGTATCCTGAAATCACATTAAAGAATAAAGTTGCGTCATTTGCAATTTCCGAATTTGAAGTAAAGATTGAAAGATCTGCGTAAGCTTTTGCTGTATTTGGATTGTAATTTCCTGTGCTTAAATGAGCATAGCGTCTTATTCCATCAGATTCGCGGCGTACAACCAGAAGAATTTTTGCGTGGACTTTTAAATTTACAACTCCGTAAACTACAATTACTCCTGCCTTTTCAAGTTCTTCTGCCCACGAAATATTCCGCTTTTCATCAAAACGCGCTTTTAGTTCTACAAAAACCGTAACCTGTTTTCCGTTTTGCGCCGCTTCCTTAAGAGTTTTTACAATCGGACTGTTGCTGCCGGTTCTGTAAAGAGTCATTTTTATTGCAAGAACGTCTTCGTCCCAAGCCGCATCGTGAATAAACTGCAAAACCGGTTCGTAACTTTCGTAGGGAACATTCAGCAAAATATCGTGCTGGCGTATGCTGTTCCAAAACGTTCCTTCTTTTGGCAGACTTGCAGGATAAAAATTTTTCCATTCAGGATTTACAAGATCTTCAATGCCTTCATTCTGCCGCAAGGACATAAGCGATTTTAAATCCATAAGTCCGTTTACAACATAAACATTTTCGCTGGAAAGAGAAAGTTTTTCCTGAATAATAGCCCGGAGTTTTTCGCTGGTGTTTGAACATTGCATTCTTACAACAAAAGAAGACTGTCGTTTTTCAAGAACTTCTTCCATTGCTTGAATAAAATTTGAAGTTTTTTCTTCATCGACTGAAAAATCAGCATCGCGCGCAATTTTAAATATAAGAGACTCTTTGATTCTGTAGCCCGGAAAAAGATAATGTCCGTAAGCGCAAATAATATCTTCGAGCGTTGTAAACTGCTTTTTTTTGTCCTGTGACGGAAGATAAACAATCCGATCCATATTTGAAGGAATTTCAACAAGTGAAAAAATATTTTTTTGCTTCGTTGACAGAAGAGTTTCTGCCGTGCTGATATTTTCTCTTTTTTCAAGAAGGAATGCCGCATTCAGCCTTAAATTTCCAATGTGCGGAACTGAAATTCCGTCTGTTCTAAGCGGAGTTAAAAGAGGGAAAATCTGATTTTTAAAAAGTGATTCCGCAACTGACTTTTGCTCCAGTGTATAATTTTCTGGCTTTACGTAATTTAAGCCTTCTTCAGAAAGTTGCGGAAAAATTTCTGAATTAAGTGTGTCGCAGCAAATTTTTGTAATTTGATGTGTTCTGATTGAAATTTTTTCAAGAACTTTTTCTGGCAAAAGACCCGAAGAATCTGCTTTTAGCGGATTTTTTTTAAGTTCTCTCATAATTGAGGCGACACGCACCTGGAAAAATTCATCAAAATTGCTTTCTGTAATTGCTAAAAAATTCAATCTTTCAAGAAGGGGAAGATCTTTTTTTAGTCCTTCGCATAAAACTCTGTAATTGAATTCAATCCAGCTTAATTCACGGTTAAAAAATTTTTCTTTCATCATACGAGAACTACCTTGTATCCAAAAACATTTTCAAATAAATCGCCTTTTTGACTAAGTGCAAGTTTTTCCAGATTTAGATTTTTATTTCCTTTTGTACGAATTGTGATGCTGTCGGCTGCAAAATGAACTGTAAAGTCCTTTAAATTCTGCTGATGTGAACGGTCAAGCGCGTCTGCAACACGAAGAATTGCGGTCAACTTTAAAATAAGAATTCTTGTGCTTCGTGGAAGAAATTTAAATTCGCCGTCATCCTGAGAAGGCATGGCTCCGCGGTGAAAATATGTAATCAGTGCAACTAAAAGTTTATCATCTCGACTCAGCCCAAAAATTTCGCTGTTGGTTATAATGTATTTACTGTGCACGTTGTGATGCTGAGAGCGTATGAACATTCCAATGTCGTGCAGAAGAGCACTTATTGCAAGAAGTTCCCGCGCACTTTTGTCAAGGCAGAGTTCCTTTTCAAGCTCGTCATAAAGCTTAAGCGATGTTTTCATTACAAAATTTGCATGTTTTTCATCACCGTTGTATTTTCTTAAAAGAGCGTTTGCACTTGCAAGAATTTGCTGAGAAAAGTCATTTGTGAGTTCAGGATTTTCAAGCCCGATTCTACTTAAAATCATTCCTTCGCGGATTGAAGTTTCTGGCACAAGAATTGTGGAACATTTTGTAAATTCCAAAAACATTTTGTATGCCAGAAGTGAAATTTGCATGCTGTGAGCATCATCGTAACTCAAGTTAAAACGTGAAATACATTCTTCCACAGAGGAATGTATTATTTCATTTACAAAATTTTCAAATTCGCTTCGTTCAATTTCCCAAAGTTCCAAAGAAATTTTTTTGCCAACACTGTGAGCCGCAATTTTCATATCGTTGTTTACGCCAATGAATTGCTTGAGTTTGTCAATATTGATTTCTGATTTTAGAGAATTTTTTATGTTACGAATAAATTCTCCAATGTAACTTTCTCCGTCTTCGAGGCTGCCAAACATTTCTCTTATGCGCTGCTCAATAATAACTGTTCCCATTCGTATACTGTGGGCACTAATCATATGTCCGCTTTGCATAAGCATAAGTTCAGTAGATCCGCCTGAAATTTCAATGATTATAGAAGCTGAATTTTGTACCTGAGTTCCTTCACTCTTCATACAGTCTGCAACGGCAAGGTACATAAGGCGATTTTCTTCGATTCCATCAGCAATATGCGCCGAAAATCCCGTTTTTACAAAAATTCTGTCTAAAAAAGGATCGCGATTGCTTGCTTCTCGAACGGCGCTCGTTGCAATTACATAAACTTCACTCTGCTTGATTCCCCATCCGGCAAGCTGTTCTGTGTAGCGGTTTAAAATCTGAATGCAGGAATGAATTGTTTCGCGCGAAATTGAACCGTTTGTAAAAACATCGTGTCCTATGCGGACTGGCTGTTCGCTTTTGTCGAGAATATTAAATTTCTTTTTCTGATTATTTACGGCTTCTGCGACCATCAAACGAATGCCCGTAGAGCCAATTTCAATAACTGCTAACGATGCATTCATCTGTGTTATGGCTCCTTAAAGCTTGTCTATGAGCATTGAGCACTTTCCAGAAGGAATTGGAAGTGTCTTTTTCTTTTGATCCAGAATATTGATTGTGAAGTAATAAAGCTTTTCACTTTCCATCTGGACTTCCCAACCACGAGTGCTTTTGTTGCTGAGAATAGTTATAAGATTTCGTTTTAGAGAAAGCTTTTCTATTCCCATTATTTCAAGATTTGGAATAACCCAATCAACTGTTTTACGCGGAAGACTTATGTTCAGCCCGATTACATTTTCAATCATAATTGCGATTGTAGAAAGACCGGCATAATGTAAAAATTTTACGCGTGGAAAATCAGGTTCGGTGCGGCAGGATGCAGGTCCTTCTTTTTTAGGCAGATAAGCTTCGTACAAATCGCCCTTCTTTTTTTCATCAAGCGGACTTAATCCTTCAAGAATAAAATAGAGATGACGGATTGCACATTCTCTTGCAAATTCATAGCGCTGATATTTTTCGAGCCCCTTTATAATCATAAAGTTAAACGGTGGAAAAACAGAGCCTTTGTAAGCTTCTCCACTTTCTTTAAAATCCGGAGAATCTGCACTCAAAGAAGGAAATGGATGATCTGTTCCAAAAGTTTCCGGATTGCTTAAGTGCGCTATAAGAGAGTCTGCTTTGTCTGCGTTTGGAAGTTCAGCAAGTAACGGCCAGAATCCAGCAATAGTTTTTTGCGGAAGACGCTGTTCGTCCTTGTCCAAATCATGATAAAAATTCGTTTCAGAATCCCACATAAGCGAATTAATTCTTGTTTTAAGGCTGAAATACATTTTTTTGTATTGAAAACTCAAATCCTTGTCATTAAGAATATCGCCTAATGCGGACATATGAGCTGCATTTATTGCTATGCAACTGTTGAAATCAACTGGATAATAAGTTCCTTTTCTAGGTGAATTGAACATTCCCGAAGATTCAAAAGGCGCTGCGTAAAGTCCGTTTTGCTTTTTAAACGTTCTATCAAGCCAATCCATATATTTTTGCAGAATTGGCATAACTTCCTTTACGCGTCTTTTATTCGCACTCTTATGGTAAAGATTAAATTCTGCCCACGCAAAAAGAGGAAGACCTACGCCTTCAGGATTTTTTTTATCATCAAGAATTGGTTTGTTTGTTTTTAAATCGTATTTCCAACGGATTGCGCCATTTTCTTCCTGCTGCTCGTAAAAATAATCAATATTCTTGCTCGCTGGATAATTTCTGTTTGAGTAAACTAAAAAAAATGATGAAAAAATAGATTCAGTTTGGTCTAAAATAAGATTTCCATGAAGAGGATAAACAAAGTATCCGTTAGAATCAGTTTCACTCGTAACAGGGTTGATCCAATAGTCGCCAATCCAGTTCCATGTTTTGTCATAAATGTCAACAAAATCCTGGTCGTAAAAGTGAATCTTCGGAAAATCGTGCTGGTTCAAAATAACTCCTGTGCGCAAAAAGGCGCAAAACTATCTTTTACAAGTATAACATAAAATCATATAAATATGAAGAAAAATCGAATTTTTTATATTTGGTCAAGTCAAATGCGTCTTTGTTACAAAAAAAATCTCTTTTATTTTATATCACAAAAATCAGTGTTCAGATGAAATTTTCTTTAAAAAACACAAAAATTTTATGAAAGTTTCAAGAATTTTTTACTGCTTTGAAAAATTCTCTGCTGGATCGCAAAAAAGCCTTATAAGTTCTATTTTTGACTTGTGGCGGCTCTTTATAAGCAAAGTTTCGTCCTGAGAGTGATAAACGTATCCTGAAGAATTGTATGTTTCAAAGCGAGGATCCGTTCTAAACATTTGCCGCTGAATTTCAATCTGCGAGTGGAATGTTGGAATTCCGTTAAAAATAATGTGATGCGTGTACGAAAGTGGAAAGTCAATGTTTATATTCACAATATTTTCTGAATCGATTTCGTAAGTGATTGAAGATGCGCATGTCCACGCCCAAACGCATTTGTTTCCGTAGTAGCCGAGAATTTCTGTATGCGGATAAAATTTATTATCCTCAGCAAGCAGAGGATAAAGTTCAGCAAGTTCAAAAAGTTCAGGATTTTTAGATTTTAATGCAGAATTCATAATTAAATATCCGGAAGAAACAAGTTCTGTCCTGCCAAGAATATTTCCTGCTTTTACAAGTGCATTTCCTGCACTAACAATTTGTTCAAGTGAAATATTTTGCGTTTCATTTTGAATTGAAAGCGACGTTCCTTCAAGAACGCAGCTGTTTTCTAAAACATCAAGGCAGTTTTGAATTACTGCATCAAAATTTGAAGCAAGACTTGAATCTGCTTTGTAAATATCTGCATAAACATTCAAAATTCCTGCAGCCTGAACTGCATTTGGCTTAAAAGATTCATTTTGAATAAGCGACGACGGAAGCAAAAGAAGTTCTTTGATTTTTGAAGTTTTTTTCTGCCGCAGAATAAAGTCTGAAATTCCGTCGGCTGTAAAAATATCAAGATTTTTTGAAAGAAGGGCGTTTTCCGTCATCGATTCGTAGCGTGCACTCTGCATTACAAGCGAACGGTTCATATTTGCAAGATTATTAAAATACGGAGTTGAAAGATAAGTTCTTTTGTTGCCGCGCTTAAAACTTTCTGGAATTGAATCAAGAGCCTCGTTGTATTTTCCGTTTAAAATCATTTCAGCAACGTAGGCAGTAATTTCTGCTTCTGAAATGGAATCTGCATTTTCAAGTGTAAGAAGTTCCTGCATTTTTGAAACTAATGATTCGCGAAGTTGTTTTGAAATTAAAGAAAAACTTGCTTTATCTGTATTTTCAAATCCAGCAACTGCCTGGTAAGTAAAGGCTTTTGACGGATCGTAATTTTGGAATTTTGCAATATTTTCTGATTTTGAAAGAATGATTCTGTCTTCTGAAATATTATGCGCGTTCAATGTGTAAAAATTTGATTTTGAAGTTACAAGCACATGGTTTGAAGAAAGATTTTCTATTGCATAGGAATTTGAAAAACTATATGGAAGAGAAATTTCTGCATAATGATTTGAAATTTCGCACAAAAGAGAAAGTTCACTGTTTTCGTCAGTAGAACTAAGTTCAAAAGTGAGTTTTGATCCGTCATCAAATAAAAATGACGCGCTTTTTTCACTTTCTGAATAATCTTTTAATACAAGAATTTCTTGTTTTCCACCAGCTTTTATGCCGTAAGCAGGAGAGTCTTCTGAAGAAGAAAAATTTAATCCTTTAAAACTCGCTTTAAACTGATTTCTTAAAGTTGTAACATTGTCGTCAGATTCGGTTTGTGCATACGAAATACGAAGTATTCCGATGCTTTTTGAAATTATAGATTCAGATTTAAATTGAAGAACAAAAATGCCGACAATAATAGCGGCGTACACTACAAGAAGTGTAAAAAACTTTCTTACTGGATGTTTACGCATTTTTATCATTCTAATTATTGCGCCTAGAAAATTCAATAATCGGAATAAAAGGCTGCGTTTTTATAAACTTTACTTTTAAAGGCTGCGTTTTTTTAACTAAACTAAAGTCAAAATTGAACTTAAAAAAAATTGTTTACTCAGGGGAAAAAATGAAACTTTCAAAATTGATTTTTAAGAGAATTAAAAAAATTCTCGTTCTTGCGGCAGGAATTTCTGCATTGCTGATTTCTTGTGAAACAACAAAATTTGAGCCTGCTGAATCAGAAATTAAGTCTGATGAAAAAGTTTTTGTAAAAGAAGAATTTATTCAGAATGTAAAAAATCTTTCGCTTGAAGGAAAATATCAGGAAGCACTTGATGAATATTCAAAAATTCCGCAAAAAGAGCAGAAAAAATATTCTGATGATTATGAACTTGAATTTTTGCGTGCCGGACTTCTTGCCGTTACTGGAAATTATGAAAATTCTCTTGAAACGTGCAATTTGCTTTTGAAAAAATATGACACCGAAGAACTGAAAAATCTTTCATTTTCTATGAATAAAGAAATTTTTATGGCATCGCTGCGAAATGAACTTAAAAACGGAAGCGAAGGTGCACTTGAACTTTACAATACAATCAGTCCCGAAATTGCACAGGATTTTAATATAAATCTTATAAAAGCATCTCTTGAAGTTGATTTGCAAAAATATTCTGAAGCTGAGCAAACCTGCAAATTCCTTGACACAATTGATCCGCACAGCACGGATGTTATGGAAATAAGGCTTATGATTGCTGAAAAAACCGGAAATTCAAGCAAAAAAACTGATGAATTAAAAAAAATCATTGCAAAAGATCCGTATAACGAAAGTGCAAATATTGAACTTGCATCTTCTTCAGCAATAAAAAAGAACTACAAACAGGCAAAGTCTTATTATGCAAAGGCTCTTGCAAAAAATCCTAAAAACGAAGATGCACTTTTTGGCTACGGACAGATGGATTATTATCTTGAAAATGATAAAAAATCAAAAGAGACTTTTACTAAGCTGATTGAAATAAATCCTCAGAATGCACAGGCGTATTCTTATTTGGCAAAGCTTGCATTTGCGGATGATGAATATAAAATCGCCGCAGATAATATTGAAAAGGCAATAGCGATCGATGGAGAAAATTATGGTTATTTTATTGATTACGGACAGTATTTGCGATTTTTAGGGCATTTTGACGAGGCTGAAAAAGCGTGGTCGCGTGCAATCGAACTTGATGACACATATTTTCTTGGATACGCGTACAGAGCCGGAATTTACGATGAACAGGATAAACTTGATCTGGCACTCAGCGATTATGAAAAAGTTGTAAGTTTGAATCCAAAATATTATTTTGCCTACGAAAGCATTGGAATTATTGCATTGCATGAAAAAAAGTGGGAAGAAGCCGGCAAATCATTTTTTGAATGCAGAAAGTACAATCAGGAAAATATTTCTTATCCGCTTATGGTAACTTACTGCTACTATATGATGGGCAGGGAAGAAGAATCTAAGGGAAATAAGGCTTCGGCAAAGCAGTTTTATGACCGTGCAAAAAAATACAGCAATGACATCCTTCGCAAAATGGGAAATGTAAACTCAATCGACTATAAAATGCTTCGTGTTTATCATGATGAAAAGGGCTATCAACTTTTGTCTCAGCAAATTGCTTCTCTTTCAAATATGAATGAAAGAGGAAAAATGTATTTTTATCTTGCTCAGTTTTATGATATGTTTGGAGACGTTGAAAATGCAAAAAAATATTACGCAAAAGTTCTTGAAATGAATTCTCCAATGTTTTTTGAATACAGACTTGCAGAATGGGCTGTAAAAGAAAATAAATTTGAAGAAAAATTTTAACAGTTTCTTTTAAGAATAAAGTTTGTTAAGAAAATCTAGACTTTAGAAAAAACTCTAAAAAAAGTGCAGGATAAATATGGAAAAAGACGAATCAGAATCTAAAAAAAATAATGTTCAGAATGAAAAAAATCAGCAGGAAGAAAAAATTTCAAATTCCGCAGAAAAAGAAAATTCTGCTACTCAAAAAGTTTTAAAACTTAACGGAAGAACTTTTACCCTGGTTGGAACGGCTCATGTAAGTGCAAAAAGTATTGACGAAGTAAAGTCAGCAATCGAAAGTACAAAACCAGACAACGTTGCAATTGAACTTGATGAGAATCGCCTTTCTAGTATGGAAGATCCTGAATCCTGGAAAAAGATGGATATAATCAAAGTCCTCAAAAAAAAGATGGGCTTTTTGATGCTGGCAAATCTTGTTCTTTCAAGTTACCAAAAGCGAATGGGGCAGCAGTCTGATGTAAAACCTGGAGACGAAATGATGGCGGCAATAAATAAGGCAAAGGAAATGAACATTCCGCAGACTATGGTTGACCGCCCGATTGCTGTAACTTTGCGCCGCGCCTGGGCGAAAAATAATTTTTGGGGAAAATGCAAGCTTCTTTCGGTTTTAATTGCAAGTGCTTTTTCAAAAGAAGAAGTAAGTCCGCAGGAAATTGAAAATTTAAAGCAGTCAAGCGAAATGGATAATATGATGGGAGAAATATCAGAATATCTTCCAAAAGTAAAAGAAGTTCTGATTGATGAGCGGGATTTTTATCTTGCGTCACATATTTGGGAATGCAAGGGAAATAATGTTCTGGCGGTTTTGGGTGCGGGACATTTGCCGGGAGTTGTTTTTCATCTTGAAAGAATTGCTGAAGAAAAAGAAAATACTGATTGTTCAAAAATTTCTGAAGTTCCAAAAAAATCTTTAGGTTCAAAAATTGCGTCATGGATTATTCCGATTTTAATTGTTGTGTTGATTGCACTTGGTTTTGTTTACGGCGGACAAAAAAAAGGCTGGGAAATGCTTAATTCCTGGGTAATTTGGAATGGTTCTCTTGCGGGGCTTGGTGCTTTGATCGCAGGCGCACATCCTCTTGCAATTTTAGTTTCGATTGTTGGAGCGCCTTTTACATCTCTTTGTCCTTTTATTGGAATTGGAATTGTTGCAGGAATTGTACAGGCTGTCGTTTGCAAACCAAAGGTAAGTGATATGGAAACTTTGCAAACTGATGCCGGTAGTTTAAAAGGCTTTTACAAAAACAGAATTTTGCGCACTTTACTGGTTTTTCTTCTTTCATCAATTGGAAGTTCGATAGGAACCTTTGTTGCGGGAGCGTCCTTTGTTGCTGCGATTACAAGTTTCTTTGATAAAATTGTTGCCGGCATAAAGTCAATTTTTTAATTTTTTTTTGCAGCAGATCTTTGTCTTCGGCCGCCGTTACAGGGCGCGCCTTTTCGGCTTGGGCGCCGCTTTTCAAGGGTCGTCTGCTTCGCACCCTTCCATGGCGGGCTGGTTTTTCATTTTCATTATAGAAATTTTTTTGGCGTTTATTTTAAATTTACCAGGCTGACTTTATTTAGAAAAAAGCTCTTTTATAAGAGATTTTATATTTTGAGTCTGCACAGTATTTTCTTCTTTTTGCGGACTTAAAATATTTTTGAATCCAAGTTCGCGTGCTGTTTTTATGCGCTGCTTTACTTTGCTAATTGGTCGAATTTCTCCAGCAAGACTCAACTCTCCTAAAATTACAGTATTTTCCGGAAGTGGAAGATCTGCTCTTGCACTGTAAAGAGCTGCCGCAACTGCTGCGTCAATTGCGCTTTCATTTATTCTGACTCCACCGGCAACATTTATATATATGTCTTCGTCACTGAATTTTATTCCGGCTCTTTTTTCAAGAACTGCCGCAACTCTGCTTATTCTTCCAGAATCAATTTTATCAGAATAAACTCTATTTATAGAGGCTTTTGCAGGAACTGTAAGTGCTTGAATTTCTACAATAAAAACTCTTGAGCCTTCAAAAACCGGCACGTAAGAAATTCCCGCCGGTAAACTTCCGCTTCTTCGTGTAATAAAAAGAGTGCTCGGATCAGTAACGCATTTTAATCCGTTTTCATCCATTTGAAAAATTCCAAGTTCGTCAACCGAACCGAATCTATTTTTCAGTGCCCTGAGAAAACGCACTTCATCAGAATTTCGTTCAAAACTCAAAACCGTGTCGACCATATGCTCAAGACTTTTTGGTCCTGCAATAATTCCGTCTTTTGTAACATGTGCTGTCATAAAAAGAATGCTGTCTCTTTCCTTTACCCAGCTGATAAGTTCATTTGCGCAGTATTTTAACTGATTTACAGTTCCGGGAATTAAGCCGGCTTGTGCAGAATAAACTGTTTGTATTGAATCAATAATCACCATTGCAGGATTAAGACTGTCTAATGCATCAAGAATGTCTTCGAGCCGCAAAGTACATAAAATTTCAAGCGGATCAACTTCAAGATTCAGCCTGACGGCTCGTGCCTTTATCTGCGACGCAGACTCTTCTCCAGAAACATAAAGAACCTTACATTTTTGATTTTGCTTTAAAAATGCAGCTGCACTTTGAATCAGCAGAGTCGATTTTCCTATTCCAGGTTCGCCCCCGATTAAAGTTGCGCTTCTTTTTGTTGCGCCGCCTCCTAAAACTCTGTCAAATTCCTGATTTCCTGTAGAAAATCTTCCTTCGTCCTGCAATTGAATTTTTGACATTGGAACGGGTTTTATTTTTACACACGCTCCATTTACAGTTAAATTTGATGATGAGGCATTCGGATCAAGAACGCATTCTTCGAGTGTATTCCATTCGCCGCATTGGGGACATCTTCCAAGCCAGCCGGGTTGTGTGTAAGAACAGTTTGAACACTTGTATACAACACTAAGTTTCTTTTTTGCCATGCCTAGAATATAGTGATTTTTTTTAGTGCCGGCAAACTTAATTTTTTACTCTGATTTTTCAGACTCTGCTTGAATTCATTTGAAAATATGGTAAAAAATGTTAAATTATATAAATCTTTAAAAATTGCAATTTTTAAGGGAAAGTTTATAAAAAAATGATTTTTAAGAGGCTGGGATTATGTCAAATCGGGAAGAACAAAAAGAATCGCCGCAGAATATTTCAGGAAAACTGCCAAATATAGACAGTGCTGTTGAAGGTATTCTTGAATCCTATAAAAAATATGGCGGAATAAATCTCGATGAGGCTTCAAATTTTCCAAATCGCGAAAATGTAATTCTTGTACTTGATGACCTTCAGCGCATAATTTTTCCGGGTTACAGAAAGGCTGAATCTATTGATACACGCACATTAAAATTCGTAACAGGTGAACGTGTAAACCGCATAATTTCTCTTCTTACGAGAGAAATTCAAAAAGCACTCTGTTTTTTAAGACCAACGGCTCAAAAGTCGCATTGTATGAATCTTGCTCAAAATGCAGCTTTTTCTTTAATCGAAGAAATTCCTGAAATCCGACGAAAAATCGGGCTTGATGTTCAGGCGGCGTATATTGGCGATCCAGCTGCAAAATCAAATGAGGAAGTAATTATTTCTTATCCGGGACTTCAGGCAATTGTGATTTATAGAATTGCTCATTATTTGAGTGAAATCGGCGTTCCTGTAATTCCCCGTATAATGAGTGAGTATGCACACGGACATACAGGAATTGACATAAATCCTGGTGCAAAAATAGGCGAAAGTTTCTTTATTGACCACGGAACTGGAGTCGTAATCGGCGAATCCTGCGAAATCGGGAATAATGTTAAACTTTATCAGGGTGTTACTTTGGGTGCATTGAGTGTAAAAAAAGAATTGATGAATAAAAAACGGCATCCAACAATCGAAGATGACGTTACAATTTATGCAAATGCAACGATTCTTGGCGGGCAGACTGTTATAGGAAGAGGGTGTGTAATCGGCGGAAATACATGGATAACAAAATCCGTTCCGGCTGGCACGACTGTAACTCAAGCCTGTGTTGAGTGATTTTTTTTGTGGGATAAGATAAGACTTTTGTAGAAAAATTCTTCTTTAAGAGTTGAAAAATTCAGGAATTTTGTTCATAAAATCACTTTGATTATTGACAATAAAGTCTTATTTGTTTATATTTTCAAAACACATAATCTTATTTTGCGGATTATGCTCTTGTAGCTCAGTCGGTAGAGCACATCGTTGGTAACGATGAGGTCAGCGGTCCGATTCCGCTCGGGAGCTTGAATACTTTTATATATAGGAGAAAACCATGGCAAGCAAGAAAAAGTCAGCGGTGGAGATTATAGCTTTACAGTGCACTGAGTGCAAAAGAAAAAATTATACAACATATAAAAACCGCAAAAATATTACAGGAAAGCTTGAAAAAAATAAGTATTGCCCTTTCTGTCGTAAAGAAGTTTTGCATAAAGAAACAAAGGTTAAATAATTTTATTTAGATATTTCGTCTTTCCTTGAATAAAAGAAAGACTGAATATATTTAGGTCAGTAGCTCAGTTGGTAGAGTCCCGGTCTCCAAAACCGGTTGTCGCGGGTTCAAGTCCTGCCTGGCCTGTTAATAGTAATGTTTGTTTTATAAACATTTTAACGAGGATAAAAGTGAAGAAGATAATTCAGTTTTGTAAAGAATGTGTGACAGAGTTAAAGCGTGTTACCTGGCCTACACGCAGTGAGGTTTTTTCTTCTGTAAAGGTTGTATTTATTTCTACTGTTGTAATGGCTGTGATTCTTGGTCTTTTGGATTATTTATTTACAACTGGTCTTCGCTTGATTTATTAGTCTTAAGGTAAGTTCATGTCTAGAAATTGGTATGTTGTTCAGACTTATTCAAACTATGAGCAGACAATTGAGCAGGCAATAACAAGTCTTATAAAAGAAAATAAGGTTGATCCTGAGGTTGTTATTCAAGCAAAAGTTCCGATGAGGGAAGTTGAAGAAACAAAAATCTCAAAAAAGAAATCTTCTGACGATTCTTCTGATGAAAAAACAAAGAAAATTGTAAAAAGATCTGTTCCGCTTCTTCCTGGTTATGTT
>CAVCIJ010000031.1:0-4650 GCA_963601995.1 bacterium | reverse complement strand
GATAAGGCATATCTACGTCCGGCATAAGAGAAATTGATGTATTGCTTATGGTAAATAATCCCATTACTCCCAAAAGAGTAAAAATCATAAGCATTAAAATTGGATGCTGTAAGGTTTTTTCACTAATCATTATAACTTCCTTTTTTTCAAAGAGAACAAAATCAAAAAGCCAGCATTTATCAGCAAAAATTACAGAATTTAAAACAGCCGGCGTTTTCTTTTCAAAGACATTTTATTTTTCACCAGAATGATTTTCTGCATCTGAAGAAGAAACAGCATTTGTAATATCGCGAACATCAGCACCATCAGAAAGTGCCCTCATTCCTTCAACAACAACTGCTTCACCTTCTTCAATTCCCTCAAGAACCTGAATCATTGTATCTACAGAATTTCCTGTTTTTATCTGACGCAAAGAAGCCTTTGAATCTTCTACAACATAAACGCAGTCATCTCCATTTTTATCAATAACTGCCGAAGAAGGAATTACAATTGCACCAGAATACTCTTCTGTATAAAGTTTTACCTTTGCAAACATTCCTGCATTTATTCTGGAATCTTTTTTATCAAAATTAAGAATGACTTCCTTTGTTCTGCTGGTTGCATCAACAACAGGACTTACGCGCACAATTGTTGCATTAAAAATCACGTCTGGATAAGCCTCAAGCACAACTTCAGCATGCAATCCGATTTTTAAAGAAGCAACATATCTTTCCGGGATGCTTGCTGTAAGCTGCAGATTATCAACATCGCCAATAGTTGTAACTACGCTTGAAACAGTAACTTTTTCGCCCTGCTTTAAAGGATTTGCGGTGATTGTTCCATCGATTGGCGCATAAACAGGAGAATGTGAATACTGAACTCCAGGTTCGCTCGGATCAATTTCAGCAATAATCTGATTTTTTGTTACCTGAGAACCAAGATTTACGTAAACCTTAAAAATTTTTCCGCCAATGCTAGGATAAACTTCAATAGAACTTTGCGGCTCTATTTCACCGTTTGTATTTAAGTAATCGTGCAAAGTCTGAACTTTAGCCTGCATTGTTTTTACAGAAGTAACAGTTTTAGTTTCGCCAAATCTTCCAGATGCAAAAGAACTTTCTTTTTTAGGCATAAAATTTACCAGAACAAACACAAGCACAAGTGCAACACAACAAACTGCAATAATAATCGCAGGAACTTTCTTTACTTTCATTTTTTCTCTCCTATCACTTCTATTACTTCATAGCATCATTCCGAATTTATTTCGAAAATCTCTACTCTAAACATAGTCAAACTGCCGAACTTTAGTTTTTAGACAGTCTTTTTTTTCTAATTTTTTTTAAGCCGTCTAATATTATTCAGCAGAACTTTCCATCTGATTTTCCAAATTTTCTGGATTAACAAGAGTTCCAAAAGGAACGCCAATCGTATTTTCAAGATCCAG
Source organism: bacterium (assembly GCA_963601995.1). Classification (GTDB taxonomy): domain Bacteria; phylum Spirochaetota; class Spirochaetia; order Treponematales; family Treponemataceae; genus Treponema_D. The sequence continues at coordinate 3,227 of CAVCIJ010000031.1, read as the reverse complement.
AACTGCACTAAGCAAAGTGTACTCTTCAGACATAAGATTAAGTTTTGCACTCAGCAAATTGTCAGAAGCAGATTGAAGACTAAGCAAATCCTTTGTTCCGTAATTGTATGCTTCCTGAGTCATATCGTAGGTCTGCTGGGCAAGATTTATACTTTCAAGCCTAAGTTTTATGCTGTCTTGAGACTGCTTGATTTTATTTAAATAATTCTTAACCGAAACATCCAGCGAAGTTTTTTCGTCTTCAATTTCAAGCTTTAGTTTTTCAATAGTATCCTTGCTGCCTGCAATGCTTTGAGCACCGCTCGACCACGGAAGATATCCGTCAAGAGGAATTGAAACTCCAAGCGAATATGAAGATGAACCTTCCATTCCTTCTGCATTCGACAAAAGTCCGCCATAATTATAAGAATAACTTGCACTTATGCTTGGACCCCACGCACTGAATCTTGAAGCAAGAAGAGAATTTTCCGCCGCCTCAAGCTGTTTTTCAAGAGAAGCAAGAGTCGAAGAATTTATTTCAATATTTTCAATAGAAATTTCTTTAATTTCGCGAACAAAGTTAAAATTTCCGCTCAATTCAATTTCAGTATTAAGAGGAATTCCCAAAGTCTGCTTAAAACTCGCCAAATCATTTTCAAGAGTAACTTTTAAATTTTCCAAAGTAAGAGCCGCATTCTGATAAGTTACCTGAGTACTCAAAACATCAAGCCAGCTTAAAGTTCCACGCTTGTATTTTTCCAAATTCGATTCATACTGATTTTTTGCACTTGCAACATTCTGTTCCTGAAGTTTTACATTTTCAATTTCGTAAAGAATCGAACAATAAGCCTTGCGCACATTAAGTTCAATCGTTCTAACGGCATTTTCATAAGTAATCTGTGCCTGCTCGTAATTGATCGCAGCAGCCTTAACAGCCGTATAAATAGAAGGCGAAAGACCAAGACTCACGCTTGCACCAACAGAAGCTGAAAGCGTATCACTTCTAGAAGAAACATCGCTTACAGGTCCCGAAAAACTTCCCTTTGCATTCAAAGACGGACTTAAACCGTTCCAGGAATAATTTTTTGTGCGTTTTGCAGCATCTAAAGTAATTTTGCTTTCTTTTAAATTAAGATTTTTTTCAAGCGCAAAGTTGATCGCGTCCGAAACAGAAAGCACAATTTTTGAACCTTGAATTTCTGGCGAAACTTCAGAATTTTGAGAAAATGCAAAAGCACTTCCAGCAAAAAAAACAGCAGACATCGCTACAAAATACTTAAAAACTTTCATAACTACTCCAACAAATATAGATAAAAAAGCGACGCCGCTTCAGGCAAGTTTTAAAGTTTTCCTTACCAAAAAGCAGCGTTTCCAAAATTAAAAAAAATCTAGATTTCTGAAACTTTTCTTAAATATACTATTAAAATATTCTTAAAGTATTTTAATTACAATATATTTTTTCGTTCTAATATAATTTTATGTTATACAAGAGAAAAACAATTTTTTTTCTTGCACGGAGCAAATTTCTGTGCTTGCGACCGAGCTTTCAGGACTTCGCTATTGTTCCGAGTGTGTTACAGGCTTCGTTTGTACTTTCGGGCGACGGAACTTAAACATCGGAGCGCACGAGTTTTGGAACAGAATCCGGAAAGCAGCCGCAGGCTGCGACTCACACTTCGTTCCTTACAGTCCGGGCTGAATTTTGCTTCCGCCTTAAAAACTTAAAAGACAAATAAAAAAATTATTTTCGTTTTCCAGAACTTACACGAAGCTGCCCTTCAAGATCCAAAAAAATTTCTGTATCACAAAATCCGCAGTCTTTAAAAATCTGCAAAGTTTTTTCGGCATTGTATTCGCCACTTTCGCATAAAAACTTACAACCACTTTCAAGATGCAAAAATGCATCAGGAACAAGATTTCTTATAATTTCAAGACCGTCATTTTTTTCAGAAAAATTTCCATTAAAAAGTGCATCACCGTCGAGCGCAAGAAGAGGTTCACTTCTTCCATCTTTTAAAAGTTCAATGCTCTCTGAATGAGGCACATAAGGCGGATTTGCAAGAATCAGATCAAAATTATCAGAAATATTTTCAAAAAGATTTGTTTTTACAAGAAAAATATTTTTCTGCAAATTTTCGCTTAAAAGTAAACTTAAATTTTTTTTTGCAACTAAAAGTGCCTTTTCACTTATGTCAGCAAGAAAAAGCTGCGGGGCATTTTCTTCATCAAAAATTTTATTTTCAAAGGCACTTTTAAAAACGCTGATTCCAACGCAGCCACTTCCTGTGCACATATCAAGAATTTTTATTTTCCTTAAAAAAGATTTTTTTGTCTCAAAAATATTTTTAAGTTCATCAATTCCCTTTTCAACAAGGATTTCTGTATCTGGCTTTGGGATCAGAACATCAGGGCAAACATAAAATTCATAACCGTAAAATTCCTTACATTGCGTAATGTAGGCTACAGGCAATCCAGTTTTTCGCTGGTTTATAAAGGAAAGAAATTTTTTCTCCTGTTCCAAAGAAAACTCTTTTTGCGGAGAAAAAAGGATTTGCGTTTTTGAAAGAGACAAAATTTTCTGAAGAAAAACTTCGCAGTCTAAAAGAGGGCTCGGAGAAGATTTTAATTCCTGCTTAGCAAAATTTTTTGCCTGCTGAATTGTCATAAAACTTTCCTAAAAACAAAGGACTAAAAAATCAAAATTTTTTAAGCGGAGAATAAGATTTCATCTACAAGTAAAAAAAACTCCGCTTAAAAAAACATTTTAAGCTTCAAGAGAATTGAATTTTTCTTCTTTTGCGTAAACATTCAACGCATCAAGCATTTCATCCATATTTCCCATCATAAAAGACGGAAGATTATGCACGCTTAAATTTATGCGGTGATCTGTTACGCGATCCTGAGGATAATTGTAGGTGCGGATTTTTTCAGAGCGATCACCGTTTCCAATCATACTTTTACGGTTTGCAGAACGCTCGGCATCAAGCTTAGACTGCTCCAAATCAAAAAGTCTTGCCCGCAAAACCTGCCATGCTTTTTCCTTATTTTTAATCTGACTTTTTTGATCCTGCTGAATTACAACAATTCCCGTAGGAATGTGAGTAAGCCGAACCGCAGAATCTGTTGTGTTAACGCATTGTCCTCCAGGTCCGCCGGCTCTCATTACATCAACCCGAACATCGCCAGGATTTATTTTAATATCGGCTTCTTCTGCTTCTGGCAAAACCGCAACAGTAACTGTAGAAGTC
>CAVCIJ010000030.1:0-5204 GCA_963601995.1 bacterium | reverse complement strand
CATTTGCTTCAACTGTAAAACTGAATGTTTTTTTTATACCTTCTGATTCTGCTGCAATTGGGGTTGCCCAAAAAGTGTAGTTTCCCTTTGTGGCTTTGTATGTAAGGCAGGGATTTGACCAGGTTATGTCCTGCATTTCAGCGATTCTTCCATCGATTTTTAAAAGAATTTTTGCATCGGCAAGCGGTTCAAAAGAATTTCCGTCAAAAATATTTCCAAAAAATGTGGGAAAATTAAAGGCTGCAGTTTTTGAACCTGGTATTGTTGAAGGTATTTTTATTTTTTTGCTGTGATACGGTCTTTTTGCACTGTTTACGAGTCTCATTCCTTCAATACAAAGTTTGTCTATGTCAGCACTGATTTGAGTATTTTTGTCTAAAAGTTCAGAATTGTGTGTTACACCTCTTCCGCTCACAACATAACGTGGCGATATTCTGTTTAAAACATAGGTGATTGTGTCCATTCTGCAATTTTCGCAGTCGCAGGAAAGCCATGAAGAGCCTTTTGTAACAACCTGATCGTACATATTATTTACATGGTTGATTACAAGTTCTTCCATCATATTGTGAATAAACATAAGCATCCTCTGTAAATGTTTTTTTTGCCTAAAAAATTAAGCGTGCAATAAAAAAATTATTTCTAAAATGATAAATAGAAATTTTTTTCACGCACGCTTAAAATTATACAGGTGTTTATGTTAAAAATCAATTTTTTAAGAAATTTTATAAGAATTTGTTTTTAAATTTCTTAGATTTGTCCACCTTCAACTACAAGAGCATCTGCATCGGCACTTTCGCCATAAACAGGACGCAACGTTTTTTCATAATCCTTGTGAAAGAAATTTTCAGCTGCAAGTGATTTTATTTCGTCATTTATCCAATTCAGGAGAGAAGTGTTTCCTTTTTGAACTGCCGGAGCAATTGCATCAAGACTGCCAAGAGAATCAATTCCTACAGCAAATCCTGGATTTTCAAGAGCCCATGCTAAAACTTCTGTGTTGTCTGTTGACATTGCGTCTCCTCTTCCGTTTAAAAGGGCTGCATAGGCTTCTGCATACTGATCAAATTTTAAAAGCTCAACTTCAGGATAATTTTTCTGGAAGTATGTTTCGGCAGTTGTTCCTTTGCTTATAATGAGTTTTTTGCCTTCAAGCTGTTCCGGTGCTGTAATTAAAGCATTTTCCGGCGAAACAACTCCGAGCGCAACTTTCATATACGGAAGGGCAAAATCAACTTTTTCAGCACGCTCTTTTGTAAATGTAAAATTTGCAAGCGTAATGTCAACTTTTCCTGTTTGAAGAACTTCAACGCGGCTTGCTGCTTCAACAGGTACAAATTTTACATTTACTCCTAAATCCTGCGCAATGCGGCGTGCAAAGTAAACGTCGTATCCCTGATATTCACCATATTCGTCAACATAACCAAAAGGTTTTTTATCGCTGAAAACTGCAATTTTTATAGTTCCGCTCTTTTTTATCTGCTCAACGCTTCTTGCTGTTGTTTTTGAAGTGCAGGAACTAAGTGATGAAATAAAAAGTGAAAAACCAAGTGCTGCGAGAACTGTACGTAAAATTTTTTTTGTGTTCATAGAACTTCTCCTTATAAAAAGTCAAAAAAAAAATCTTCAGATTCAAGATTGACTTTTTATGCACATTCGCAACGAATTGAAAATGTGCAGTTGATACGTTGTGTCAAGACACGTTTTTGCTTAATGCCTTGATATCGTTGTTTTTTGAAGTGTAAAAAAAAACGCTTCAAATAAGAGAGTTTGCAACGCAAACTTTTAAAGTTAAAAACCTGCGGTATTGTTCAGTAGTTTTTAATTTTAATTCTGTATAAAACATATAGGATTACTAGGAAATAGTCAACAGGAAAATCACTTTTTTTTTTAAGTTCATTAAAATTTAACTTACAGATTGAATTTTTTTTACTCACAAAAAGAATCAGTCTTCGCTTGCGTTTGGTTCTGGATCCTTGTCAACTTTATCAAATGTAAATGCTTTTAGGAATTTTTTTGCACGATCAGTCTTTGGCTGGGTAAAAAACTGTTCAGGCTTTGCTTCTTCTACAATCACACCTTCATCCATAAAAATTATTCTGTCAGCAACAGCACGTGCAAATTCAAGCTGATGAGTTACAATGAGCATAGTTCTGCCTTCTCTGGCCAAATCCATCATTACATCAAGAACTTCTCTTACCATTTCAGGATCGAGTGCCGCAGTAACTTCGTCAAACAAAAGAATTTCTGGGTGCATGCAAAGTGCTCTTACAATTGCAACACGCTGCTTTTGTCCGCCAGAAAGTTCCCGTGGATAAGAATTTTTCTTTTCTAAAAGTCCTACTCTTGTAAGGTAATTTTCAGCTTCTTTTGTAACTTCTGCTTTATTTCGTTTTTGTGCTTTCATTGGACCAAGAAGAATGTTTTTTAGAACAGTCATATGAGGAAACAAATCGTAACTTTGAAAAACCATTCCGATTTTTTGCCTTATAAGATGCATATCTCTTTTTTTGTTTGAAATAACTTCGCCACTAAGAAGAATTTCTCCAGCCTGAATTGTTTCGAGACCATTTATACAGCGCAAAAGGGTGCTTTTTCCGCAGCCGGACGGACCTACAATAACTACAACTTCACCTTTTTCAACACTAAGAGAAATTCCTTTCAGAATTTTTTCATCGGTTTTATAACTTTTTTCGAGATTTTTTATTTCAAGCAAAGACATTTTCCCCCGTAAAGAACAGTCTGAAAATCTTAATTTTTTTACTGATTCTAATTCTTCTGTTTTTTTTCAATATAACCTGCAAGCAAAGAAAGTGGCCAGCACACAATAAAATATAAAAGAAAAATCAAAGCGTAAACTGCAATTGCCGCACTTGGAACCGTAAGTCTGTTTGCATCAATTATCTGCTGACCGATTTTAACAACTTCTATAACGCCCACAAATGTAATGAGTGAAGTTGTTTTTATCATTCGCGTTATTAAATTCATTGCAAGCGGAACAAGTTGTCTTATTGTTTGCGGAATTATTATGCTGAAAAAAATCTGCTTTTCCGTAAGACCGAGTGCTCTTCCGCTTTCGTATTGATGTGACGGTATTGTTTCTAGCGCACCACGAACTAAATCGCCCATTTCAGCAGTTCCCCACAAAGTAAAAACCAAAACAGAAGCTGTTTCTCCCGAAAGTGAAATTCCAAATGCGCGGGTTAAACCGTAGTATGCTATAAACAGCAGTACCAATTGAGGCATAATCCGCATAAATTCAAGATAAATTCTACAGATAATTTGAAGTGGTTTAAATTTTACAGTCAGAATAATTCCAAAAATGAATCCGAGAATAATTGAAAAAGCAACAGAAACTGCCGCAATTTCGATGGTTACTAAAAGTCCGCCCATCAGCCTGGAAAAATTTTTTCCAAGCGTTAAGACGCTGAATGCTGTTGTAATTGACTCAATCACCGAACTGTGCATAACGCAGCCTCCTTTCAGCAAAATAGCTTAGCAAAGAAATCGGCAGCAAAATAATAAAATATGCAATTACCAAAAGAGTCAGAGCTTCGTCAGTTTTATAATCCATTCCGATTAAATCTTTTGCTACGAACATAAGGTCAGCAAGAGCGACTGCACTAAAAACAGAAGTTTCTTTTATAAGAAATATTATATTTGCGCAGAGTCCAGGAATTGAAACTGCAGCGGCTTGTGGAAGAATAATGTATAAAATGATTTGAGATTTTTTTAAGCCTATACATTCGCCACTTTCTATTTGAACTTTGCTTACAGTTTCCAAAGAGCTTCTGAATGTTTCTGCCATATAACTTCCGCCAAGAAATGTAAGTCCTATAACACCGCATTGTTCAGAAGAAAGCTTTATTCCAATCAGCGGAAAGGCAAAATAAAGAAAAAATAACTGTATTAAAAGTGGAGTGTTACGCGAAAGTTCAGTATAAATTTTAACAAGTACATTCAAAACAGTAATTTTAAAATAACGAATCAGTGCACACACAAGTCCTAGTATGAGTGCAAGTAGAATTCCAAAAAATCCTATTCTGAGTGTAAGTCCCGCAGCCTTTACATACAGCGGAATTACAGAGTGAATGTACGCTATGTCCATTTTTTTCTCACTTGCTGAATTTTTTGCAGTAATGAGGTGCAAAAGAAAATCAGATTTTAATTTAAGTACAAAATACTTTAAGGAAACTAAAAAAACTTTATGAAAAATAAAGTCTGATAAATTTCCTTAAAGTTTATGTTATTCTTACTGACCACCGTTTCTTGTGTAGGCAGCAAGTCCGCCGGCTAAAAGAATTTCGCAGCTTCGTGGGGCTAAATCGTTAATTCCCTTAATGATTTTTCCATTTATGCTGATTTCAAATTCGCAGCCAGTTTTTAATGCTTCGTCAAGGTTTGTAAGTTCAACTGTATCCCCCTGATTGATTAAGTCATAATCCTGAGGATTTACAAAATTAATCGGAATGATTCCGTAGTTGATAAGGTTTGCCTTGTGAATGCGGGCAAAACTCTTTGTTAAAATCGCCCTTACTCCAAGATACATAGGACCAAGTGCTGCGTGCTCGCGGCTTGAACCCTGTCCATAGTTTTCGCCACCAACAACAATGCAGTCACTAAAATTTTCACTTTCGCGTCTTGTATAGAAAGTTTCATCTAAGCGGGTAAGTGTAAATTTTGAAATTTCAGGAATATTTGAGCGCAACGGCAAAACTTTTGCTCCGGCTGGCATAATATCATCAGTTGAAACATTGTCGCCGGCTTTTAATGTAACTTTCAGTGTTAAGCGGCTTTTGTAATCACGGCACTTTGGACATGGCTTGATGTTAGGTCCGCGTAAAATTTCAATTTTTGCACTTTCTTCTTCACTGAGTGGTGCAATCATCATTCCGCGGTTTGTTGCAGATTCAAGAACGTCTTTGCTGGAAAGCCGTGAATCTTTTCCGTCAAGCATACTCACTCTAATTCCTGTTTCATAAGCCGGGTCTTCATAGTTAAGGCTTTCAGCTTCAGTAAATACGCCTGTAATTGCACTTGCGGCAGCAGTTTCCGGGCTTACAAGGTAAACGTTTGCGTCAGCTGTTCCAGATCGACCCTTAAAGTTACGGTTGAATGTTCTTAAAGTTACACCCTGACTGTTTGGTGCAAAGCCTTGACCAATACAAGGTCCGCAGGCACTTTCCAAAATTCTGAATCCTGCTTCA
>CAVCIJ010000029.1:0-2534 GCA_963601995.1 bacterium | reverse complement strand
TATGTATTTTGAAGATTTTGACCTGATTCGCCGCCTGCACCGTGTGTCAAAAACGCTGTATTTTCCGGGCGTTCAGATTATTCACGACCATCAGAAGGAAAGCTATAAAAATAAAAAAATGCTTTTGGCGCATATAAAAAGCGCGTTCAGGTATTTTGGAAAGTACGGCTGGTGGTTCGACCGGGAAAGGCGGGAGATGAATAAACAGATTTGGGGAGAGATAAAAAATTTGGGAAATGCGTGAGGGATTGTAGCACATCGCTAAATGCCGCGAGTTTGCGGAGTGTTTTGTGCAAGAAAAGATTTTTTAGATTTTGAGGGGGAAAACTAATGCTTAATTTTACCGTCGGTCCTGTTCAGATGGATAATGAGACAAAAAATATTTTATCGCAGGAAATTCCTTATTTTAGAACGGCGGAGTTTTCTGCACTCATGAAAGAAAATGAAAAATTGCTTTGCAAATTTTTTGACGCACCGGAAAAATCCCGCGTTGTTTTTATGACAGGAAGCGGAACCGCCAGCATGGAAGGCGGCGTGATGAACTTTTTTGATTCATCAGACAAAGTCCTTGTTGTGAACGGCGGAAGTTTTGGTGCGCGTTTAGTTGAGCTTTGCCAGATTCATGAAATTCCTTTTACTGAAATAAAGCTTGAATTTGGAAAAAATCTTTCAAAAGAAGAGCTGTTAAAATTTGAAAATCAGAATTACACGGGATTTTTAGTTCAGCTTTGTGAAACTTCCAGTGGAGTTTTGTACGACATGCAGATGATCGGAGACTTTTGCCAGCGAAACAATATTTTCTTGTTTGTTGACGCTGTAAGCGGTTTTATGGCGGATGATTTTTCAATGAAAAAAATGCATGTGAACGCTGCAATTACAGGAAGCCAGAAAGCACTAGCCTTGCCACCGTCAATGAGTTTTACTGTAATGGATGCTAAGGCAATTGAGCGTGCGCAAAAAATCAACGTAAAAAATCTTTATTTTAATTATCCCCTTTATTTAAAAAACGGAGAGCGGGGGCAAACTCCTTTTACTCCGGCTGTGGCAACTTTGATTGCATTGAACGAAAAACTTAATCGTATTGAAAAAACTGGCGGAATAAAAAATCAGAACAGAATCGCAAAAGAACGTGCCGAATATTTCAGGGACAAAATCAAAAATCTTCCGTTTGAAATGTTTGTTGACGGTAAAAATGCTTCTGCCTGCGTAACAGCTTTAAGCCCTGAAAACTCAAAAGTTGATGCGCACCATATTTTTGAAATTATAAAAGACGAATATAAAATCTGGATTTGCCCGAACGGCGGAGAATATGCAAATAAAGTTTTTAGAGTAGGCCACATCGGTGCAATAAAAAATGACGAAATTGACAAATTAATTTGTGCTTTTGAAGATTTGCAAAAACGAGGCTTAATCTAAAAAAAATGGGATTGGAGGCAAAAAAATGATTGCAGGAAAAACAGTTGTATACACAAGCGGAACTTTTGACATGCTCCACGCAAACCACATTAAACTTTTTGAATATTGCCGTGCTCTTGGAGACATTTTGATTGTTGGAGTGAACACTGATGAACTTGTAGAAAGCTACAAGTCAACGCCGATTGTGCCTTTTGACGAGAGAATCGCGCTTGTAAAAGCTCTAAAATACCCGGATATTGTAATTCCTCAGCGTTCGCTGAACCATGCCGACAAAGTAAAGAAACTGAATTTCGACGTCTTTGTTGTAGGCGACGACTGGGCCGGAAAATACGACTATTTAAAAGAACAAGGCGTAGACGTTGTTTATTTTCCGTATGGAGCTGGAGTAAGTTCAACAAACTTAAAGAAAAAAATCTACGAAAGCTATGAAAAAATTCGCAACAAGACGGATAATCATTTTCCGCTTGATACGGATGTGAGAAAGTAAATATGCAGGAAGTTTCAAGAAAAGAATATATCGAAGTTTTAAAGCAGGAACTTTCATTTATTGACAAAATTTGTTTAGAACAGAATATAAAATACTTTGTTTATTACGGTTCTCTTATAGGCGCAGTCAGACATCAGGGAATGATCCCTTGGGATGATGATATAGATATTGTAATGCCAAGAAATGACTATGAAAAATTTCTTGAGTATTTTAAGAACAACAATACTGGTTGCTACACTATTGTAAGCAATGATACAGACTCTTCTGTTCCATATCTTATTTCAAGGGTAAGCGACAAAAGGTATCACCTTGAGTTTTTACAAGGAATACAGTACGAAGTTGGAATTTTTGTGGATGTTTATCCTTTTGATGGAATGGGTAACAGCAAGCTTTTTGCTGATATTCATGGAACACTTTGCTGTTTTTTGAGAAAGTTTTTTTATGCAAAATACGGTTTTTATTTTCCAAAAGGAAGACTTGTAAAAAATTCAATTATGAAGTTTCTAAAGAAACTGCTTAATATACATGGAAAGCCTTTTACTCAGTCGCTGCTGGAAAAACTTGCAGAATCTAAGAGTTTTGAAAAGTCTAAATATGTAAACTGTCCATTATGGGCTGATGAATATATAAC
>CAVCIJ010000028.1:0-4730 GCA_963601995.1 bacterium | reverse complement strand
TACTATAACTCCGTACAATAATTTTAGCGAAAATATTTATCAAAAAGATGCCCTTTACCGCAGGGAATTTTTAAGCGAAGAAGACTGGGCTGAAAAAAAAGTTATTTTAACTGTGGAAGCGGCGGCTCACGAAGCGCAGGTTTTTTTGAATGGAACTTTGCTCCTTACACACAAATGCGGTTACACTTCTTTTAGTGTTGACCTCAGCGATTTTCTATCTCCGGCTGGCAAAACAAATGTTCTTGCAATCAGAGTCAACTCTTCAGAATCGCTTAATTTTCCGCCTTTTGGTTATGTAATTGACTATATGACTTACGGCGGAATTTACCGCGATGTTTATCTTGATATAAAAAATCCGCTTTACATCGAGGACGTTTTTATAAAAACGTCTTCAAATCATTTTGAAACACAAATTTCCCTTAATACAGAATCTGGAATTGAAGACTGCACAATTTTACAGCAGGTTGTAAATGCAAACGGTGCGGAAGTTGATCCAAGCGCAGTAATCAGCACTGGAGTGAGTGGCAGAAAAATTCTTACCAGCGCAGATGCTCAGCCTGTTGTAGCATGGACTCTTGAAAATCCTGTTCTCTACAATCTGGTTACTGAACTTAAAAATTCAAAGGGCAAAACTATTGATAAAAAAGTTGTGCGCTTTGGATTCAGAGATTTGCGTTTTGACGAAAGCGGATTTTATCTCAATAACAAAAAAATAAAACTGCGCGGACTTAACCGCCATCAGTCATTTCCTTACGTTGGTTATGCAATGCCTAAAAATATACAGATTGATGATGCTGACATTTTAAAGTTTGAACTTGGACTTAATTTTGTGCGCACATCTCATTATCCGCAGAGTCAGCATTTCATTGACAGATGTGATGAACTTGGACTTTTGGTTTTTACAGAAATTCCCGGCTGGCAGAATGTGGGCAACGAGAAATGGCAGAATCAGCACCTTGAAAATATTAAAGAAATGATTTTGCAGTACAGAAATCATCCAAGTATTTTTATGTGGGGCGTTAGAATTAACGAAAGTCAGGATTTTGATGATTTGTATAAAAAATCAAATGAAATTGCACATACTCTGGATCCTTCAAGACCCACAGGCGGTGTCAGATTTCTTAAAAATTCAAATCTGCTCGAAGATGTTTATACTTACAACGATTTTATTTTTACAGGAAGCAATTCTCCAGTTTCTAAAAAAGAAGACGTTACAAAAACTCATAAAGGATATTTAATTTCTGAATACAACGGACATATGTTTCCTACAAAAATTTTTGATAACGAAGAGCACAGAACGGAACACGCAGTCCGCCACGCTGCAGTTTTAAATGCTGTTGCTGCAGATCCGCTGATTTCCGGTGCTTCGGGCTGGTGTGCCTTTGATTACAACACGCACAAAGATTTTGGCAGTGGAGACAGAATTTGCTATCACGGTGTTATGGACATGTTCCGAAATCCTAAACCTGCAGCCTTTGTTTATGAATCTCAGGCAGAAAACGACATTTCAGGCAATGTTCTTGAACTTTCTTCTACAATGGATATTGGCGAACATCCGGCAGGTTCCTTAAATGATGTTTGGATTTTTACAAATGCTGATTTAGTTAAACTTTATGTAAACGGAATTTTTATCCGTGACTACACAAAAGCCGACTCTCCGTTTCCGTATCTTGCACACGGACCAATTTATATGATTGATGCAATCGGAAACCGGCTTGTTGACGAAGATAAAATTCCTGCAAAATACAGCGAAGACGTAAAATTGATTTTGCGTTCTGTAAGACGTTATGGTCAGGATAATCTTCCGTTCAGAATAAAGAAAATTGCAGTAAAACTTGTTCTTCTAAAAGTAATAAATCTTAAAAAAATAACAGAGCTTTACTTTAAATACATTGCAAGCTGGGGCGGTTCAAGGCCGGTTTACAAATTTGAAGCGTACAAAAATGGAAAAATTGTAAAAACAATTACAAAAACTGCCGGAAATGAATTTCATATTGAAGCAAAGTATTCAAGAAGTGTTCTTTTTGAAGCTGAATCTTATGATGCTGTTGAAGTAAGACTTCGCTATGTTGATGAAAATCAGAATGTTCTGCCGTACTGCTGCGAGGCTGTAAAATTAAAAACTGAAGGTCCTTTGGAAATTCTTGGTTCTGATACAGTTTCGTTTAAAGGCGGATACGCTGGTGTTTTTGTAAGAACTGCAGGACGCTCAGGAAAGGCTTCTTTAGTTCTTAGGGACTGGCTTGGAAACGAAACAAAAATTCCTTTTACGGTAAAAAAACAGTAAAATGTGATTTTTAAGGCTAGTTTGGTTTTACTTCTGCTCAAGTTCAGGGTGACTATCAAACCAGTCTTTCCAGGCTTTTTCAACCTGTGCACAGTAAGATTTTTTCTTTGATTCGCTTATAAAACTTGCCTTAAACGCATTTTTGATAAGAATTTTTATGTCTTCGAGCGAAAATTTAAGTTCCTTGTAAAGGTTCCAGAATTCATCAATCAGCGAAACTTTAAAAAATGTTGGATCGTCTGTGTTGATTGTAACCATAAGTCCATTTTTGTAGAAATCTTTTACTGGATGATTTTTTAGAGTTCCTGCAATTGCATTTGTAAAAATATTGCTTGTCGGGCAAATTTCAAGAGGAATCTGACTCTTTTTTAATTCGTCCATAATTTCTTTGTTTTGAATTGCTGTAATTCCGTGCCCGATTCTTTGTGCGTGAAGAAATTTTATTGAATCAGAAATTGATTCCCAGCCACACACTTCGCCGGCGTGCGCTACAACATGAAGTCCGTTTTTTACTGCCTTATCAAAAATTTCAGCATAATCTTTTGCGGGACCAGTTTTTTCGTTGCCGCCAAGACCGATTCCAATAATGTCTGGATTTTTTTCTTCAAGAACATAATTTAAGTTCTGCATTGCGTTTTGAGCACCAAAAGATCGGCTTACATCAATAATTATTTTTACAACGCGACCGCTTCTCTGTTTTATTTCTTTTATGTGCCTGCTGACCTTTTGAATCATTTCGTGAAAATTCCAGCCCTTCCTTAAATGCGAAGTTACGCTGAAAAATGTTTCGCAGTAAACAATATTGTTTTTTTCAAGATAAGTTTCAAAATCATCAAAAAAATAATCTAAATCGTCTATGTTTTTTACGTAAGACTGAATTTTTATAAAGGAATCAAGAAATCCCGCTAAGTCTGTATATGCAAAAAGAGACTTGTATTCTTCTTCTGATAGGTTTTTGCCAATGCTGTTTTTGTAGACTTTTTGAATTGTTTTTTTGCCTACAACAGCCTCCTGGTGAATATGAAGCTCGGCTTTTGGAATTGACTTTAGCAAGTTATAAAAATTCTTCTTGTCCATAGAGTTAATTTTAACACATTGATTAAAATAAAAAAAGATTTTCAAAAATTTTTACTGAAAAGACATTTCAAATAACACCGTTTTTATAAAGGTCATCTGGTAAAAAATCATTTACAATGCTTTTTTAGAGGTAATTTTTAAAACTTTATTTTTTTTTGCAGACTTAGCACGCAGACTATTTCTTGACAAGTGCTTTGTTTTCAAAGTAATTTATGGTCGCGCAAAGTTTTTTTTATGCTTTGCAGATTTTTTTTTGAGGGAAAATATGTCTAAAAGAATTTATGCTGGCAATTTAAATTACATTACAAACGAGGAAATGCTTGAGTCAACATTTAAAAAATTTGGCGAAATTCTTAGCGTGAATATTATTTATGATAACGATACTTCTCAGTCTAAAGGATTTGGTTTTATAGAATTTGCTGATGAAAAAAGTGCTGATAATGCAATTCTTTCTCTTAACGGAAAGGAACTCGATGGAAGAAAAATCCGCGTAAGTGCTGCTGAAAAAAAATCGCCGGAAAAAAAGAAGTCTGCGTCTTCTTACCGCAAGGAGCGTTATTAGTTTTTGCCTATGATTTCTTTGCCTGCTGACTTTTTTACCTATATTGCTCCAGAAACTGACAGGGCTTCCTTTATTCAGGAATGGCTTTTGAAAAATGGAGTTAGTTCAAACAGGATTGTGCTTGACGGTAAAAATCATATTTTAGTTCAGTTTGGCATGGAAAAATACAATCCGTCTTTTAGAATAAAAACTGTTATTGCTCATCACGATCGCGTAAAAAATTCTCCAGGTGCAAATGATAACAGCGCTGCCGACTGGATTTTAATGAACTGGGCTGTGCGTCTTCAAAAAAAAGATGGATTTCACAACGTAAGAATTATTTTTACTGACGGCGAGGAACTTGGAAAAAACGGTGTAAAAGAGCAGGGAGCCTTTGCTATTGCAGGCACATTTAAGCGGCTTGGAATAAAAAAAGACGATGTTTATGTTTTTGATGCCTGTGGAAGAGGAAGCGTTGCTGTTCTTTCAAAAACTTCAGTTCCAAAAAATGCACCGGATGATTTTAAAAGTCAGTTTAATTCACTTTTTTTGCGGGCGCAGAGCATTCTTTTGGCTGCAATTCCGCACTCATATCTTACACTTCCGCTTCCTTACAGTGACAACGCGTCTTTTATTGCATCAGGAATTCCCGCAGTTGCAATTACAATGCTTCCAAAAGAAGAGGCCTTTCTTTACGCAAAAAATCTTATGGAATTTTCCAATCTTAAAAATTTCATTACAAATAAACCTGAGCTTAAAATGCAGGATTTTAATTTTGCTAAAAAAATTCCTCTTACGTGGCGGCTTTTTCATTCACCTCTTGAC
>CAVCIJ010000027.1:0-6476 GCA_963601995.1 bacterium | reverse complement strand
GTTTTTCAGCAGCTTTTAAAATGCCTTTTTCATAGCCAAGTCCAATATCACCACTGCCATAAGCACTTGCAATTGGTCGTCCGCTTACAAAATCAACAAATGAAAGTGAAAGAACAACCTGAGTTCCTTCCACAGAATATCCTGTGTTTACCAAAAAAGCTCCCTTCAATTCATCTTCCGAAAGAGAAGAAAGTTCATTTTCTCCAATTGTTTTTAATCCAGCTTTGTTCAGTGCATCAAAAACGCGCACTTCAAGTCCGCAAAGAGCAGGATTTAGATTTTTCTGCAAAGAACTTGTGTTTACGGCCGCAAAAGAATAATCTTTGATTGCAGCAGATTCAGAAACAATGTAATTTGTTGTACCGCAGGAAGTCAAAATCAACGCTGAGAAAAAAATTGCTAACAATGACTTTTTCATAAAAATTCTCCATATTTTTTAATCACAAAGAAATGAAGAAATTCTTTTAATCTTCTGCATTTCTTCTAACAATACGATAATAGCAGAATTTTATTTTGTCAACTTTTCAAAGAAATCTTCAAATTGAACGCCACTTCCGTCATCAACATCTTTTTGAACTTGAGTGCCTAAAATTTCTTTGTAATATCGGGGATGAATTCCTGGACTAAGAATTTTTTCTGTACGCAGAATTTCAATGTCGCCTTCACGGATAAAATCGCCTTTTTTTAAATTCCGCATATAATGCAAAGACCTGTTTGTTCTGCCGTAATTAGCTCTTTCGCTTTTTGAAAGTTTTTTAACTCCGCTTCCAAGGCATTTTAAGATTTTTTCTTCACTAAACGATTCTTTTAACTGATTAAAAATTTCGTAAAAACATTCCCCAGAAATTTCATTTTCATCAGAAAATTCCTGTTTACAAAGATTTCCATTACTTTTTGCAAAATCATCGTTTTTGAATCTTTTTATAAGAGCTTCAGTTTGATGCACGCAGTGAACCATCAAAGCAAATTCTTCTTTTTCCAATGCAACAGGATCATCAAGCCCGCTGTTTTTTTTACTCAAAGTTATATGCTTTTCGATTACACTGGCTCCAATTGCAGTTGAAAGAACGGGAACTAAAACAGGACTCAATGAATGATCAGAAATTCCTGTTGGAACACCAAAAATCTGGCGGAGAGTTTTTACACATTTTACATTATATTCTTCTTCTGGAGTCGGATAAAAAGTTGAGCAATGCAAAAGCGTAAGAGGTTTCTGGCAGGATTTTATTTCCTTCAAATCCTGATTTTTTTTCTGACTTAAAATTTCAATAGCTTCTTCTAAGTCTCCGAGTTTTGAAACACCGCTTGAAAGAATTAAAGGAATTTTTCCGTAAAGTTCAGAAATTTTTTGCAAAAGCAGAATGTGATTTACTTCAGGACTTGCAATTTTTATTGCATCAGGCTTTATCTGTTCAAGTTCAGCAAGTGATCTCAAACCGAACGGAGAACACACAAATTTCATTCCAAGAGAATGAGTGTATTCAAGGCATTTTTCAAAGAAGTCAGGAGAAACTTCAAGATCCTTAAATCTTTTGTAAAGAGGAGTTTTTCCGCCCGGAAGATTTACGAACCCTGTGTCTGGATGAAGAATTTCATCAGCGTAAACCCACTGAAATTTTACACTATCAGCACCAGCTTCCCTGCACTCATCAATAAGAGCCTTTGCTTTTTCAAAAGAACCTGAATGACTTGTTCCAATTTCCGCAATTATATTCATTTTATTTCTCTTAAAAAGTTAAATTTCACGTGCTGCACTTTCGGCCTTAAGTCTTGTGTCGAAAATTTTTACTAAGCTTTCGTCAAGCCAGCCCTTATCAAAATGATACCAGACGATTTTTCTGTTTTCTCCAGAATCTTCCATGTCATTTTCAAGAATGGTACGCTTTCCTGTAAGCATAAAAATTTCGCCCTTTCTTGCATTTCCTAAAACTTCGCTCGAAAAACTGCAGTCAGCACGAAAAGCCGCGTAAGGAACAATCACAAGTGCCCACTGTAAATCAGGCGCAATATCGATTATATCAGCGGAATTAAACACAATCTGATCTTTTTTTTGGCAGGAACTTAAACTGAGCAAAAAAATCAAATTGAGGCTCAGAATAAAAAAAATCATTTTTTTCATTTTGACTTCCAGATTTTCTGTGCGTATTCCTGCACTTTGTCATAAATCAAAAGATCAGAATCCACAAAACTAAGATTTTTTATTTCATCAAAGCCTGCCCACTTATATTCAGAATGTTCTGTGAGAGTATATTTAAAAAGAAGTCCTCTGTGCGGCACAAAAATTCTGTATGCGTGCAAAAACCGCTTTTCTCCGCGATGTTCAAATTCGCCCTGAGCAATCAACTCGCCTGCTTTTACTTTTACTCCAAATTCTTCTTTAAATTCCCGGATTAAAGCAGTTTTTTCATCTTCGCCGTCTTCAACTTTTCCACCGGGAAATTCCCATCTGTCTCCCATATCTCCTTTTGGAAGACGGTGAGCAATTAAAACCTTATTTTTATAAAGCGCAATGCACGCAATAGAAATTTTTGCCATTTTTATTCTGAACTCCCAAGACTTCTACAGTAAAACAACCTGAGGAAATACAAAGTGCAAAAGCCCCGCAGCAAGACAAATAATTCCAATATATTTTCTTGAGCCAATAAATATTTTATTAAGCATTTCAGGAATTTCTTCTCCGGAAGTTGCATGAACAGCATAATATTCAATCAAAAGTGAAGCACCACCCGCAATGCCGGCAAGTGAAGGAAGCAAATCGCCTACAACAGGAACGTCATTTCTAAAAACAGAAAGCAGTTTCATAATTCCAACAAAAGCACTTAAAACTCCGCAAATCAGGCGGAATGTGCTGCTGTTTAAAAAATCTGAATTTTTAAAAATATTTGAATGCTTTTTTTGTAAAGATTTTTTTTCTGATGAATTTTTTTCCTGAATTTCAGAAGATAAATTTTCTTCGCCTTCAAAAATTTCTTCATTTTCCATTTTATCTTCTGCTTTATCTTCTGAATTTTCTGACAAAATCAAATTTGCATCTTCTTTTTCTGTTAAATCCTTTCCATAAGTCAAAACAAGTCCCACAAGAATATTAAATAAAACCGACAAAAAATAAAACTGAGCCATAAAACCTCCCGAATGTCCTGCAACAAAAAATCAGCTGCACTTCACAATCATTTCACCCTGCCAATTAGAATCAATAAAAGTCAAATCAGCATTTTTTGGAAACTCTAAAAAAAACGGTAAATCAATTTTTTTACAGAGATAACCTTTGTCTGATTATCGGAAAGGAGAATTTTTTCTTTAAAAAAACAAAGCTTTCAGTCAGCACAAAAAATTTACTTTTTTTCAATTCCGCAGGAAAGTTCAATGCTTTTTTCGCCGGATTTTATTTTGCATTTTACGCAGACAATATCGTAGTTTGAAAAAGACATTCTGATGCGCTGGGAGGACTTTCTGTCAAAAATAAAAAGTCCCTTTTTGCTTTCAGCAATTTGCCCATCAGAATTTACTGAATAAAATTCAAGTTCAAGCGTTGCTGGAAATTTTTCTTTAGAATTTTTTGATTCTTTTAACTCAAGACTTGAATAAACGCAATCTGAAATTTCGCCGTAAGTAAAGGCTTCTAAATTAAATGAAATTCCTTCAAGACTGGCTTTGTTTTTTTGGGAATTTAAGCTTCCCCACAGGAACGCAAAAATTGTTACGGCAACAAGAGTAAAAAACATCATCCTGTTGCCCTTTGTGTTTACAAGAGATTTAAAAAGTCCTGGAGAATTTTTTATTTTGCCTGTTGCAAGAGAACGTGTTTTTTCGTCCTCAAGATTTCTAAAAGAGCCTCGCTTGTAATGAAAAACAAGATTTTCTTCATCATCTTCATGTCCGTCATTTTCAGAATCTAGAAAAACCATTTTTACTCCAATAAAAACCTGCAGTACAAAACTTAAAAGCTAATCTTAAAAATTTCAGTTTTTGATTACTGCTTGAATCAAAGAATCCGTGCGCCACCAGCTCACCCGGGCAAGAGAATTTTTTGCCGCAAGAAGTGAAATAATTCCTGAATTATCAAGGCTGAATGTGTAGTAAAGATATTCCTCGTGATTCAATCTTAGTTTTCTGTTTAAGATTTTAGAACCGTCACTCTGAACCATCTGCACATTAAATCCGTCTTCTGTGCTTACCATAAAGAAAAACCAGTTGCTGTCCGTAACGCCCATAAAATCGTAAGGAATATTGTAGTAAGTTTTTGCAAAGCCCTCTTCAATTTCTTCCTGATATGCCGGAATTAAAAGCGGATCTGAATAAACACCAGTTTCAATATCCAGCGGATAAATATAGGTTGCAACATAGTCAATTCCAGACTGAACCATGCTCGACTCATCAACATAACTTGAAAAATAATCAACTTTTAAATAAAGACAGCGAACTTTGTTATCTGGAATAATTGTATCAACTGAATAAAAACTGTCTCCTCTTTCGCCTTCCAATGGATTTGGAACATTGCGTTTTTCGATAGGCATTTTGTAAATAAGAGAACCGTTTTTTGAAAACCAGAATACCTGATACCCGTTTCCAGTAAGGCAGACAACAACAAGTTCACCGCGACCTGTTGCAAAAATATTTTGAATAAAAGGAAATGGAGTTCCGCCCGAACCTTCCTGCCCAAGATAATCAATAAAATTTGAATTTTCATCAAAACGAAGCACAATGTTGCTCAAGGCACTCTTTCTAACTTCATCATATTCCTGCCGCTCAGACGGAAGTTTTTCTACAACATAGAGTTTTTTTTCGCTATCAACGCAGATATTGCTGATTTTATTGAACGGATAGGATACGGCTTTTCTAGTTGCGCCGGCAGTTTCGCTAGAAGATGCAAATGACGGACAGGGATTTGTTTCATCATTGTAAAAAATTGTAAGTAAATCGCCGTAGCTGTTCATTTCCATAATTTTCTTTGATTCACCGTTTGCAATGTAAAAAAATCCATCTTTCATTGCAAGTTTTGTATTTATTGAGCCTACACCCGACAAATCAAAAATATTAAGTTCATCTTCAAAATTGCCATATTTGAGTTCAAAAAGATTTTCATTTTCAACAGTTGAAACTATTCTGTTTTTTGAGCAGGAAAAATAAAAAAGCGAAGAAAATGCAGCAGATGAAAAGAGGAAAATTTTATGTATTTTTTTTAAAATCTTGATTTTAAATGTGCAATTCATAATAAAAAAAATAGAATAATAAACGATAGCTGTCAATTATGAAGATTTTTAAAAAAGCGAAAATTTCTCTATGTCAAATCTAAAAGTAAAAATATCTTCGTGTGGACTTTTAGAAAAGATTTAAGTATTATTGTAGGCATTATGTTTGACAAATTTTTTACACTTATTTTTGGTTCGCAGAATGACCGTGATGTAAAGGCTTTAAAGCCAGTTGTTGCCCAAATTGAAGCAAAAGAATCGTGGGCAAAGTCATTTTCAGACGAACAATTTCCTGAACAGACAAAGGCATTTAAAGAGCGGCTTAGCAAGGGCGAAACTCTTGACGATATTCTTGTAGAAGCATTTGCACTTGCCAGAGAAGCGGCGTTCCGTGTGCTTGGAGAGCGGGCTTATCCATGCCAGCTTATGGGTTCTCTTGTATTGAATTCCGGCAGAATCACAGAAATGAAAACTGGAGAAGGTAAAACCCTTATGTGCGTTTGTGCCGCCTATTTGAATTCTCTTTCGGGAAAAGGCGTTCACATCGTTACAGTAAACGACTATCTTGCAGAACGCGACAGTCAGTGGATGGGAAGAGTTTACAAATTTTTAGGTCAGAGCGTAGGCTGCATTCTTAGCAATATGGATAATGACGCCCGTCGCGATGCCTACAGCTGCGATCTTACTTATGGAACAAACAATGAATTTGGCTTTGACTATCTGCGCGACAATATGCAGATTGATCCAAAGCGCAAGGTTCAAAGAGGATTTAATTTCTGTATTGTTGACGAAATTGACTCAATTTTGATTGATGAAGCAAGAACTCCGCTTATTATTTCAGGACAAGGCGAAGACGACACCTATAAGTACCATGAAGTTGACAAATATGTATCACAGTTTGAAGAAGCCGAAAAAGATCCAAAAACAAAAGATTATTATGAGGAAGTTGATTTAACTCCGGAACAGAGGGCTGCACTGAAAGGCGACTATAAAATCGATGAAAAAGGCAAGCGCATTTCTTTTACAGACAAAGGAATGAATAAAATCAACGATGTTCTTCACGCACACAATCTTATTACAGCAGATTCTTCTGTTTTTGACGAACAGAATTTTGAATATGTTCACTATTTTACACAGGCAATCCGTGCTCACGTTCTTTACCACGAAGATGTTGACTACGTTGTAAAAGAAGGTCAGATTCAGATTGTTGATGAATTTACAGGACGTATTCTTGAAGGAAGAAGATACGGAGATGGACTTCACCAGGCAATTGAAGCTAAGGAACAT
>CAVCIJ010000026.1:0-5873 GCA_963601995.1 bacterium | reverse complement strand
CGGAATTGTTTTTCTCTATTCTTGTGGCTTTCTTTGGATTTAAGAAATCTATAACTACATACTTTTCAATATTTAAATACTTTGAAGCATATTCAACAAAACAATTATTTAATTCTTCTTCTGAGGTATTGCTTTTCCTTAAGGAGGAAAATGATTTGTATAATCTTTTTAAGGAATTCTGTATCTTCTTAAAATTATCAGAGATATGCATACCACCCGTAGATTCCTGAAAACTGGAATCGATTACAGTTGTTGAAAGCTTATTTTTTATAGCTTTTGTAGTATATGCAGAAAATCCTTCATAATTACCGTATTCTGAATACTTTTTAATACAATAGATTGTCGTTTTTACCATTATATCCGCATTTTCTGTGAGCAATTCTACAATCTTCTTTTTTGTGCACAGATTATTCCATAAAGCACTTACAATATCGTTCTTTACCTTCTCTATGTATTTCTCTGTATTCGCTTTAGTTGAGGCTTCTTTGTATTTTAGAAATAAGTTATCAATTTCTTCAAACTCTAATATTTTTGCCATCTATTAGTTCTCAAATAACGCTTCTACAGCAGCAATTGCCTTTTCCCCAGATGAACATTCAATGGTATTTGTAAAACTATTAAGCATATACAAAGGTGTGTAATCGTAAATCATCTGAGAACCTTCTACGAACTGATTGTTTTTGAATTCAGCTTTTAGATAAATTACATTTCCAATTGAACAATCAAAGAATTTTTCACCAAACTGCATAGCTGCAAATATCATAAGTGGCAATGATTTTGGTCCAAAAGTTACATCTGCATAAAGCTCAGATTCATATTCGAGATTTTTGATTAAACTTTTGTACAAATCTTTGAATTTTTCTTTTGTTTCAACGAAATTTGATGGAATAACTTCATATTTGATGGAAGCGCCACATTTATTTAATGAATTAAGTTCATCCATAAATAATGTTGCATTTTTAGAACCAGCGTCATCTCCACCTTTTGTCTGAATCAAAATAACTTTTATTTCATCGTCAGCAGTCATAGTCTGAGCAAGAACAGCATTAATTGCGTAGTAACATTCTCCTGAATATTCAATAAAAGAGTTTCTATCTACTGGAAAATGTCTTTTGTGTATATTATCCGCCATCATTAAAGTAACAAAAACTGTCTTTTTCATATTACTTAGCTCCTTAAGCTGCATAGTAGTCTATGTATTTATTTTTTTTATAGGACTCATAATTTGGATCCATATTGAAAGTTGCTCTCAAAGAATGTCTTTTCGAGTTTTTCCTTGGTTCATCGAAGATTCTTTCTTCAACGAAGATATTATTTTCAATTTCAGAGAAATACATCCTTTGCTCCTGCATACTTTCGCATGTGTAGTAATGAATCGAATGATTAAATTCCCTTCCAGCTTCAAAAATAATGCTGTCTATTTCTGTCACAGAAAGAATTGCATCTTTCTGATCATGTTTTACACGCGGGCATTCTCGGGCTTGTTTTGCTGCCTGTTTTGCATTTTCTGCCTTAAAGAATAATGTACCTTTGTAGTAGTTATTTTTTCCAACATGTCCAAGTTTTGCAGTTACCATAAAATACTTCATACCAAATCTCCTTTATCTTTTGTTCTTGATATAAAGAAGATGGTAACTTTTACAAAAGTTGACAAAATTATTTATTTCTTACGCTGCAATTGCTCCATGCAGAACATCAATCAATTCAAATACGGCGTCGGCGTTGTCATCAAATATTTCTGTGTAGTCCAAATTTGTAAACGGCGCGTTTTCAAACAGGTTGTTTGGCAGAATGTCGCCATTTTGCAGAACATAAGTAACAATCTGATGTAAAAATTCTTCCTGGGCAGGATTAAAATTGTATTTTGAAAGATACTCGCTAAAGACTTTGTTTACAGCTTCTACATCAAGACCGACGATTTTTCTGACAAATACGGCTAAAGGAGCGCCTTTTGACAGAGCTTCATACTCTTCTTTTGAGCCAAGTTCTTCGCAAAGAATATGTTCAAGCTTATCAACATCATTTTCTGTGATCGGAATGATATTTTTGATTTTATGGATTACTTCCGAATCTGCATTTTCTTCCAGATATTCAATTACACGCTGCTTGTAGTTTTTAATTTTTGGAACTGCATGCACTCCAGGATTTGTCTTATCCGTAAGTTCATCATCAAAATTAGTAATTTTAATAGGAGCGGCTTCTTCTTCAAGAAATTTCATTAGGTCTCGCATTTCAGTTCTGACAAATTCCAGCTTTTCAAGCGTTCTGTCCTGCCAGAATTCATTTGTACAGATTTTTTTAATGCTTTCGACCTTTGCTTCAATCTGAGGAATTTTTGGCTTGTTCAAAAGTTCATAACATGCAGTAGTTACTTTTTCGATTGCCTTGGTATAGTCTTTTTCGCCAATAATTTCGGCTAATTCCATATTAAAAAGCCAGGCATCAAATGTTTTTGCATGAATATCTTCTTTTGTTGGTTCAATAAGGTATGTAATCTGAGATTTAATCTGTCCTACTTTAATTTTGTGCAAATCGTCCCATTCGCTTTCTTTTGAATATTTATCCACATAGGCAATTTCCCAGTTTACATTAACAAGATGGCGGTTAAGTCCTTTTACACAAGAACACAATTCTTTTCGCCATTTGTCATAATATTTCTTGTGATCCGGATTTTCCTGATGTTCAATTCCCTGCAAGGCCGAAACCATATCAAGCTTTAAATTAAAAATACGCTCTGTAATTGAAAGTGAATGTTTTGGAACAATTCCTTTGGGATTCATATTAAAAAAAGAAAAATTGTCACAAAAATCAAAAATAAAAAATCCCTGCTTGCAATCATAATCTTTACATTCAAAAGTTCCGTTTTGTGCACCTTCTTTTTGCGGGCCAAAAGTTGAAGAATCTGGAGAAAATACGGAAAAATCCTTACACACGCGAGTTCCCCTGCCAATCATCTGCCAGAATTTTACAGGCGACATAATCCGCTTAAAAAAAACAAGATTTAAAACTTCAGGAACATCAACTCCTGTGTCTAGCATATCAACGCTTACGGCAATTACAGGCTCTTTTGAAGGAACTTTAAAGTCTTCAATAACAGTTGAAACATAATTGACAGAATAATCAATAAGCTGACAGTAGGTGTCGCCTTTTTCCGGATAAAGCTCATAAAATCTTTCCACAATTTTTACAGCATGTTCGTGGTCAACCGCAAAAAGAATTGTCTTTCCAAGTTCTTCACCGCCTTTTGTTTTTAGGCCTTCATTCATAAGAGAGGTTAAAACAAGATCGATTGTTGGAAGATTTATAATTCTTCTGTAAAACTCATCATGAGGAATAACTGGAGGCGTTATTCCGTCTTCACAAAATTCATCTTCGTATTCTTTCTTTTCTTCTTCTGACAAATCTGAATATTTAAGGCCGTTTTTAAGAAGTTTAGTTGTCTTGTCCAGAACCGTATAATCAACAAGAAATCCCTCGCGGACCGCCGTTTCGTAGTCATATTCAAAAGTCGGCTTATTTTTATCCACGCCAAACAAAGTGTAAGTGTCCGCATCAACCTGATCTTTTGGAGTTGCAGTAAGTCCCAAAACAAGTGAATCAAAATAACGCAAAATTGCCAGATATTTGTTGTAAACAGAGCGGTGACATTCATCAACTATAATTAAATCAAAATGCCCGACACCAAACTGTCTTTCATCCGCATCTATTAAATTCAGGATACTAGGGTAAGTAGAAACTACAATGCGCGCATTTAAATCCAGTTCCGTCGGCGAGCCTGAATAAATTGCACAACGCGAAGAATCCGGCAAATGTTTTTCAAACGCCTTAAAAGCCTGGCTTACAAGTTCTTTTCGGTCTGCAAGGAACAAGACGTGTTCAATCCAGTTATTGCGCATAAGAATATCAACAAGCGAAATTGCAAAGCGGGTTTTGCCTGTTCCTGTTGCCATTACGTTTAATGCACTGCGTTTTTTTGAAGAATATGAATTACAGACAGCCGTACAAGCCATTTGAATAAAAGGGCGGTCAGAAATTTCTGTGTTTACGCGAGTATCTTCTATATTGTTAAGTTTACGCTTAAGGATTAAAGACTGAATTTCCTGCTTTGTGTAATAACCAAAAACCCGGCGGGCAGGATAAGAGCCGTCTACCATGTAAATCTGATAGCCGTTCGTATAAAAAATAACAGGGCGTACTTTATACATTTGTTCAAGACAGTCAGCATAAAGCCGGGCCTGCACAGAACCAGCATCTACATCTTTTGAAGTCTTTTTTGCTTCTATCACGGCCAAAGGTTTTCCGTCATCACCAAAAAGAACATAATCAGCAAAACCTTGTCCGCTTGCAGTAGGCATTCCTTTTACAGGAATTTCTATGCTTGCAGTTCCAGCTTTTATTACGCCATTAGTTTGACCAATGCTCCAGCCAGCTTCTTTTAATGCGGCATCAATAAAAATTTTACGAGTTTGAGCTTCTGTAAAATCAATCGAAGAAGTCATTTTAACTTGAGAGTCAATCTTCTTTTTGTAGCCTTCAAAATTCTTTTTAACGATTACAACTTTGTATTTCTTTTTAGGAGCGTCGCTAGAATCTGCAACAACAGGCTTTGGAGCCGCAGGACTTAAAGATGGAACAGCGGATTTATCAAAAGCAGGATAAGAATCAATGATTTTTAAAAACTTTAAGATTTCGCCAACAACATTGTGCAAAGCTTCTAAAACTTTTAGTGCTTCCGTTTTTGTTACAACTTCTGCGTGGCTTGCCCCGTTACCAACAATGCGGATTAAATGAACGGCGCTCAACAAAGGCTCTTCCATGCAGGCGGTAAATTCTGCGGAAGTAACAAGGTCAAACAGAGTTGCAATTTGCGAATACTTGCCTTTTTTAACCTGATAAAAAAGTTTGACTACCCATTCCAATGCATTGCGTGCTGAGCGAGCCGACACCGCCGGATAATTTACCGCAAAAACTTCAGTTTCGTTACAAAGCGCATAAAGTTCGCTTAATTTTTCATTTTGTTTTAAGTAGTCAAAGTTCATAAGCTCTCTTTTTCAAATGTTTTAAGCCTTGTACAGAATGCTTTTTTCGTACAAAGTTTCTGGGGCAATATCAATATCATCATTCCAGACAGCCGTTTGCCCATTTGTTGAAACAGCATTAAAAAGCGAAATATCCTTTAGAGGTTTGTACATTGAATATTCCAGATAAGGCTTCATATCAAAAATTTTCTGAATTCCTTTTTCAAAGGTGAGAAGAATTTTATAGTCTTTTAGTGGAACAACTTTTTTTACAGTCCAAACGGGATTCATATAAAACTCCTATTGTAATGGCATAATCTTAGCAGGCACTTCTTTATTCTTTGTAAGTTCCCAATTTGCAATAAGTTCATCACGATGAATTTCTACCCAGGCACTTACAAGTTTTTGTTTTGCTACAGGAAGTTCACCTTCTGTAAGATTTCCGTCAAAATCAAAAACAGACCATTTTCCCCCATAATTTACATGAAAATGTGGTGGATTGTGATCATCACCATACATATAAATCAAAAGTCCATAAAAACTTGAAATACAAGGCACCGTTTTTCTCCTCCACGTCTTATTTTACCACATTTTAAGCGGATGACATACTGATTTTACCCACTGTCATACTGAATTTACCCACTGTCATGCTGAACTTACCCACTGTCATGCTGAACTTGTTTCAGCATCTATTTTACTACAGATCCCGAAACGAGTTCGGGATGACAAAAAGGTACATTTGCCAGCCTGTCGCCCTGAATTCATTTCAGGGTTCATTTTACAACGAGATCCCGAAACGAGTTCGGGATGACAATCACTGTCATGCTGAATTTAGTTCAGCATCTCTTACCCGAA
>CAVCIJ010000025.1:0-3983 GCA_963601995.1 bacterium | reverse complement strand
CTGAATAAAGTCAAGATTCATTCCTGTTCCGCCAATTTTTTTTTGCGAATTTGCCTGAACTGTGATTAACAGAGTTCTAGGTTCATCAATTGTAAAATAGATTGGCGTTCTTGTAGTAAGTTCCCAGTCGCCAAGCGGAGGATTGCTCGGATATACTCTGTAAGGCATTTCGTCAATGTAAACATAAAATGCTGAATGGTCTGTGTCGTATGCTTTTTCCCTTACAAGACATTCGTATGTTCCTTCGGGAAAATGAATTTTTACCTGAGCTGATGAACCTTCGTCAAGAAGCCTTGTGCAGTATTTTCCGCTTGCACTTTCATCGAACATAACAAGAAAATTGTGCAGGTACATTCCTTCAAATTCATATTTTATTCCTGGATCAACATAGGAAATTACAGGAATTTCTGTTAAAAGCGGAGGAACTGGATAATCTAGCTGAACTGACTGAGTGTTTTTTGTTGAAACGCACGAAAAAAAACTTGTACATAAAGCGATGACAGTGCAGTATAAAAATATACTTTTTATTTTCATTTTGTTTTCTCCAGAATTTTTTGGCTTCCTGATGCTTTTTATTTTTACAAGCGGATTTATTCTATCATAAAATGCAAAATTTGCAAAATCTTCAATTAAAAATGAGGTAAAACTAAAGTTTTGGAACGCGCGGCTTTGCAAAGTTTTTGAGCATATTCTGAAGAAGTTCGTGTGCATCTTCGGCAGCAAGCTCTTTTGATGGTTCTGAATACTTTACTAAGTGTGGCGGAATTTCATCTAAAAATCTGCTTGGTTCACATTCATTTGAAGAATTCATTTTTCGTCTTGTTTTGCATGCTGAAATAAAAAGTCTTTTTTGTGCCCTCGTTACAGCAACGTAAAAAAGCCGTCTCTCTTCTTCAATGGCATTTTCTCCGCCTTCTTCAACGGCTCTTGCGTGCGGCATAAGTCCTTCTTCTGCACCGGCAATAAAAACTACGGGAAATTCCAGCCCCTTACTTGCATGAACTGTCATTAAATTGACCTTTCCCTTGTTTCCTTCTTCGTCGTCCAAATCTCGTGAAAGAAGCGTTATTCTGTTTAAATAAGCGTAAAGGCTTGTGTCATCGTACTGCGGATTATTTTCCCACTGTTCCATACTTTTTATAAGACTTTCAATATTCCGCATTTTAAATCGTGCTGCTTTTTCACTTTTTGGATTTTCAGTAATTAAAAAGTCGTAGTAGTGAATATCTTCAACCATAGTCCTCACTTTTTTGCTCAGACCTTTTCCACTCAGCATAGATTTGCAGTTTTCAATCAGCAAAACAAAATCGCTTAAATCAGCACGTGTTTTTTCACTTACAGGACATTCTTTTTCGCTGGATTCAAGAATCGCCTTAATTGCGTCCCAAAGCGAATATTCCATTGTTTTTGCAACGTCGCTTATTGACTGTATTGTTGTTCTTCCAATTCCCCGTCGGGGAGTATTTATAATGCGAAGAAGATTTATGTCGTCATCGTGATTTGAAATGACTCGCAGATAACTTATTATGTCTTTGATTTCTTTTCTTTCAAAAAAACTTGTTCCACCGCTCATTGTGTATGGAATGTTATTTTCTAGAAACGCTTCTTCAATAGCGCGGCTTTGTGTATTTGCCCTCATCAAAACTCCGAATTCATCATAATTGCGCTTTTCTTCTGTGCAGATTCTTAAAATTCCTTCGGCAATGTAGTCTGCTTCGGCAGCTTCATTTTCTGGCATATAAATTTCAATTGGTTTGCCTTCTCCGTTTCCGCTCCAAAGTTCCTTGTCTTTACGGTTTGCATTGTTTTTTATTACGCCGTTTGCTGCAGCAAGAATTGTTCCCGTAGAGCGATAATTTTGTTCAAGCCGGATTTCCTTTACATCAGGAAAGTCTTTTTCAAAATTTTCAATATTTTCAAAATCAGCGCCTCTCCAGCTGTAAATGCTCTGATCATCATCTCCTACAATAGCCACGTTTTTGTCAGCAAGAAGCTTCATAAACTCATACTGCTGATGACTTGTATCTTGAAATTCATCAACCATTATGTACTTGTAGTGTTCTTTATATCTTGCAAGAATATCAGGATTTTCCCTAAAAAGCTTGATTGGGAGCGTAATCAAATCATCAAAATCTACTGCGTTGTAAAGTTTTAGTCCGCTCTGATATCCTTCGTAGAGTTCTTTATACATATCTTTTCCAGAAGTCCAGTTTTTTCTTCCAGTTTTTATGTCGCTGAAAAGCTGACCAATTGCGTACAAATCCATTGCGTCTGCAGAATAGCGAAGTTCTGCTCCTGTTTCCTTAATAAGAGCTTTTCTGTCAGTTTCGTCGTAAATGCTGAAATTCTGCCTGTAGCCGAGTCTTTCAATTTCCTGCCTTAAAATCCGTACTCCAAAGGCATGAAAAGTGCTTACCGTAAGATTCTGAAGTTTTTTGCCGGTAAGAGACTTTATGCGTTCTTCCATTTCCTTTGCGGCTTTATTTGTAAAAGTAAGTGACAGAATCTGACTTTGAGGAATTCCCTTTTCAAGCATATTAGCGATTCTGTACGTAATAACGCGTGTTTTTCCGCTGCCGGCACCTGCAATAATCAAAATCGGACCGTCAATCGTTGTTACAGCACGATACTGTTCTGGATTCAATTCACTTTTTAATTTGTCTTCAAGCATAAGTTAAAGCATTTTAGTTTTCGTTATTGTGATTTTCAATAGAATTTAAGATTTTTTTTGTTTGCTGAGATGAAGATTTTTTTATTTTAGAGGAAATTTTTTTTGTTAAGCGAAATTTTTCTTGTTAACAAAAAATCTTCTTGTAAACACAGGCAGCGTGTTGCCGATATTTTTTTTGCTGACAGAAGATTTTTTCTTAACAAAACGTATTCGACATAACAAGTCCGTGCGTGCTGCTGATAAATCTTCTTTTAACACAGCGGTGCGTTTTACTGACAAAATTTTTTTCTTAACAATAAATTTATCAGTAACAAGTATTTCGTTGTGAACAGAAAATTCTTTTCTTTACAAAAAGTCTCCCTGTCTGCACATAAAAAATATGCAAAAAAAAACTGATATTTTTCACTTTGCCGAAATTTTAGTCCATTAAAAAAAAATTGCTTTAGTCAGATTATTTTGCTAAAATGGAGGGAAAAAGGGGCAAATCTATGAATTCGGAAATTTATGAATTTTTTAAAAGACATGGTTATGAAAATATTTTTGATCCGCTTTCATACATCAATCAGACTGCGGAAAAACTAATGTCTGATATGGAAAACGGACTTATGAGAAAGTCTTCTTCTCAGGACATGATTTTAACTCATGCAAATCCGCCAAAAGAAAAAATTACTGGCGAAAGCGTAATTGTAATAGATGCCGGCGGAACAAATTTCCGCTCCTGTCTTGTGACTTTTGATGAAAATTCTGTTCCTTCAATTTCCTGCCTGCAAAAAACAAAAATGCCTGGAACCGAAAGAGAATTTTCTAAAAAAGAATTTTTTGATCAGCTTGCAGCAAATATTGAGCATTTAAAGGATAAAGCTTCAAAAATCGGATTCTGTTTTTCTTATCCAATGGAAATTACTGAGGACGGTGACGGAATTTTAAGTGCCTTTGGAAAAGAAGTTAAGGCTTCGGAAGTTGTGGGTTCTTATCTTGGCAGGGAACTTTTATCTTCACTGAAAGAGCACGGCTGGAAAAATGATTTAAAAGTTACAATGTTAAATGATTCTGTTGCAAGTCTTCTTGCGGGTGCTGCAGATTCAAAAAAAGGCAAAAAATATTCATCTTACATAGGATTTATTCTTGGAACTGGACTCAATTCTGCTTATGTTCAGCCTTTTCAGGAAAAATATCCTGGAATGAAGAAAGAGCAGATTGTTGTGTGCGAAAGCGGCAGATTCAGCGGGGCACCTTCTTTGGACTTTGACATTGCCCTTGATAAAAAAAGCGACAGACCGCAAACTGGACTTATGGAAAAAAAGTGTTCTGG
>CAVCIJ010000024.1:0-10596 GCA_963601995.1 bacterium | reverse complement strand
TTTTTATTGTGAGCAAGACATAAAAAATCAATTTTTTCATTCTGAATAAATTTTTCAAAACATTCATAGCGTAAATCTCTTGCAGCACTTTCAACTCCGCATTTTTTCTCTTTTGCAGTTTCAAAAACGCTTCCTTTTTCAAGATTGAATCTAGTGCACTTTACACCAAGTTTCCGGCAAAAATCTTCTACAAAACCTGCATCTCCGCCACTTTCTTTCTCACTTCTAATATTGTGATTTACCGTAAGAACTTTTAATTTCCAAAAAGGCTCTGCTTTTACAATATTACAAAGTGCATTTACCAAACTGATTGAATCCGCACCGCCACTTACAGCAGCACCAATACAAAGCGGAATATCAATTTTTAATCCGCATTCAAGAAGAGAATCTTTTATTTTCTGCTCAAATTCAAAGTTTTCCATTTTGCCGAATTATGACAAATAAAAAAGCCCCCTGAAAAACAGAGAGCCTCAAAATCAGCAAATTTTTTGCTAAATTACAAAATATGCTGTTCTCATAAGATATCGCAACTTAAGATTTTTTATTTTCTTACTGAACAAATGCCAGACAAATAAAGCAAAATTCAGCAATAAAAAATTCAAAATCACGACACTTTAAGAAGACGCGCCCGCAGTTTTTTTTCAACGAACGCATATAACAACTTAAAACAAAAGCCCCACATTTCTAAAACAAATTCTAGAAAATGAACATGGCTTTAATTGATTATTTTTTTGGCGGTGCAATTGAAACAATCAATGCTGTAGATTTTGTAAGAACAGTAACCTTATCACCAAGATTAAGATCAGAAACCAAGAATTTTCCGCCGATTTCAAGTTTAGAAACATCAGCAGAAACTGATTGTGGCATATTCTGAGGAAGAGCCTTAAGCTTTACATCAGGAATATGTTTTACCATAAATCCACCTTTCAAAACTCCTGCTGGAGTTCCAAGATAATGTATCTTAAGAACAGCTGTAATTGGCTTTGTTCCACTTACAATATAAAAATCAGCGTGAAGATTTTTATCAGTTTTAATATCATATTCTGTGTCTTTAATATACGCCTGATTATCTTTTCCATCAATTTTCAAATTGATAAGAGTTGTTTTTGTACTTGATCTCCAGGCTTTAGAAAATTCTGCAGCATCAACATCGAGCATAACAGATTCGCCCTTTTCATTGTAAGCAACAGCAGGAATACGACCTTCTGTACGAAGTTTTTTAGAAATACTCTTTCCTGCTTCCTTACGAGTATTTGCATTGATTACAAACTGTTCCATTTCTAGAACTCCCTCAAAAAATATTAACAAAGTTATATTTAACTTCTAAGCAGATATAATCCGCCTAAACAGTACTGGGACGGCTGGATTCGAACCAGCGGAATGACGGCACCAAAAGCCGTTGTCTTACCACTTGACGACGCCCCAAATTATATAAAAGCACACCTTTACAATTCAGTATGCTTTATATCCATAAAAAACAAATTAAAAGATCAGTCTTCTCCGTTATAAGGACTTTCTTCAATATGTCCGGCATTATACTCTTCCAGAATTTTATTCTGAATTTCATTTCTGAATTCTGGACTAATTGGATGAGCAACATCCTTGTATTCACCATTAGCAGTTTTACGGCTTGGCATAGCAATAAAAAGCCCAGTTTTTCCTTCAATAATCTTTACATTATGAACAACAAAACAATTGTCAAATGTAACTGTAACATAAGCCTTAAGCTTTCCGTCACCCTCAACCTTGCGAATTCTAACTTCACTAATCTGCATAGATGTTCCTCCAAAAAGCTAGATTTAGAATACTTAATTATTTGCATTTTTAGCAAAATTAAACAAGTACCACCTGCCAGTCCTTCATCAAGAAGTTTCTTGCATTTTCTGCATCATTCCGATCTTCAAATATTCCATATATCGTAGAACCAGAACCTGACATATCAACAAAATCTGCTCCAGCACTTTCCATCGCACAAAGAGCCTCTTTTATCTTCGGATAAGCGTCTGCCACAGGTTTTGTAAAATCATTTACAAGTCCCAATTGTTTCCAATTTTTAACAGGCATTTTATATATATTCTTAAAAAACTCGCTCTTATCAGCCAAGTCATTCGCAGCAGAAACGTCAGCAATAGAAACAGAATTAAAAGAATAAAACTTATCTGCTAAATTATAAGCTATTTTTGTCGAAACTGAAACCCCGGAAAACAAAAGCAGAACAAAAAAATCATTTCTGGAAGAAATTTCAGAAACATTTTCACCTCTGCCTGTAACAAACGCCAAATATTTTTCTTTAGGACTTTCTTTGCCAGAACAAAGTGCCTTTGTAAAAAAATAACAGTCGCTGCCAACAAGTCCCGCAAGCTTCATTTGCGAAGATTCAGATAACTGAGTACAAAACAAAAGATTTAAAGATTGGATAAAAGAAGAAGCATCACTTGAGCCGCCTCCCAATCCACCTCCGGAAGGAATCCGTTTTTTTAGTAAGACAGAAACACCTTCATCAATCCCGGTAAGCACGCAGAAAGCTTTGTATGCCTTAGTAAAAGTATTTTCTTCAGGAAGAATAAATTCAGTCTGAAGTTCACTTTTGCAAAGAATCCTGCACGTATTTTTTTTTACTGGAAAACCATTTTCCGTTAAACTTACTGAAAGTTCATCAAAAAGATTAACTGTTGAAAAAATACTTGCAATACTATGAAAACCATCACTTCGCTTTTTTCCCAGCTTTAAACCAAGATTGATCTTCGCCGGAGCAAGCAAACTTACGTTTTCTAACATACGGATCGTATTCTATGCAGATTTTAATTCAGTGTCAATATAAAACCTTTGATTTTGGAAAACAAAATCAGAAAATTTTGAAGAATAAACCGCGTTTGAAAAAATTTGCATTCAAAAACAATTGACAATAAAAACTCTCTCATTTATAGTTTTTTATGTCGGTTTTTATCGATAAGGGGATTCCATGTTTAGCGAAGATGACCAAGACGATTTTTCATTATCAGCAGCTTTTGGATATGATGATGATTATTCGGATGACTTGAATTCTGACAGTGATTATGATGACTTTGAAGATGATGACTTCAATGAAAATTTTAATGATGACTTCGAAGATGCCATCAATGATGAATCAGACGATGATTATGATGAACCGTTTGATGACCAGGAACCAGAAGACGGCTACGACAACCGAAGACATGGCTTTGACGACAATTTTTACGATGATGAAGAAAAAATTGAAGACGATTCAGATCCAGCAGACCTTCCATAAATAAGAAACTGTGATTTTTTTTAATGTAAAATTTTATAAGACTTTCTGAATTTTTTGTAAACCTCAGAAAGTCTTTTTTTTAGTCTGAACTATTTTAAAACCTTTCCGGCATGCCAAAGTTTTTCAAGTTCATAAAAATCTCTTGCTTCACTACTCATCAAATGAACAACAACTGTTCCAATATCAATTAAATTCCAGTCATCTCCCTGAGCACTTTTTTGGTGAGTAAGATGAATTTGCATGTCATTTTCCTTTACATAATCTTTTACAAGTTTATAAAATCCCTGACTTTGCGAAGCACTTGTTACAGTCGCAATTACAAAATAGTCAGTCCAACTGTTAAGTTCAGAAATATCAAGAACCTTTATATTCTGAGCCTTTCCATCTTCCAAAAGTTTTGCAATTTCAAAAGCCTTTTCCTGTTCAGTTTTTGCCATAATTTCCCTCAAAATTATTTTTTTTGATTTCCAAAATTCAAGAATTTCAGATTTTTTATTCAAAATATTTTAAATTTCAAAACATTGCGAATTTTTATAGAATTTTCTATCTAAGAAACTCTTTTATTCAAAATTCTTATATTCTGCTTCATAAGAAAGCTCTTCATTTTCAGTCTCAAGTTCTTCAGGTGAAGGCTGATAACCGCCAACAACTCTTCTTCCGTCAAAATCCTTTCCTAAAATAATAGTAAAATCAGCACGGGCAACATTGCTATTTTCGTAATCTTCAGGATCATATTCCTGATTTCGAATGTTTTTGCAGCGGATAAAGTCAGCAAGAACCTGTACAGCTTGAGAATTTGCATTGTGATTTATAATAACTGTGTGCTCATAATCGCTTCTATCGGCATTTGCAGCTTCAAGAACCTTATAGCCTGCGCTTTGAAGCAAAAATGATGTATTTCTCGCAAGTCCACGCTCTAAAGTTCCATTCAGAATTTCAAGCACGTAAACTCCGTTTTGCATTGTAGAATCATCTGACACAAGTGTTGCAATCGACTGCTCCACAACTTCTTTTATAAGCTGACCATTATAATATGGAAACAAAAGACTTTTTCCGTCAACAACACGGATATTTCCAGTAATTGCTGTAGGAACAAGACGATCTGTTTCAGAATCAGTGATACTTGAAAGAATTTTTTTAAGACCATCGTCATCAACATTGGCATCAAATTGAGAAGCAAAATAAGAAAAATTATTTTTTTTGAAAACATTTTTTTTATTTTCCTTGATTCCAGTAAAAAGTGCGATCAAAACATTCTGCCGGCGATCATCTACGTCGCCGGAATTTTCGTCTGGCAGTGAATATTCCAAAAAAGTTTGAATTTTATCTCCATCGAGAGTTACGGCGCCGCTTGGCAAAAGCCATCTTTTTCCATCAGAATTTTCATAATCAACAGGTGATGGAACAAAAACTTTTAAGCCACCAAGCAAATCTGTAAGAATTCCAAGCTGCTTTAAAGAAATTTCTACTGAAAAAGGAATATTCTGATCAACAAGATCTTCAATTTCGTTTCTGTAAACATTAATTCCTTTTTCACGATAAATCGCATCGATTCTGTCAACACGACCAATCGAACGGAAAATACTGCCTGTATTTCCTAAAATATTAAAAACAGCAGATTTTGATGTTGCCGAATTATACATAAAAATATCTGTTGAAAGACAATTTCCGTCATCATCGTGAACAACAAAAAGAACTTTTAGGACAGGATCATTTTTCATTTTGTCTTTTACAGGATCGACTTTTAAAGATGAAAATATAAAAAGTCCTACACCAAGCACAATCAAAAAAATCAAACCTAAGAATATTGCGCTTTTATTTACCTTAGAAAATTTCATTTAATGTTTCCCGTATTTTTTAAATTTCAAATTTCATCAAACTATTTTTTTTAGCCAAAATTTATGATTTTTGCCCCGAAAAAGTCATTTTTTCAAACTATTATAAAAGGCAAGACTCTGCGACGAAGGCTCCTTTTCCTTTGACCTCAAATACTCAAATTCTTCTTCAAGCACCGCAGCGCAAAGTCCGTCCAAACTTTTCTTAAAAAGAGCATTTCTGTATTCCTTTGAGGACTGAGGTCTTCCCGGCTCAATTTTATCAGCAGAAAAAACAATTTTTGCAAGATTGCACATTTTTTCTCCGCCAAGAGTATGAAGTGCAACAGCCTGCAAGATATCTTTATCTTTCACAAAAAAATCTTCTTTTAACTTTACTGCAGCAGCTCTTCCGTGAAGCAAAGACGGCTTTTTCAATTCTAAATCTGAAATTTCATTTCCGTCGCGGGATGCAAGTTTTATCATTTCGTCATCGTCCAAATCTTTGCACATATCATGCGAAAGCCCCGCAATAAAGCCCTTCGTCACATCACAGGAATAAATTTTGCACATATGGCAGGAAGTTTCAGCCACACGAAGAGAATGCTCATATCGCTTTTTTTTAACAGATTTTTTTACAGTCCTGCGGATTTTTTCTGCAAGTTCCATATATTCAGTTTTAATTTCAATCTGTTCAGAAAAATCTGCATCATGAGCACAAAAAATTTCAGTTTCCATACAAGCCCTTGTTTTTAATATACTTAAAAACTTCCTGTGGAACAAGATATTTAAAAGACAGACCATTGCATATTCTTCCGCGAATTTCTGTTGAACTTATCTGAACAAGCGGATTTTCAAGATAAAGTGCACTCTTAAAAAGTTTTTCGGTTTTTACGTCAAAATTTCCGTCATTATTTGAAAGATTTGCATAGTTACCGCTAGCCTTATTTGAAACCGAATTGAACTTTGAATTTAAAGGAGATTCTGGACGTCGTGCAAGAATCAAATCGTAATTTTCAGAAATTTCAGAGGCATTTTTCCACAGATGAAAGCCAGAAAAAAGATCACTTCCTAAAATGAGGGCGATTTTTTTTTCAAGAAACTTCTCATATTTTTTTTCAAGATATTTTAAAGTCTCGATTGTATAAGAAATTCCACCACGTCTTATTTCGCAGTCATCAACTTCAAAACGTGAATCTTTTGCACAGGCAATCTTTAGCATTTTTAATCGATCTAAAGCACAAATATCGCCGTTCATTTCTTTGTGCGGAGATTTAAACGAGGGAACAAAAATAACTTTATCGTAACCCAAACTCACGCAAACATCATCAGCAAGAGCAAGATGACCAATATGAACGGGATTAAAACTGCCTCCAAGAACTGCAATTTTCATAAGATTTTATCCATCTTAAAAACTTTAGTTTTCTGAGCCTGGAAATTGAATTTCCATAGAATCATCAACTGAACGCTCCGCCATAAAAGCTGATTTTTTTGCAGAAGAAGCTGATTTTTCAACCATATTTTTTTCTGAATGATTTTTTCCTGAACTTCTCATGGCATCCATTTTTTCAACAAGGTCAACAATTTCTTTTTTAGCAAGATCCATATTTGTTCTTGCCGCAACAGAAACCGCAATAACCTTTAGTTCAGGTTCTTCTTTTTGAAGTTTCTGTTTAAGTTCTTCAGCACGCTGCAAAGCTCCATCAAGATCAATTTTATTACACAAAACAATTCTTGGTTTTTCTGAAAGACTTATGTCAAATTTTCTAAGTTCATCCAAAAGACGATTGTATGCAGAAAGATAATTTTCATCACTGCAATCAATCATAAAAAGAAGACCAGCAGTCCGCGAAATATGTTTTAAAAATCTAGTTCCAAGACCAGCACCTTCGCTTGCCCCTTCAATGATTCCAGGAATATCAGCAATAATAAAATCCTTGTCAGAATCAACATGAAGAACGCCAAGATTCGGAATTTTTGTAGTAAAAGGATAAGGTGCAATTTTTGGACGCGCATTTGTAAAATAATCAAGCAGGCTCGATTTTCCAGCATTCGGAAAACCTACGAGTCCAATGTCTGCCATTACAGAAAGTTCAACTCTAAGTTCTCTTTCTTCTCCAGGAGAACCTTTATGAGCATAGCGCGGAGCCTGATTTGTACTTGATTTAAAGTGAACGTTTCCCCAGCCGCCCTTACCGCCTGTAAGAAATTTAAATGTTTCATCCTCACTTTCAGTTGTAAAATCGTGAATGAGTTCTCCTGTTAAATTATCGCGGATCGTTGTTCCCGGAGGAACTGGAATTACAATATCTTCACCATCTTTTCCATATTTATTCCAGCTCATTCCGTCACTTCCATTTTGAGCCTTAAAAATCGGATGATAGCGCAGATGAGCGAGCGTTCTTAAATTTCTTTTACACTGAAAATAAACATCACCGCCTCTGCCTCCGTCTCCACCATTCGGTCCACCATTCGGAATATATTTTTCTCTGCGGAATGAAATACATCCATTTCCGCCTTTTCCTGAAATCACCTTGATTACTGCTTCGTCTGCAAATGAAATCATAAATTTACCTCAGAAATAAAATCACCGGCACAAAAAAAATACCCAGCAAGAACTTCCTGCCGGGCATTTATAAATACAGCAAAAACTAGTTGTTAACTTCTGTGTTAGCCACTTCTGTAAGAATTTCAACATATTTGCGGTTCATACGATCTGTATATTTTACAACACCGTCCGCTGTTGCAAACAATGTATCGTCTCCACCACGCTTTACGTTGAGTCCCGGATGAATCCGAGTTCCTCTCTGTCTTACAATAATTGAGCCTGCTGAAACAACCTCACCACTGTATCTTTTTACGCCCAAATGTTTTGGGTTTGAATCACGACCGTTTTTGGCACCACTTCCGCCCTTACTACGTCCCATAATATTCCTCCGCTGATAAAAATCAGTTTATAATTTCCCGCAACTGCACATTCTCTGGAAATTCTTCTGCAAGATCCTTTAGTCCCTGCCTTAAAAAATCTCCTGCACAAACAAGCCGAGCCTTAAGCAGCCCGTCAAGAACCTTATCAGCATCTTCTATAAGAAATGCGAGAGTTCCGCGAGAAGATGCATCAATCTTAACTGAAATACCTTCAGTCTGCTCCAAAATCTCTGCAACTGTTCTTAAAAGAACACTAAGTGCCGCACAAACAATATCACTGCCTTTCGATGAATAAGCGGCGTGTCCCTTAGCATTTACGCTCTTTAGTACACCAGACTTTGTGCAAACTAAAAGCACTTCTGTCATCTGATTAAGCTAAAACAATATCTTTAATAATAAGATCTGTATACTGCTCACGATGACCGATAAGACGATGATAATCTTTCTTTGACTTGTATTTAAGAACTAAAACTTTCTTAGCCTTAAAAGTGTCGCCTACTTCAGCAGTAATTTTTGCTCCCTGAACATACGGAGTTCCAACAGAAATTTTTTCACCATCGCTTACAAGAAGAACTGTATCGATTGTGACTGTGTCACCTTTTTTGGCATCATTGATTTTTGACACCTGGATAACAGCATCTTTTTCTGCTTTGTACTGATTGCCTTTATACTCAACAACAGCGTACATTTTCATAACCTCTAAATTCATATTTGCCAAGGAGAGTAACGGGTTCTCTTTGACTATTTTACAAGTGAGATATTTTAGCAAATTCGTAGAAAATTGGTCAATAGAAATTCCTCAAAAAAGAATCTTGAAAAAAATTTTCAAAAAACAAAAAAAAGGCAGAACCAGCAAACTGCCGATTCTGCCCCTCATTAGGAGTTTCTTATGAAGAAATCTATGCAACGCATCTGATTGCCTTCATAAACATAAATAAATATTACTCATTTAGGTTACAAAAAAAAGATTTTTTTTCATCTTTTTTTTCAAAACTAAAATTTCAAGCTGCCATTAATTTTTTTCAATTTTGTAGCGGCTTGTGCTGATTGTGTGTCCCTCGCTGTAAATGTCAAACCAAATTTCCTTATTGTTGTTTGTATTCAAATTTTCATAAAATTCCTTGAGGTTTGAAATCGGATTGTCATTCACTGCTGTTATAACATCTCCATTCTGAAGTCTTAAGGCAGCAGCAGGAGACTTTTCCTGAATTCCTGTAACAACAACGCCTTTAACATTGTCATTATCAAGATGAAGCTGCTTTCTCATAGAATCAGTCAATGGAGAAGGAACAAATCCCGGCCAGAGTTTTGAATTATCGCTGGCAACATTTTGAGTACGTTCTTCAATATTTACGGTCAAGTCAACTTTTTTACCAGCTCTCAAAACTGTAAAATTCGCAGTATTTCCAGAAGGAATGGCTCCAACATCACGAACCAGCTGCTCAACTGATTTTACAGGGTGTTCATTAAGAGCAATTATAAAATCTCCTGCCTGCATTCCGCCTTTGATTGCCGGACTGTTAAGGAAAATTTCAACTGCAAGAGCACCGTTCTGCTTTGCTTCGATACCAAGTTCCTTTTTATTTTCATCAGAAATCTCAAGCAGACTTACGCCCATCCATCCGTAAGAAATTTTTCCCTTCGAAATGAACTGGTCAATTGCAGGTTTTATATTATTGATTGGAATGGAAAATCCAAGTCCCTGACTTCCGCCCGACTGTGAAGCAATCCAAGTGTTAATTCCTATTACTTCGCCATAAATGTTTACAAGAGGACCACCAGAGTTTCCCTGATTGATTGCAGCATCAGTTTGAATAAAATCACTTATACTTCCAATCTGACTTCCACTTCTTCCTGTTGCACTTACAATTCCCTGTGTTACAGAAGCAAAATATCCGAGCGGACTTCCGAGCGCAAGAACAATATCGCCCTGATGAAGTTCATTGCTGTCTCCAAGTTTAGCAACAGTAATCGAAGACGTATCATTACAGTCGAAAGAAACAAGGGCAATGTCCATTCGTTCATCGGCACCAACTAAAGTTCCGTCAAATTCTCTTTCGTCATTAAGTTTGATTTTGATTGTAGTTGCATTTCCAGCAACGTGATTATTTGTAAGAACATAAACTTTTTTGCCTTCAGCACGAACAATCACACCGCTTCCCAAGCCCTGAGACTGACGCTCGCGGTAATTTTTATTGTCTTCTTCATCATTTTCATCATTTGGATAACCAAAAAAGAACGGAAGATCCTTAAACGGATTAAATGTCTGCACGCGGGTTGTTTCTGTAACATCAACTTCAACAACAGCCGGAAGAACCTGAGAACTGATTCCGCGGAAAGTATTCTGCAGAGCCTGTGTTACAGAAAGTGAATCCTGATCAAGATTTACAACAGGATTGTTTTCTGCAAAAGCCACATTTGCGCTTTTTTTGTTTGATGAATTGCACGAAATTGCAATCACGCCAAAAACAAGCAGTGCTGATGAAAAAAACAAAAGAATTTTTTTTGCTGGTGATTTCATATTATTTTCCTCCAGAAAAAGATTCATAAAAATATTTTACAAATCTTTTAAGTACATTCGTAATG
>CAVCIJ010000023.1:0-2379 GCA_963601995.1 bacterium | reverse complement strand
CTCTTAAGCCGGAAGAATATCTGTTTAAAATTCGTGGAGTTGAAGTTGCCCGCGGAAATTTAAAAATGGGGCATCTTATGTGTCTTAACGCAGGCGGCGTTTCTCCAAATGCGGATATAAAGGGCGAAAAAACAAAGGATCCTGTTTTTGGACTTGAAGCTTTGTGGATTCCTGAATCGCAGAGATTTGAGGCCGAAAAGGCTGGCTACATTGTAAATGATTTACCTACAATTATTGCAACTCATCTTACTGAAATTATAAAGAAAAATGCTGCTTCCATTCTTACAAGACAGCAGGTTAGCGATATTATTGAAGAAGTCCGAAAAACAAATTCTGTTGTTGTGACCGAAGTTATTGATACTCAGAAATTTTCTTACGGTGAAATTGAAGGCGTTCTTAAAAATCTTCTTTCAGAGCAGGTTAGCATACGGAATATGGTTACAATTCTTGAAACAATTGGTGACTATGGAAGAATGGGATTTCGCGATACATACGATCTTTCTGAAAAAGTGCGGCAGGCTTTGGGAGCACAGATTTGCAGCCAATACAAGAGCGAAGACGATGTTTTGCATGTGGTAAGTCTTTCGCAGGATCTTACTCAGATGCTGCTTGATAAAAAGGTTTCGATTCCTGGCAAAAAACCTGCAGCTGCGCTAAGTCTTACTGAGGGCAGAAAATTTATAAATGCTGTTTCTGGAACAATTGCTGCTGTTGAAAAGCGCGGATATATTCCGATTATTCTTTGCTATGATGATGCACGCCTTTTGGTAAAATCATCAATTGAACGAGAATGTCCGGGTGTTGTAGTTCTTTCAAATACCGAAGTTATGGCAGGTGGTTCAA
Organism: bacterium; assembly: GCA_963601995.1. Lineage (GTDB taxonomy): Bacteria > Spirochaetota > Spirochaetia > Treponematales > Treponemataceae > Treponema_D. The sequence goes on along the minus strand of CAVCIJ010000023.1, from coordinate 1,536 downwards.
ATTTAAGAATTGAAATTTTAGGTGAAATAAATGAATAGAGAAAAAAAAGCTCCTTTAATTCAAAAAGTTACTGCTGAAACACGCGAAAAATGTATTGAAAAAATAAATTCACTTTATGGTTCAAATTATGTTCTTGACGAGCATCGTTTGATTACAAATCCAGGATTTTTTGGACTTGGTGCAAAAGTTTATGTAGAACAGAGTTTCCATGTAGTTGACAGTTCAAGCGATAAATACAGTTCTGTACGTGAAATTTATGTTCCCGGAGAAAGAAGTTCAAATTCTACTTATGCGAATTTCCAAAGAAATTCTTCCGTTGCGTCTTCATCTTACGGTAGAACTTCTTCGGGAGGCGATTTTTTAAGAAATCAGGCAGAAATGCTTCGTACTCTTGATCCAACTTCTTCAATTCAGTTCAGCCAGGTTAATAAGCAGCTTGAAAAAATTCAGTCTCAGCTCGAAGGACTTTCCCAAATTTCAGTTTCGCCTTCTGAACATAAAAATCTTGAAAAAATCAACGAAATGCTTGATGAAAATGGTTTTACCCGTTCTTACATAAAAATGATGAATGAAAAAATCAAAGCGAATTTTACGCTTGAAGAACTTAATGATTTTAATTTGCTTCAAGGTCGCGTTGTTGACTGGATTGGAGAAAATATAAAAACGGGTCAAAGTGAATTTGTAAAAAGTCCAAAAGTTACAGTTCTTGTTGGACCTACGGGAATTGGAAAAACAACTACAGTTGCAAAAATGGCTTCTCAGATTGCTATTGCCGCAAGAAAATCTTCAAAAGTAGAAGTTCCGCCAAAAATTCTTATGGTTTCAATCGATTCTATGCGTGTTGGTGCGGTTAATCAGCTTTCAACCTATGCTGAAATTATTCATGCAGATGTGGAACAAGGCGAAACCTTAGAAAAACTTCATGAAATTTATGATCACTATGCTGACAGAACTGACTATATTTTTATTGATACTGGCGGTTACAGTCCGAATGATTTGGAAAGTATAGCACAGTTAAAGCAGGTTCTTGACGTTCGGAATATGAAAAAAAATGTCTATCTTACTGTTGAAGGCGGCGTGAGTGCAAAAAATCTTGAAAATATTATGAGAAATTATGAAGTTTTTAATTTTTCAAGTTTAATTGTTACAAAATGCGACGAAACATTAAGTTTTGGCAATTTACTTAGCGTTGTGCACGAAAGGGGCAAGAGCATTTCTTTTGTTACTGACGGTCAGGAAGTTGTAAATAAAATTGTGGCTGCAAGTCCCTTGTTTTTCTTAAAAAATCTTAAGGATTTTAAGATTGATATTAAGCATCTTGAGGAAAAATTCGGTGTAAAAAAGTAATGCAAATTAATTTTTTTATTCAGTAAAATTCACTTTACGGCAAAAAAATAAACTAAAAAAAATAAAAGACTTGGGGAGTTAAAAAAAATGGAAAATCAGGTGAAAGAACTTCGCGAAATTATGGGAAGCGGAAAATCTGAAAAATCAGAACATAAAACCAGGATAATTGCAATCACGAGTGGAAAGGGC
>CAVCIJ010000022.1:0-4587 GCA_963601995.1 bacterium | reverse complement strand
AAGTGAAATAAGATTGTTGTTTTTGTCAATAACAGGCAGCTGATTAACCTTGTGTGCCCAAATCAAATTATTTGCATCTTTTAAAGAAATTCCATCGTGACCGGTAATAAGATCCTTAAACGGAGTCATATATTCGCTTACTTTGGAATTTGCAGGAACGTGGTCAATTCTAAAATCACGCTCAGTAATGATTCCTTCAAGTTTTCCATGAGCGCTTCCGTCTGCTGTAACGGCAATTGTTGAATGCCCGGTTTTTTCAATAAGTTCAACAACCTCTTCAAGAGTTTGATCTGGTCTTATATTTGAATCTGAAGTAACAAATCCGGCTTTGTAGGACTTAACTTTTGCAACCATTGCTGCCTGATTTTCAATAGTCTGTGAGCCGTAAATAAAACTGATTCCACCTTCTTTTGCAAGTGCGATTGCCATTTTATGGTCTGAAACAGACTGCATAACAGCACTTGTAAGCGGAATATTCATATAAATAGGAGATTCTTCGCCCTTAGCCTTGTTAAACCGGCAGATTGGGGTTCGTAATGAAACATTGTCAGGAATGCAATCAGCGGAAGTGTATCCAGGAACAAGAAGATACTCGCCAAAAGTGTGGGAAGGTTCCTCAAAATAATATGCCATATTGACCTCGTAAAATAGGATAAAATATGCACTGTATATTACAAGTTTTATGATTTTTTTACAATGATTTGAATTTGAATCGACATTTGCTGTTATTAGGGTTTTATTGTGCTGCAGTTGATGAAATTTTTGCTGATGAAGAAGATTTCTTCGTAACAAAAAGCGCAGTTTTTTACAAGCAATTCTAGTGGTTAAGAAAAAGTTTTCTGTTAACACGCGGGCTGTTACTGACAAAATTTCCTCTGATGAAAAAAATGTGTTGCTTAACAAAAAACGCAGTTTTTAATAAAAAAATTCGGCAGATAAGAAAATATCTGCGACATTACACGCGGGCTTGGTTACTGATGAAATTTTGCTGATGAAAAAAAATGCCTTGCTTAACAAAAAAAACACGCTGTTTAACAAAAAGCGCTAGTTACCAGCGGAATTTTCTGTATTATAAAAAATTTTTTTGTTACTAATGCGGACTCTGCCTGCTGATGAAATTTTCTCTAAAATATCAAAGTTCATCTTGCGGAACATTCTAAAAATTCTAATTTTTAGAGAGGCAATTAACTAACAGATTTCGGGGCTGAGTTTGGAATGACGGTTGCTCCAAAAAAAGTAAATTTTACTTGCTGCCGGAGTTTTCCTGTGATTCTGATAGGTTTGCTTCTTCTGAAGAATTCTGTTTTTCGTCAGTTTTTTGCTCTGTTGGTGGCGGAGCAATTTTTTTTGCCTTCGTTTTTATGCGCGGAGCTCTTTTTTTGTATTTTACAACATAATTTGCAAGTGCAACAAAAAGAATCATTGCGATTGTAATTACAATTACGCGCCAATCTTTTAGCACTGCAAGACATAATGCGGTAAGTTCAGAAATATTCATAATTTCATTTTCGGCACAAAAATTTGATTTCTTAAAAAAGTCTGTTTTTTATGCGCGCTGGTTACTAATAAAATTTTTGCTGATGAAGAAAAGCCCGGTTACTGATGAAATTTCGCTGATAAAAAAACACGCTGCTTAACAAAAAAAATTCGGTGTTTACCAATAAATTTTCCTCTGATGAAGAAAAGCTTTTGTTAACAAAAAAATTCACTTCTTGAGCAAAAAAAAAATTCAGTTTCCCCAAAAAGCGATTTCCGTTTTTTACAAACAATTGCTTTAGTTTTTAGCCAGCGTAAAATCAGCATAGATTGAAACTAAAAATCACAAATGATAAAGTTTGCTTTATGATTGGAATTGTTGATTATAATGCTGGAAATATTACAAGCGTTGAGCGGGCTTTAAAATCTCTTGGTTCAGATTTTATTCTTTCAAAAAATCCGGCTGATTTAAAAAATGTTCAAAAAATCATTTTTCCCGGAGTTGGCGAAGCTTCGTATGCGATGAATCAGTTAAAAAAAAGTGGATTTGATTCATTTTTAAAAGATTTTGTTGCAAGCGGAAGACAGATGATTGGAATTTGTTTGGGGTCGCAGATTGTTTTTGATTTTAGCGAAGAAGGCGACACTGAATGTCTGGGACTTATTCCCGGCAAAATCAGACATTTTTCTTCACTGTGGAAAGAGCAGCAAATTGAGCATTTAAAAGTTCCGAATATGGGCTGGCACGACATTTCCTTTGTAAACGGCGGTTCAAGATTTTTTAAAAATGTAAGAAGTGATGCAAGTTTTTATTTTGTTCATTCCTATGTAATTCAGCCTGAAGAAAGTTCTGTAATAAAAGCTTACGCTGACTATGGAATAAAAGTTCCCTGTGTAATCGAAAAAGATAATGTTACTGTATTTCAGTTTCATCCGGAAAAATCAGGAAAGGCTGGAATGCAGATTTTAAAAAATTTTATTGATGAATGATTAGGAAAATCAAATGCTAAAAAAAAGAATTATAGTCTGCCTTGATGTAAAAGACGGACGTACAACTAAGGGCATAAAGTTTAAAAATAATGTTGATATCGGCGATCCTGTTGAAATGGCTGCAGAATATTATGCACAGGGAGTTGATGAACTTGTTTTCTACGACATCATGGCTTCTGCACGAGGACGCGGTCCGATCCTTGATTTGATTTCTCGTGTTGCAAAAGAGGTTTTTATTCCATTTTGTGTAGGCGGAGGAATTACAAATCTTGATGACATTCGTTCTACGATTCTTGCAGGTGCAGAAAAAGTTTCGCTTAACTCGCAGGCTGTAAAAAATCCTCAGTTAATAAAAGAAGGCGCAAAAGTTTTTGGAAGACAGTGCATCGTGCTTGGAATGGATGCTGCACGCGACAGTAAAATGCCGAGCGGCTATAGAGTTTTTATAAACGGCGGAAGAGTGCAAACTGAACTTGATGCACTTCAGTGGGCAAAAGATGCGGTTTCACTTGGTGCCGGCGAAATTGTTTTAAATTCGATTGACGCTGACGGAACCCGAGATGGCTATGAAATAAACCTTACAAGAATGATTAGCGAAAATGTGAGTGTTCCAGTAATTGCTTCGGGTGGCGGAGGAAAACCTGAACATCTTGCAAAAGTTCTTACGGAAGGAAAAGCCGATGCTGCATTGATTGCCTCAATGGTTCATTCTGGAGAATATACAATTTCTTCAATAAAGGAAGCTCTTGCAAAAGACGGAATTCCTGTGCGCCTGGCTTAGCTAAAAAAATCTTCAACATTACACGCGAGCGTTTTTAGTTAAGAAATTGATTTTTTCTTAACTAAAAATTCTATCAGTAAGCTGCACAGAATATGCGTGAGCAAAAAGAACTCGTTAGCAGCCTCAGGTTTCGAGTAAACTGTGCAAGTTTTGTTAAGTAACAAATTTTTTTTGCTGACTTTTTTAATCTGGAATGTAGCGCGCGCGATTTGTTTCTGTTTCAAAAACATCAATTGCACTGATGTAAGTTTGTGCACTCTGATTTTGTTGGTCAGTTTTTGAAGGGCGTAAAAACGGTAATCTGTCAGTTAAATTATTGTAAATAAAAACGGCAATTCTTTCCGCGCTTGGATTTTGCTTAAAAAATGGATTGTCGTTTAAATTTGTGTGATCCATTGAATCACAAACATCCTTGAGTGCCTTTTTTAAATCGCCAAAGTCTAACAGCATTCCGCCTTCGTCCAAACTGCTGCCTTTTACATGTGCGTAAACTTTGTAGTTGTGTCCATGCAAATTTTCGCATTTGCCCTTGTAATCTTTTAAAAAATGTGCCGCACAAAAATGTGCTTCAACTCTAATTTCAAACATAAATTCAGTATATGAAATTTTTTTTAAATTAAAAAGCACGTCTTTCAGGAATGTAGATTTTTATGGATTTCGGCTTTCGTGGCAGGTAAAATAAATTATCTGTGTTTCCTGCGAAAGTTCTTTTACAAGATTGAGTGCACTTTTTAAATTATTTTGATCAAGTGCAAAAAACGGATCATCTAAAATAAGAGGTGGTTTTTCTTTTTCAAACATTGAATCTGCGAGTGCAAGTTTTGTGCAAAAATCACTTAGCTCTGAATATCCTGCGCTAAAAAAATCTTCCTTGTAATTTTTGCCGCTGGAACTTATAAAAGACGAAAAATCAGCATCTATAAAAATTTCTTTTTTTGAAGAAAAATTTTCAGAAAACATCGAAAAATATTTTTTAAAATTTGAAATCATTTTTTCAGAATAATTCCGGCATAAATTTTCATCGGCTTCTTCAAGAAATTTTTTTGCATTTTTTAAAACATGACATTTTTTTTCTGCGTCAAAAAGTTTTCTTTCAAGTTCGACTTTGTTTCTTTCTTCATCATCTTTTTTCTGAACTTCTCTGCTAAGTTCAAGATTTTCTTTTTCAAGTGTGCTTAGTTTTTTTTGCAGGTCAGATTTTTCATTTTCCAGAAAATTTATTTTAGAAAAAATTTCTTCAAACTTTAAATTAAATTTTTTTTCAAGTTCAGCTTCTTCATTTTTTTTCTTAAGCAGATTTTTGTATGAAAAAAAATCGCTGTAAATTTTTGCAAATTCAA
>CAVCIJ010000021.1:0-3244 GCA_963601995.1 bacterium | reverse complement strand
AAAATCTGCTGACAAAAAAAACGTGATTTGCGTAGCAAATCACAAATCCGTGTGATAAAAATTGCTGAAAATGCCTAGCCCCGGTCGTAGCGGCGCGGAGCGTTCAAAACTTTAGTTTTGAATGGAGCGATAGCGTAATCGCGAAGAACGGGATTCCTGAAAGAATTTTTTGCCGGAACGAAGAAAAATTTTTCTTGAGATAATAAAATTTGCTCCAAAAATAAAAAAGAATGCTAAATTTGCAACTTATTCTGCCTTTTTTGGTCTAATCTTACAGAAATCAAAAATTGGAGTAAAGTTTATGAAAAATTCTAAGTGCGAAATTCCTGTTTTTTTTGCTGTGAATGACAATTATGCGCCTTATTTGGGTGTTGCACTTGATTCTATGCTGGATAATGCGAGTAGAAATTATTTTTACAAGGTTTATGTTTTAGTTACGGATTTGTCTGAAGTTCATAAGAATAAACTTTTTGAAGTTCAAAAAAAATATTGTGATTTTGCAAGTCTGGATTTTGTGGATGTTAAGGCTCAGCTTGAAAAAACAAAGGATCGTCTTCACATTCGCGATTATTATTCTTTGGAAACTTATTATCGCTTTTTTATTGCTTCTCTTTTTCCTGAATATGACAAAGTGATTTATTTGGACTGCGATATTGTTGTAAAAGGCGATATTGCCCAAATGTACAATTCACCTCTTGGTAAAAATCTTATTGGGGCTGCTATAGAAGAAGTGGTTTTTGTGGAAGATGTTTTTAGAAATTACAGTGAAAAATGTCTGGGCGTTCCGGCTGACGATTATATTGGTGCCGGCATTCTTGTGATTAACACAAAGGCTTTTAGAGAGGAGAAGGTAGAAGAAAAATTTGTTGATCTTCTTTCTAAGTTTAAATTCTATGTTGCTCAGGATCAGGATTATTTAAATGTAATCTGCAAAAACAGAATTTATTATCTTGATTTGGGCTGGAATAAAACCGCTTTTAAAAATATGGATTTTAATGATGATAATTTAAAAATCATTCACTACAAGATGTCATGGAAACCTTGGTTAAATGATGGTGTTGAATATGAAAATGACTTCTGGAAGTATGCGGAAAAAAATCCTTTCTTTGAAGAAATTATGGAAGTAAAAAAATCTTACACTGATCAGGAAAGATTGAGGGACAGTGAGGGTGGCGTTCGCTTAAGGGAAGCTGCTGTTCGCGATGCTGAAAATCCTGACAATTATTGGAATACTGTAAAAAAATCATTTTTGCTTTATAGAATTTTTTCTGTTTTAACGGCATTTGCTTCATTCATGTTAAAATTTCCGCCTTTGGCTTTGATAAAAAATTTCTACAGGAAGTCTCTTTATGAAAGCAGAGAAAACTGAAGTTCCTGTAAAAAATCCAGCGCGACTGGAAGTTTTAAAGCGCATTGACGAATACGAAAAAAATGAATGGTGGACAAGGGATGTTGAAGAAGATCCGCCTACGCGCCCTTTAAAAGAAGGTGAATGTGATTATTTGAGAAAAAAACTAATCAATAAAATCAAGACTCGAATCACATTCAGAAAAGTTTTAAAACTCTGTAAAAAGCTTTCTGCTGAACATCTTCTTATTTTAAGTGAAGAAACTGGAACTGAAAAACTAAAATCTCTTAAAAAACGTGGGGCAATTATTACATGCAATCACTTTAATGCCTTTGATTCTTTTGCTCTTGATTTAGTTTTTGATAAGTATCTTGGAAAATATTTTGGACTTTCTTTTGGACGTCAGTATTTGTGGCGTGTAATTCGCGAAGGAAATTTTACGTCTAATCCTGGAATCTATGAACCTCTTTTTAAAAACTGCAATACTTTGCCGCTTTCTTCATCTTTTGCGGTTATGAAGGAATTTATGTCAGCCGTAAAAACTCTGCTTAAAAAAGGAAAAAAAATCATTGTTTATGCAGAGCAGGGAATGTGGTGGAATTACAGAAAGCCGCGTCCTCTTACTCCGGGAGCTTTTCGTTTTGCTGTAGAAAATGATGTTCCTGTAATTCCTGTTTTTATTACACTGAAGGATTCTGCTTATTTTGACGGAGACGGTTTTCCTGTTCAGGAATACAGTGTTCATATTTTAGAGCCAATTGAAGCGGATAAAAATAAATCCTTAAAAGAAAATATTGAAGAAATGAAAGAAAATAATTATTTGCAGTGGAAAAAATGCTATGAAGAAACTTATGGCATTCCTCTTGAATATTTAAAGAAGTAGACGCGATTGATTTTTATTTTTTTTATATGACATTTATGTGTTCAGCCGCCGCTGATATGGCATTTTTACGGGAGAAAATATGGCTTTTTATATTATTTCGATTGTAGGCTCTGATTTATTGATTTGCCTTATAAATATTTTGGTAAATAAATATTTTTTTAATTTTTCCATTTTGTATATTGTGCTTGCAAGCGTTTTGGGGGCTGTTGGCGTAATTGCTATTGACGGTTTGATTGCATTGTTTATTCGCCGCGTCCTGCCGGAAAAAAAATTTGACTATCACAACAGACATTTTGCTGCTTCAAAAAAAGAATGTGATTTTTATGATTTTTTAGGAATAAAGAACTGGAAAGATCGTATCCTTGAACTTGGAGTTTTTACTGGTTTTAGTAAAAAAAATATTGCTGCTCCTCAAGACAGAGCGTACGTAGAAAGATTTATTCTTGAATGTAATTATGGTTCCTGCATTCATTTGTGGAATGCCATAGGCGGTTTTTTACTGATTTTTGCTTATCCTCTTAAGTATGTTTTGTGTTTTGGCCTGCCAATCGCTTTAGTAAATGCTTTTTTAAGCATTCTGCCTTTTATGATTTTGCGCTACAACGTGAACCGTCTTTATCGACTGAGGGATATTCTTGAAAAAAAGGAAAATCGCTCAAAATAAAACCTTCTGAAAAAATCTGTTTTTTTAGCGATGTCCTTATATTGATTTTTTGCAAAGTAAAATAGTATATTTTTGACATCGAAATGTAATTAAATTCCATGGAGGAATATTATGATTAAAACTGTTAAAGACGTTGACCTTAAGGGTAAGCGCATTATTATGCGTGTTGATTTTAACGTTCCAATGAAAGACGGTGTTGTTCAGGACGACACACGCATTATGGCTGCTTTGCCAACAATTAAGTACATTCTTGAACAGAGCCCGCGCTCTCTCGTTTTGATGAGCCATCTTGGAGATCCAAAAAAGGATGTTAAAAAGGCTCAGGAAAAGGCTGAAAAAGCAGGAAAAA
>CAVCIJ010000020.1:0-5358 GCA_963601995.1 bacterium | reverse complement strand
AACCACAAGACTTTTTGCAGAAGCCGAAAAACACAAACTCGCAAAAGCAAGCAAAGCTAAAATCAGTTTTTTCATTATTTAAAAACCTCTAATAAACTTCTTTCTAAAAAGAACATTTATGCCTTGAATATAAATCAGGCGGAAAAATATTTAAAATACAACTTTCTTTTACTCAGCATAAGTTTTGGTTATGGTAAGCTATTTTGCGCTTCTAACAAGCCTGATCCCCAGCCCTTCGCCGCAGAAATCCGCAGTCGTAACAAAACGGTAGGCAGGTTCGCAGTAGCCTTCATAATAAATCCAGCAGCCGCCTCGTCCCACATGGGCAGGATTGTTTCCTTTGTAAGACGAATTCCAGCAACGCTCGCCAACATTTCCGCTCATGTCGAAAAGCCCAAGTTCGTTTGCTTTCTTCTGTCCCACAGGATGTGAATGTCCTCCGGAATTTCCGTCATACCAGCCCACTTCTTCGATTTTGTCTGAGCCTGAATATTTAAATCCTTTCGACTTTTTTCCGCCCCGCGCCGCATATTCCCATTCAGGCAACGTCGGAAGCCTGTAACCATTTTTAGAAAAATCGCAGATCCATTTTCCGTCCGACAAAAAATAGCACTCGTCAAGATTTTCCAGGTGGCTCAAGGCGTTGCAGAATTCAATGCAGTCAAGACCTGAAACTTTTTCAACCGGTCGCCTCATATCAGAAACTCCTGCAGGATTTTTCCCTGTCACTTTTTCATAAAGTTCCGCCGTAACTTCGTATTTACAAATGTAAAAGTTCCCAACAATTTCAGCATGTAAACTGTAATTCTCTGGATTTTTTGTGTCTGAAGAAGATATGAACTCGCCGCCCTCCACAAAAACAAAGTCACCATCCAAGTCAAAAGCAAAAGCTAGTTGTCCTGAAAAAAGCGCAAACGTAAAAAGAAAAGATTTTTGAATAATTGTCATAAGAGAAAAATAAGCGGGATTTAAAAATATTTAAAATAGAAATTTCTTTTAGCCAGTATGAGTTTTGGTTATGATAAAAAAATAATTGAGAAAGCCCTGCCTTCCAGTCTGCGTCGTAAATAACAATCTGGCTAAAGTAGCTGTCGGGAGTTGCTCCGTGCCAGTGCTTAACGCCTGCCGGAATGTGGAGAACGTCGCCTTTCTGAATAATCTGAGCCTTTTCGCCTTCCGCCTGATAGTAGCCGCGTCCGCCGGTAACAAGAACTTCCATTCCGCCGTGAACGTGCCAGCCGCTATGTGAGCCGGGCGCAAAAGTTATGTTGTTCGTAACTGGAAAATTATAAGTTGAATCCTTTTGAATCAGATTCTTAAAATAAACAGTGCCGAAAAACCGCGCACTGACATCGTCTCCAAGCGGAAAAGTCAAGTCGTTTTTCGAAGTGATTTTTCCGCCCGATCCGCCGGAAGAAACGTCAGTTTTTGCAACATTCTTTGTGCTTGAACAAGCTGCAAGCAAAAGTGCAAGAATCCCGGCAAACCCTGCCGTAAGAATATTTTTTTTCATTATATCAATCCTCCTGTCTGTTTTCTAAAAAAGAAATTAACAGAAGTAGGAGGATATTTAAAATACAATGTTTTTTTAATCAGTATAAGTTTTGATTATGGTGGGGAACAGCCGTTTCCCAAGAATTTTATAAACAAGAAACAACTTAGACAGTGAATAAAGATTTTCAAATAAGCTGAAAGTACGTTGTGTAGGACGTTAAAGTTCTCGAACGGACAGAAACTACATATAGAGAGGTAAGGAAATTTTTGTTAATGCAAAAAGTCATAAAAGTTGTTACAATAAATTAACTTTTTTTATTGGAGAATCCAGATGAAAGTAATAAGCCTCTTTAGCGGTTGCGGCGGTCTTGATTTAGGATTTGAAAAAGCAGGATTTGAAATTCCGATTGCAAATGAATTTGATTCATCAATCTGGGCAACATTTGAAAAAAATCATCCTAAAACAAAACTCATCCGTGGCGATATTAGAAATATAAAAGAAGAAGACTTCCCAAATGAAATCGATGGCATTATTGGGGGCCGCCTTGCCAGTCGTGGTCAGAAGCTGGTTCTCTTCGTGGAATTGACGATCCGCGCGGAAAACTTTTTTATGAATATATCAGAATCTTAAAAAACAAAAAACCTAAATTTTTTCTTGCTGAAAATGTAAGTGGTATGCTGGCAAAAAGACATTCAGAAGCAAAGAGAGGCTTATGCTAGATTTTTTTGAATATAAAAAACATAAATATCCATATAAAACTGTTTATTTTAGTAATTTTAATTGTAATTATATAATTGCAACTGAGGATTTGGAATCGCAGTTGTTGCCAGACGGAGAAACTTATCATTCAAAAACAGCAATGGAAATTGATGAAAAAATTTTCTTTTATGTTCCAAATGAAGTTTTTTTGATGAACGATGAGTATATTTCAAGGTTTATAGGAGAATCAATTTGATACAATATCAATTCTTCCCAAGGTCACAAGGAATAACATCGGAAATTCAAGCAGTAATAAAATCTTTTTTATCAGTTGAAGAAGAGATTGATTCAACTTTAAATGAATTAAAATCTAATGATGTTTTGAAAAAAGTCCGCCCTTTCCTTGAAAAGAATAATTTCACCGTAGAAACAGGAAAAGGTAAAAATGAAAAAATTGATGTTCCAGTTCTTTTCGGAAAAAACAACAATGTTGATAAATCTTTTTATGCAGATGCCTTAAGTAATGACGGTAGAATTGTAATAGAAGTTGAGGCTGGAAGAGCTACAGAAAACAATCAATTTTTAAAAGATATTTTTGAAGCGTGTATGATGTTTGACGTTGAATATTTAGTTCTTGCTGTTAGAAATATTTATAGGACTCACGCAGATTTTGAAATAGTACATACTTTTCTTGAAACTATGTATATATCAAACAGAATAAAATTGCCATTAAAAGGTATATTGCTTATCGGATATTGAAGCTGGCGATGTCAGAGATATTCTGATTATCCGAAGCGGAATAAAATGGGAAATCGGACTTAGCATTAAGCACAACCATTTTGCAGTAAAACACAGCAGATTAAGCAGGACTATTGATTTTGGGCAGAAATGGTACAAGGATAAATGTTCCGATGAATATTGGCAGGCTGTAAATCCTATTTTTGATTATCTTGATGAATGCAAGAAATTAGGAATGTTATGGCGAAAAATGGAAGAAAAGGACAGCAAAGTTTATGTCCCTCTTTTAAATGCGTTTGAGGCAGAAATAAAGGATGCTTATTTAAGAGATAAAAATCTTCCTAAAAAATTGGTTGAATATCTTTTGGGTGAATATGATTTTTATAAAGTTATAAGCATCGACAGACAGCAAATGACTCAATTGCAGGCATATAATACACATGGAACTTTAAATAAACCTGCAAAAAATCAAAAACCTAAAAGAATTGTTCCAATTTCAGCTTTACCAACAAAAATAGTTGCTTTTGACTTTAAGGCAAATTCTACAAATACACTGGAAATGTATCTTGATAATGGATGGCAGTTTAGTTTCAGAATACATAATGCTTCGACAAAAGTAGAGTCAAGTCTAAAGTTTGACATTCAAATTATAGGTATGCCAGCAAGCATTATTACCATTAACAGTTATTGGATGTAATGCAGAATTTGCGTTAGGAATTGTAGTGTCAGCGTAGCCGTTCCGTAGGAATGAAGCAACAGTGCTACTATCCCTAACTCATTCTAAAAAGAATATAAATCGCACGGAAAAATATTTAAAATACAATGTTTTTTTAATCAGTATAAGTTTTGGTTATGGTGGGGAAAGAGAATAGACTAGTCTTCTACTTTCCAATGCCCGTTTTTATCGGCTCCAACATGCTCTAATAGATTTAAAGTCTGAAGCTTTGTCATATTACGGCTGACAGTTTCTCTTGCAATACCAAGTTTTGCAGCAATCTCTTCCTGCAGTATTACAGGATTTTCCTTTACCAGTTCAAGAATTTTTTTCTGATTCTTAGTGAGTTTTACAGTGACGTTTTGTGTGACATTTACAGTGACGTTTTTCGCTGCGTCGTTTGTGTATCTGATATGAATATATCTGTTTTTAAGTTCGTTGCTTTCACCAAGTAATAAATTGCGGAAGAATTTTTCAAGATATTCAGCATTCATATAAATGCCTTTGGTTATGTTTGTGTAATTTGCACGAACTAACGCATTACGAAAATACCAGCTGTTTTTGTCAAAAGGCTCATTATTCACTTTAAAACCAAGCGAATTCAAATATTTTATGGTAAAAACAGCAGTTGTCCTTGTATTGCCTTCTCCAAATGGGTGAATCTGCCAGATATTTGCAACAAATCTTGTAAGATGTTTTACAGCGTCTATCTTTGAAACTTTTGAATAATCAAAAGACTTTTCCTGATTAAAATCGTAATCAAGGGTTTGTCGAATCATATCAGCATTGGCATACAGAACAGATTCTCCATCCAAAACCCATTCTTTTTTGGAGATATTGTAATCCCTAAAACTTCCGGCTTTTACTTTATAGAATACGCCAGAAAACAGACGTTTATGAATAGAAAGAAGCAAATCCGAAGTAAAGCTGAATGTATTTTCTGCAAGAATTTCACGAATCCGAACAGAAACTTTATCAGCTTCCTCTTTATCGTCGTCATCACCAGTTCTTCCGTCTTTTGATTCGTAGTAAGAATCAATGAGCTGTTTGACTTCTTCAATTGTTATATCACCATCAATATTGCGTTTGGCAGTTTCGTATAAGTATTTTGATGGAGTAAGCCCGTCTACCTGCTGTAAACCGATTGCTGTCTGCCAGAGTTTCCCCCTTTCCTGTTTGGACGGTTCTGACTGGAGAATGTATGAGTCAAAGTCTATTTCAAATGGATTTTGTTCTTTTTGCATTACAGTCACCTATTTCTTAAAAACATTTTCTCTATGATATTTAAGATATTCTTTCATCTTCTTAGAAACAGTTTTAATTTTTGTATTCTCATCAAATGCAAATTCTTTTAAATCATTTTCTGAAAGTTTATTTGAGAGTATAACATTTCCAAAATCATCAAATGTAATATATCCTTGATCAAAAAGAAAATCATAGTTTGGAGTTAAAAGTAGTCCATTGTCTGAATCAACACATTCCTGATTATCGCAATCTTTCCAGGGTTTGATATGAGAAGCAACCAGAAAAGCTGGATTATTGTAATCTGAAATTGAGGACATATTATCCCATTTCTTTAATAATAAAGTTCTGTAAAGTCCCTGTCCTATTCTAGATTTTGTAATAATTTCTTTATCTTTTTCTTTTATAACAATTTTTTTAGGAAGAACATATAAACCATTTTTTATATCATATTTGTACTGTCTTTCTA
>CAVCIJ010000019.1:0-4370 GCA_963601995.1 bacterium | reverse complement strand
GTATGAAGCGTGACAAAACCCATTTCATCAGATTTTTTATTTTCTTCAAGATTAAGTACAACTTCATAGTTTCCGTCGGGTGGCAGAACCTGAAGCGAACATTCTGAAGAAGAATTATTCAAATCCGCATAAAACCATGACATTTCACTATCAGGATTTTTATTTTCTGATTTTAAAGATTTTTTTTGCTCAGTAAAATCAAGCATAAAAGCATCATATGAAAACGGTCGCAAAAGCATTTTTTGAACCGAAGAAAAATCTCCTTCAAGCACGCATTTTCTTATGCGCGAAGAACTGATTTTTTTCCCTTCAAAAAGAACATCATCAATCTGCGCAAAAACAAAATTCTTTTTTTCGCTAAGAACTTTTAAATCTTCAACAGAAAAAGCTGCCTTGTAACCAAAGCAAAAGTCCTTACCTTCAGCAATAAATTTCATCGCACACAAACTGATTAAAAACTCAATAAAATCGTTGCCAACAATTCTACTAAAATCATCAGAAAAGTCAATTACAACAAGAAAATCAAGCTTTTTGCTTCTAAAAAAATTTATACGCTGATAAAAAGAATCAATATTTCCTTCAAAATTTGAATTTCCAGACTTAACTGAATTTCTAAAAGTTACAATTCCATGTACAAGATTTTTTTGTTCAAGAACAGCATCTATTAAGGCAAGATGACCTTTGTGCATTCCATCAAAACTTCCAACGGTAAGAGCACTTCCCTTATTTTTCCATTCAAGTGGAAATTCACCGTTGAGCAAATCCTGCCATGTAAAAATTCTCATTTTCTGCTCAGAATTTTCGTGAGGAACGACAAATGAATATGAAAGTTTTTTTTGTGTTTCCCGATCACAAATTTTTATCATTCCAGCAAAAGCCAAATCAGAATAAAAAACCGCAATTTCATCTGAAACTTTGCATGGAAGATTTTTATATTCCAAAGGACATTCAATTCTTGAAAACATCTTTCCACACAAAGGACGACCGTTCAAATACTGCTTTTCAAAATCCTTTTTTAAGAATGACGCTTCAAAACCGCACTTAAATGCAAGTTCTGGCGAAAAAGACATAAAATGTCGCCTGACATCTGTAAAAATCTTTTTTTCTTCGTCAGTAAACTCTCTTTTCCGCTGATTTTTTACAGTTTTTTTTAGAGAATTCTGCTCATCAAGAAGTTTTTTTCGCATTGACTGAAAATAATTTTCATTTTCGATTGCATTTTCTATTGTAAAGGGCTTTAAATTACTAAAACCGGCTGCATCACTTAAGTAAAAAGGTCCAACACTTGTTCTTCTAAGTGCACTTAAAAATGCGCAGGAACCAAGAGCTGCAGCTATATCTCGTGCAAGAGCCCGAATATAAGTACCCTTTGAGCACTTTATTTCAAGAAGAGCATAGGCGCATTCATTTTTTTCTGACGCTTCCTTAAAATCAAGAAGTTTATTTTCGTATATAAAAATCTGGCGGCTTTCAAGTTTTACATTTTTTCCGCTGCGAACAATATCGCTTGCCCTCTTTCCGTTTACATGAAGTGCTGAATAAACCGGTGGAACCTGAAGAAGAGTTCCTGTAAATTCCGGAAGAATTTTTTCAACATCACTTCTTGAAGGAGCAGCCATTTTTTTTGTTATTTTTCCGCTTGGATCAAGAGTGTCGGTTTCTTTTCCAAAGCAAACAACTGCCTGATAAGTTTTTGTAAACGATGTAATGTGCGGAACAAGATGCGTTAGACTTCCGCAAAGAACAACAAGAAGTCCGTCAGCAAAAGAATCCAACGTTCCAGTATGCCCAACTTTTTCTGTACCTAAGGCATGCTTTATATTCCAAAGAGATGAAAAACTTGTAATTCCCGGAGTTTTTGCATAAAGAACAGCTCCGGAAGAGTATAAATTATTCTGCTGATTTTTCTGCATTTTCAGATTCTAAGTCAGAGATCTTTTCGCCAGATGCCTGTTTATTTTTTTCAATTTCTGAAGACTCTTTTTCGAGTTTGTTCAATTTTTGAACCATTGCATAGCCTTCTTTCATTGAAAAGTCTGCGATAAAAGTAAATTTCGGAAACTTATAAATGGAAATTTTTTGTGCAATTGAAGATTGAATGAATCCAGCCGCATTCTGCAAACCTTCAACGCTTCTTTTTAGAGAATTGTCGTCTACAAATGACGAAACATAAACTTTTGCATAAGACAGATCCGAAGAAACTTCAACTCTATTTATTGAAAGAAAATCACCTACGCGGGGATCTTTTATTTCATGCCTCATCAGCATTGTTGAAATTTCTTTGCGAATCTGCTCGCCAAGCCTTAAAAGTCTAAACTGTCCCATCAGTTGTTTGCTCCATCTGAATCAGAATCCGCTGAATAAGATTTTGTTTTTTCTACTTCAGCTTTTTCTTCAGCAATAGTTTTTCCAAGTTTGCGTGCAACTTCTACGTATTCAATAACTTCAAGAGTATCGCCAACCTGAATGTCCTGCCAGTTTTCAATTCCAACACCGCACTCAAAGCCTTCCTTAACTTCTTTTGCATCGTCCTTGAAACGCTTTAAAGATGCAATTTTTGCCGCAGAATTGATTACAACTTCATTACGAATAATATTTACACTGCTTGTTTTCTTAATAAGTCCGTCGCGCACAACACAACCGGCAATTGTTCCAACCTTTGGAACCTTGAATGTATTAAGAACTTCAAGCATACCAATAACTTCTTCTTTTGTATCAGGCTGAAGCATTCCTTCCATAGCCTGCTGAATTTCTTCCACACACTTGTAAATAATATTATACTTGCGGATTTCAACCTTTTCCTGTTCAGCAAGAGCCTTTGCTTTTGGAGTAGGACGCACATTGAATCCGATTATAATTGCATTTGAATCAGCAGCTGCAAGTGTAACATCGCTTTCGTTTATTGCACCAGCACTTGAATGTATTACAGCAAGACGAATTTCTTTAGTAGAAAGTTTTTCCAAAGAAGTCTTTAAAGCCTCCGCAGATCCCTGAAGATCAGCTTTAATAATTACACGCAACTCTTTAACTTCGCTATTTGCAATATCACCATACAAGGACTCAAGAGTTGTTTTCTTAACTGCTTTTGCAGCTTCAAATCTTTTAAGCTCCTGTCTTTTTTGTGCAAAGGCACGTGCTTCTTTTTCAGATTCAGTAACCTGGAAAGGATCTCCGGCATTAGGCATTTCTTCAATTCCCAAAACTTCCACCGGTGTAGAAGGTCCAGCTTCTGTAATTTTTTGTCCTCTGTCGTTAAAAATTGCACGAACTCTTCCTGAATAAATTCCTGCTACAAAAGGATCTCCTGTATGAAGAGTTCCTCTTTGAATTACAACTGAAGCAACAACACCACGTCCCTGATCAACTCTTGACTCAATAACTTTTCCTTCAGCACGGCAATCGTACTGTGCCGTAAGTTCAAGCATTTCTGCCTGAATTAAAATTGCATCAAGAAGTTCATCAATTCCCTGTTTTTTCAATGCAGAAATATTTACATACTGAGTATCGCCACCCCACGCTTCCGGAGTAAGACCTTTTTCAGAAAGCTGAGTCATAACCAGTTCTGGATTTGCATCAGGCTTATCAATTTTATTAACTGCCACAATTATAGGAACGTTAGCCTGCTTTGCGTGATCTATTGCTTCCAGAGTCTGAGGCATAACACCATCATCTGCAGCAACTACAAGAACTACAATATCAGTAATCTGTGCACCTCTGGCCCTCATCATTGTAAAGGCTTCATGACCTGGAGTATCAAGGAATGTAATAAGTCCCTTTGGAGTTGAAACCTGATAAGCACCGATTTTTTGTGTAATTCCACCGGCTTCTCCTTCTGCAACATGCGCATTGCGGATTGCATCAAGAGTTTTTGTTTTACCGTGATCAACGTGTCCCATTACTGTAACAATTGGAGGACGTGTTTTTATTGTTTCATCACTACCCTTATCACTTTCAATAACGGTTTCATCATAAAGACTTATTCTGTTAATCTTGCAGTTGTACTCCATTGCAACAAGTTCAGCAGTATCGGCATCGATAGACTGATTTATTGTAACCATCATTCCCATTCCCATAAGTTTGGAAATAATCTCACCTGCTTTAAGATTCATTTTTCGTGCCAAATCAGAAACCGAAATTGTATCCATTATGTCAATTGATTCAGGAACTACATTTACAGGACTTACCTCCCGCTTCTTTTTATAAAGTTCCTCTTCATCAAACAAGTCTTCTTTGTCTCTGCGGGAATAATCCTGTTTTTTACCCTTGAACTGTTTTTTTGCCGGAGTTTTGTTTCCGCTAAGAGCAGCAGGATCACCAAAGGTCTTGCACCTCCGCCAAATCCTGGTTTTGGATTAGTTCCCGGACGTGCT
>CAVCIJ010000018.1:0-2018 GCA_963601995.1 bacterium | reverse complement strand
CCTGAATGTAATTTCATAAGCCACTTTAAGCCTATAAATGTAAATTGTCCTAAATGCGGCTGGTTCCTTGTAGAAAAATATGACAAGAAAAACGGTACTTACAAAAGCTGTATAAATCCTGACTGCGATTATCTTCACACTCCTGATGAAGCGATTGCTACAGAAGCTGCCGGTGACTTCGCAAAGGCAAATCAAGAGGCAAAAGCGTCTTTGTCATGACACTGGAAGATGCCTGTTCGGAAGTCCTTTTATACCTTCGTTCTATAAGGGGACTTTCTGAAAATTCAATAATTTCTTACGGAAACGATTATGCACACGCACTGGAATTTTTTGGCAGCGACAGGGACGTTAATTCAATTTCACTTTTTGACTTGCGTTCCTGCGTGGCTTCATTAAGCGAAAAAAAATATTCGCCTGCGTCAGTAAACAGATTTATTGCGTCCATTAGAACTTTATTTGCCTATTGCAAAAAATTTAACTATATTGAAAAAAACATTGCAGCTGAATTAAAAAGTCTTCGTGCTCCAAAGCCGCTCCCAAAGTTTATGACGAGTGCTGAGGTTGATGAACTTTGTTATATTCCTTCAGAAAATCCGCTTCTGTGGGAAAGCCGCGATAGAGCCGTTTTTGAGATGCTTTATTCAAGCGGATGCCGTGTAAGCGAACTTGTTTCATTAAAATTGTCAGATTTTAACGGAGATTATTCAAGCGTAATTGTTAGAGGAAAGGGAAGTAAAGACAGAAAAGTTTACTTTGAAAAAGATGCGCTGGAAGCACTCGAAAAATATCTTGCAGAGCGAAAAAGTCGTTTTCCTGAAAGTAAAACTGATTTTGTCTTCTTAAACCAAAAAGGAAGTCCGCTTACAAGTCAGGGCGTGTGGTATATTTTAAACCGATACACAGGTTCTGAAGGAACCGGGCGTCATATTTCGCCGCATACTTTTCGCCATACCTTTGCTACGGCGATGCTTTCTAACGGTGCGGATATTCGTGTGGTGCAGGAAATGCTTGGTCATTCAAGCATAAGCACAACTCAGCGTTACACGCATATTACTACAGAAAAACTGAAGGAAATTTACTGGAAGTGCTTTCCTCACAGTGGAAGACAAAATAACAAAAAAGATGATTAGCGCATTTGCTGATTTTTTTTAAATTAATAAACTCACACAAGAGATTTTAGGAGGCCAGAGAATGGCAGATGATGAAAACAAAATAAGAAGTACAACAGTTATTGCAGTAAAACGCAATGGAAAGGTTGCAATGGCTGGAGACGGACAGGTTACAATGGGAAACACAGTCTGCAAGGGAAATGCGCTTAAAGTTCGCAAAATTTACAACGGTAAGGTTTTAACCGGATTTGCAGGAAGCGTTGCAGATGCGTTTACTCTTCTTGATAAATTTGAAGAAAAATTAAAGGAACGCAATGGCGATATAACAAAGGCAGCCGTAGACCTGGCAAAAATGTGGCGTACTGAGCGCACAATGCAAAAACTTGAGGCAATGCTTATTGTTGCTGATTCAAAAACAATACTTTTAATCAGCGGAGACGGAAATGTAATTGAACCGGAAAATGATGTTATTGCAATTGGTTCCGGCGGAAATTACGCATATTCAGCGGCTTTAGCTTATCTTGATTCATCAGGTTTAAGTGCAAAAGAAATTGCTGAACGCTCTCTAAAAATTGCAGGAAATATCTGCATTTACACAAATTCTCACATTATCTGCGAAGAACTTTAAAATTTCAGCAGAATCGTAAGAAAAAAAATTAAAATTGCCCTGAATCAAGGAAAAAATTATGGAACAGATTGAAGAAAACAAAATTGAAAATAAAACTGAACAGAAATTCGAAAGTCCCGAAGGTCTTACTCCGTCACAGGTAGTTGAGCGCCTTGACAATTACATAATTGGTCAGAATAAGGCAAAAAGATGTGTTGCAGTTGCCCTGAGAAACCGCCAGCGCCGTATAAAACTTCCTGAAGAAATTCGTGAAGAAGTTGCACCAAAAAATATTTTGATGA
>CAVCIJ010000017.1:0-5687 GCA_963601995.1 bacterium | reverse complement strand
ATTAAAATTCCCGCGATTGTTGTAGCCGCCACGATTAAATCCGCCCTGCTGAGCATTTTGTCCGTCGCGATTAAAATTGCCGCGATTGTTGTAGCCGTTATTTGAATAACCACGGTTACCATATCCGTTACCGCGATTTTCTCCGTTTGAATTAAAGTTGCCCTGTCTTTCTCTATTCTGATAACCCTGTCTTGCCTGAGTTCCAGTAAATCCACCATTATTGCGGTTATAAGAACCACGGTTATTGTAGCCGTTTGTACGATTTGAAGGATTTAAATTTCCCGCTCTAACATTAGGTCTTGCAGTTTTTAATTCAAAAGTTTTATTTTCAGAACGAGGGCTGCCTTTGTCAGATACATTTTGTTCAGTTTTTGCATTTACGCCAGACTGACTAACAGTTTTTGCAACTGCAGGTGTCGGCGAAGGAGAGGAATTTTCTGAAGAAGAAGCTGGAGCGGCAGCCGAAGCAGAAGAAACCGAAGGTTTTTTTTCTACAGGAGACTGAACTTTTGTCATTTCTTTTTCCTGAATTTTACTTTCTGACTCAGAAATTTTATTTTGACTTACAGAACTTGAACTCTGAGCATCGGAAGACGCAGCTGCTAGATGAGAAGGGCTTTTTCTTTTTAGGATTCTTTTTTTAGGCTGCTTCTCGTCAGTTGTTTTTGGCTGAGCGTCATTTTGCTTTGGCTGAGACTCTGCTTTTTTTTCTCTTTTGTTCAACACAAATTCAGGCTTTTTTTCTTCTTCTGCCATACTCTATTATTCCTATTCCTTTTTTAAGTCAGTAAAAAATCCAAAATGATTTTTAATACTTTCCTAATTACACAAGTATTTTAGAGAAAGTTTTAAAAGTCCGCCAGTATTCAAAAACAGCTTTCAAAACTTCTCTTTATTTCAGGCATTCCCAAAAACCGCAATTTTTAAGAATTCACCTTTTTTTTCGCGTTCTGCGATTTAATTATCATTCAAATTCAACATTTTCATTGATAATCTTGTAAATTTCTTCAATATCTTCTGATGAAAGACCTTCTACATCAGAAAGTTTTCCTTCTTCATAAGCATCAACAAATTCTGAAATATCATCAAGATTTGCATTTTTAAGAACCTGAGCAAGTCTTTCAGAAATTCCAGGAAGTGAAGAAATTGAATAATCCTCATCTTCTTCAGTTTCTGTCTGATCCTCGCCAGCATTTTCTTCAGCACTGATATTTTCTGCTGCAGCCGGAGTTTCAAGATTTTCAGAATCAGAAGAAGCAAAAAGTTCTTCAACAGCACGCTTTGAATTTGTTTCATCAGCATCTGAAAGATCCATTTCCGCAGCATCTTCTTCTGTTTTTACATTTATATTCCAGTCAACAAGTCTATTTGCAAGACTCGCATTCTGTCCCTTAATTCCAATTGCAATCGGTAGTTCTTCGCTGCTTACAATTGCAAGTGCTTCGCGTCTTTCGTAACTTAAAACAACAACACGAAGAACTTTTGCAGGAGAAAGAGCATTTGCAATGAATACATGAGGATCTTCATCATAAGGAACTACGTCGATTTTTTCACCATCAAGCTGCTGAATTACATTCTGTATGCGGGATCCACCCTTTCCTACACAAGAACCTACTGGATCAACATCAGGATTATTTGCAGAAACGGCAATCTTTGTTCTATAACCGGCCTTGCGCACAATTTTTTTGATTTCAACAGTTCCATCAGAAAGTTCTGGAACTTCAGCCTCAAGAAAATCCTGAACAAGACGAGGATCTATGCGGCTCAAAATGAGCTGAATTCCGCTGTTTGTACGTTTTATTTCAGTAATAAGAGCCTTGAGTCTTCCGCCCTTTTCGTAGATTTCACGCGGACTTCTGTATTTTTCAGGAAGAACACCCTCAACCTTGTTGTCATTTCCAAGATCAACATAAATATTTTTATTATATTCGCGCTGAATGTAACCGATAATCTGCTCGCCAACCTTGTCTTTATATTCATTATAAAGATTTTCTTTAAAACTTTCACTTAAACCCTGATGTGCCGTCTGCTTTCCCTGAATAACTGCGTAACGACCAAAATCTTTTGGATCAACAAGAATATCAATTTCATCACCAACTTCACATTCGCTGGAAAGTTTTAAAGCGTCTTCAAGTTCAATTTCAAGATGAGGATCATAAACTCCGTCAACAATAGTTTTTCTCGCGTAAACTTTAACGTCCGATAAATCGTCAGAAAATTTAACAATGCAGTTTTCATCCGTACCAAAAGCCTTTTTATATGCAGCTTTTATTGAATTTTCGATTGTCTGCTTTACTAAATCCTCACTGATTCCTTTTTCCAGTGCAAGAGCATGAATTGCATCCGCCATACCAGACATTTTTTGCCCCCTGTAAGAATTTCCTAAAAAAACTCACCTTTATTTTTATTCAGACTGATTTTTTAGGTTTCTTCATTAAGTTTTTTTTATAAATGAATAAATTTCGCCTTAGCAATATTTTCGTACTTTACAGAAATTTCTGTTTCTTCCTGACTTAAAACAAGTTCAGTTTCATTTGCATTTTTTATAATTCCGCGAATCCAGTCATTACAGATCTTGTCCCATACACGAACTTCTCTGCCTTTAAAAATCTCAAATTCAGCAGCATTTTTTATGTTGCGTTCAAGTCCCGGAGAACAAACTTCCATATAAACTTCATCTTCCGGACGCCCCAAAAATGAAATGATTTTTTCTTGAAGTGCGTGATGAACCTTTGAACAATCTGCAACACCAACATCTTTTTCAGGATCTGCACAAGCGATTACGAGCACAACTCTTACGCTGTTTTTTTGCGGCACAACCTGAAATTCAACAAGTTGAAATCCTAAAGAAAGCGCAATCTGATTGCATTCTGTGTAATGCGGAATTTTTTTAAGTGAATTGTATTCCAATTCTTTCCTCTTATTCAGCTGAATTTTAAACTGAAAAAAAATTTCTGCAGTAAAAAATTCAGACCATAAAAAAAGGAGCTCCGTTCTGGCGCTCCATCTTAAGTAAATTAAAATGTTAAAACGAATCTAACACAATATATTTTTTTTGTCAATTCTCAAAAGCAGACATTTATTTCGCGCTGCTTACTGATAATTATTTTTCTAAACAGAATCACCTTATGCAAAAAAAAACTTTCTTTACCCCAGCACGCCCTGTTACTAATAATTTTTTTTACAAAAAATTTTTCATATGCGCAGGAAGTTCACACTCAAGACTAAAAGATTTTCCATCTTGAGAAGGAATCGTAAGTTTTACAGCAGCAAGCTGAAGTTTTTTTATTCCGGCACGGCGCAGCTTTTTATTCAACTTAAAATCGCCGTATTTATCGTCAGCAGCAAGAGGTGCTTTTGCATTTGCCATCTGTATTCTGATTTGGTGCATTCTTCCGGTTCCTAAAGTTATGCGCATAAGATAAAGCGTAATTGTTTCCGCCGGACTAATGATAGAATTTTCTTTTTGACTTTCGGTGATTTTTTCATCAGAAAGCGGCTGCGGAATCTGTACAGAAATTTCTTTTTCAAGTTTAAAAAAAGTACGGGCAGCCTGCATTTTTTTATGTGCAGAAATTTCAAAATCAAGAACGCCAGAAGTGCATCTTTTTCCATTTACAAACGGAAGATTTGTGCAAAGTGCAAGATATTCTTTTTTTACATTTTTACTTCCGATTAAATTTGTCCATTTTGCAGCCGCAGCAGAATTTTTTGCAACAATTAAAAGTCCGCTGGTTTCTTTATCGAGACGGTGAACTAAATAAATTTTATAGCCAAGTTCCTTTGAAAGTTCTGTATCAAGTGGATGTGAAATTCCTTTGCCGCCCTGAACTGAAATTCCTTCAGACTTATTGATTACAAGAATTTCATTATCTTCATATATAATCTGAGTTTTTAGCATAAATTCCCTAAAATTCTGCCGATATATTAAAAAAGCGATTTATTTGGGTCAAGTAAGTTTTTATAAAAACAACAATGATTGCTGCCTCAATTCAGTAAGTAAAATCCGCTCAAATTTAAAATAAAAAAAAAGAGGTCGGAATGAAAAAATCAAGAATTTTTTTTACAGTCTGCTTTTTGCTTGCGTTTACTTCAAAAACATTTGCATCACGCACAGGATTTTCGTGTTTTTCAGACATTGTAAGCATTGACTTACCTGAAGGCTTTTACACAAAAGAAGTTTCTGGCGACGAAAAATCTTATCTTCTGGGCTGTGATTTTAGTCAGGCAAATGCGGCCATAAAAATTTACGATGCAAAAAGATTTTCTTCTTCAAAAGAAGCCCTCGATTCCTCAATGAAAAATTTAAAAGTCAATTTTGAAAGCGAAGAATTTTCCTGGTACTCAAAATCTTCTGCTTTCGCTGTTTTTGACGGAAATCTTAGCGGAATTTATTCAAAAGGAATGGCAGCAGCAACTGTTATCCCGGAAGATTCAAGCGTAATTTTTATAATGCTTTGGACATCAGCACAAAATTTTGAAAATGAATATGCAGTTTTTGCAAGTTTTCTTGACGGTCTTTATGTTGACATGCAGAGCTATTTCAGCAAGGGAATTTTAACTTCATATCTTGATTCAGAGGAAATGGAAGATATTGAAAGCGGAACTGAAGAAAAAATTGATGTAAATCTTGAAATTGACGGACACAAAATAAAAACAAACCTTTTTGAAAAGGACAGTTCTTTTGCCCAGGAATTTATTGAAAGAGAATACAAGGTTTTATGTCTTTACCAAAAAGATCCCCGCTGGAAGGAAGCGTGGCAGAGATTTTACAGACTGATTTTTAGAGATTCCTGTGCAAGATTAAAAAAAGTTTCATTTGACATATACAATGTTCTTGAACCTTACTGCACTGATGAAACGGATTTGGCACAAAAACTTTTAAACTGGGTTCAGGAATTTGATTATGAAAGAGAAAAAACTCAAAGTGACTTTGCAAATTTACCTTCAATGCTTTTAGGTGAAGGTTCTGACTGTGATTCAAGAAGTCTTCTGCTTGCAGTTTTACTAAATGAAATGAACATTGACAGCTGCATTTTTGTAAGTTCAGAATATTCGCATGCCGTGGCAGGACTCGTTTCTTCACATCCGGGATTCAGTTTTGCTGCCGGAGAAAAAAATTATCTTACAGGAGAAACAACTGCAAAAAACATAAATTGGGGCAACATAAATCAAAACCAAGCTGACAGGAACAAGTGGATTGAAGTTCTGCTGCCCTAAGAAAACGCTAAAAAACATCAGCAGGACTTAATCAGCGTTTCCATATTTTTTTTATTTTATAAGAAGATTGTACGCTTCAAAAGAATCTTTCGCATTCAGCAAAGAATCGCGCAAGGTCTGTTCCTTTAATTTTGAACTAAAGAATGAAAGCGTCTGAAGATAATAACTGTGCTGATTATAGGAAGCCGCAATCATAAAAAGAAGACGCACTGGAACTTCATCAATCGGCTGAAAATCAATTATGTTACACTTTGAAATTCCAACTGCCATAACAAGATCTGTAACACTCGAAAGTCTTACGTGAGGAATTGCAATGCCGCGTCCCAAAGCTGTTGACATAAGTTCCTCTCGCTTTAAAATCTCTGTTTGAAGTTCCGTTCCATCCTTAATCTGTGGTGCTGTTGCAAGAACACCCGCAAGCTGAACAAGAGCGTCGTGCTTGGTCTGGTGGTTAAGAAAAACAATAC
>CAVCIJ010000016.1:0-6746 GCA_963601995.1 bacterium | reverse complement strand
CCCGATAGTTGATTAAAATGCTGAAAGCATTTTAATCAACTATCGGGGCCAGGCTGGCTTTTTGTTAAGAAAATAAATGTTTACAAATTGTTACGTCCTCGCGCGGCGTGTGTAATGTCGGAATTTTTTTTTGTTAAGAAAAAATTCTCTTTGACAGAGAAAATTCTTTTGGTAGCTGGCGCGCACGCGTACACAGAAAATTTCTGTTTTACAAATAAAATTTCTTGCAAAAAGAAATCACTTTGTTACGAACTCCGCACGAAAAGCACGCTGTTCTTGAAGTAAAATTTCTGCTTAACAAGCAAATTTTCCTGTCCGGAAAAATCTATTTCTTAACAAAAATAATCCCCCGCAAGTAATAAAATTTTTCTTACTTGCAGTAAAGCCTAGCCCGCTATGAAGGTCCGGAGTTGTCGCAGCCGCAGTTTGCCGGCTGTTACTGACAAAATTCTTTGTTTACTAAAAATCAATTTCTTAACAAAAAGACCCGCGAGTTTTTAGAAAGCTGCGACAATGAGCGAATAGCGAAGACCGTAACAGCGGACGTAAGTAAAAAATCACGCTCAAAAAAAACTTGAAATTCAGTAAAAAAAAATATAAAAAATAAACTGCATGGAACGCACAGACTTTGTACCCGGAACTTCATTTAAAATCATCCAGGACACAGAACTTTTTTGCTACGGAACAGATTCTCTTTTACTCGCAGACTTTGCACTAAAAAATCCTCATTGCATTCAAAAAAATTCCCTTGCCTGCGACTTAGGCTGCGGTAATGCAATTATTCCTCTTATTTTGAGTGCAAAATCAAATGCAAAAAAAATTTACGGAATCGAAGCACAAAAAAAATCCGCAGAACTTGCAAAAAAAAATGTAAAACTAAATTCTCTCGAAGAAAAAATTTCCATTTTGAACGCAAACTTAAAAAATCTCTTCGAAACAGAAAATTCCATTCAAAAAAATACATTTGACGCTGTTCTTGCAAATCCGCCTTATTTTTCTGACGGAAGCGGAGAAAAAAACTCAGCTTTGGAACTTTCTTTTTCACGTCACCAGAATCAAGACACAAATGAAATTTTTATAAAATCTGCAAGCCTTCTTTTAAAATCACAAAAAAGTTTTTTTATGATAAACCGCCCCTGCGAACTTGAAAACCTTCTTTTTTTAATGCACAAATACAAACTCGAAGCAAAGCACTTAAAATTTGTTTATCCCAGTCCGCAAAAAAACGCCTCAATGGTACTGATTCACGCAGTAAAAAGCGCAAAACCATCTCTCTGCATAGAAAAACCACTGTTTATTTCAGAAATAAAAAACGTCTTTTAAAAATTCTTTTATCAGCAAAAAAAACGCGGCCGCTAAAAAAATACTTCAGTTGTAAAAATCAATCATAAAATATAAAATCTGCACATTATGAAAGCTACAGGATCACAAATTATTGTTAAGCTCTTGGAACTTGAGGGCATTGAGACGGTTGCCGGAATTCCTGGCGGCTCTATACTTCCGCTTTACGACGAATTAAACCGCAGCAAAATCAAGCACGTTCTTGTGCGTCAGGAACAGGCAGCGGGCTTTATTGCACAGGGAATTACGCGTTCAACAGGATTGCCGGCAGTGTGTATGGCAACCAGCGGACCTGGTGCAATGAATCTTCTGACAGCCATTGCCGATGCAAGATGCGATTCCGTCCCGATTGTAGCTTTTACAGGACAGGTAAATCTTTCTCTTATTGGAACAGACGCTTTTCAGGAAGCAGATACTTTTGGACTTTCATTTCCAATTACAAAACACAGCATTATGGTTAAAAGTGCCGCTGAACTTTTAGAAGCAGTTCCTCTTGCATTTGAAATTGCAGCAAGTGGACGACCAGGTCCGGTTTTAATCGATGTGCCGCGCAACGTTCAATTGGAAACCGTAGAATTCAAATCCTGGCCTGAAATAAAATCTCTAAAAAAAGACAAGCATTCTGTTTTTGCACAAAAATTTAATACGCCAAAAGAAGAACGCGAAGAAATCATAAAAAAAATGGCGCAAATTCTTTCAGATTCAAAAAAAGCCGTTTTTTATCTCGGCGGCGGCTGCAACACAAAAAATATTTCAGAACAACTTTCAGTTCTCTTAAAAAAATACAATGCGGCAGTTGTTACCAGTTTAATGGGAATTGGAGCAGTTCCAAAAACTTACAGTTTTAATTTTGGAATGGTAGGAATGCACGGTTCTTACGCCGCAAATCGTGCAATGTACGAAGCAGACGCGGTTCTTGCGCTTGGAGTCCGCTTTGACGACAGAGCAACCGGCGTAATCAGCAAATTTTGTCCTAATGCAAAAATTCTTCATATTGACATAGACGCCGCTGAAATCAATAAAATTCTGCCAAGTTACCTTTCGCTTGTGTGCGATATGGAAGAAATTCTTCCTTCACTTAGCGAAAAAATAAATCTTAATTCAGAATCAGCAGACGAAAGAGAAAAATGGCTTTTGGAATTAAAAGAAATTTATTCTCAAACCGAAAGCATTGAATGCGGCAGACCTAAAAATTCTTCAGGAATAAATCCGCGTGCATTTATAAAAAATCTTCCAAAAATGGCAGAGCAATGCGGAATCAGCGAAAAAGACATAATTGTTGCCACAGATGTAGGTCAGCACCAGATGTGGACGGCGCAATACTATCCAGTTGAACATGCCAGACAGCTTTTAACAAGCGGTTCCCTAGGAACAATGGGATTCGGACTTCCGGCAGCAATCGGAGCCGCCTTAGCAAATCCTAAAAAAAGAGTAATCTGCATCACAGGCGACGGCAGCATTTTAATGAACATTCAGGAACTTGCCACGCTGCACGAACTGAATTTAAACGTAACAGTCATAATGCTTCAAAACGGAAGTCTTGGAATGGTAAGACAGCAGCAGGAATATCTTTTTGACAAAAACTACAGTGCAAGCATTTTTGAAAAACTTCCGGACTATCTTGGAGTTGCAAAAGGATTTCATATTGACGCAGTTGACGCAAATAATGATCCAAACTGGTACAAAAAAGCCTTTGAGGCAGGACCGCATTTTGTAAAACTCGAAATTGCGATGGAAGAAAACGTACTGCCTTTTGTAAAAGCCGGCAAAGCAAACATAGATTCGCTCCGTGACTAATTTTTTTTGTTCTGGAGCAGAATTTTTTACTTCAAGAAAAATTTTTTACTCGCGCGTATTGTACGTTAAGAAAATAAATGTTTGTAAAGAAAACTCGACGATTAAAATGCTGAAAGCATTTTAATCAACTATCGGGGCTAGGCGTTCCTGTCTTTTTGTTAAGAAAATAAATTCTTTAGCAAAAAACCGCATATTTACATACTTACGAGGAAAATTTTATGAATCAAAATTACAAATTCAGCGAAATAAGTCTGGGAGTCTGCTATTATCCAGAGCACTGGGAAAAATCATTATGGCAGAGCGACCTAGAGCGGATGAAAAACGCCGGAATAAAAACAATCAGAATTGCAGAATTTGCGTGGAACAAAATCGAAGCAAAAGAAAATCACTTCGACTTCAGTTTTTTTGATGAATTTTTAGATCTCTGCGAAAAAGAAAATATAAATGTCATTTTTGGAACGCCGACTGCAACACCGCCGGCCTGGCTCACACAAAAATATCCTGAAGTTTTAAACTGCCGCATTGACGGTGCAAAATTCAACCACGGAATGAGGCGGCACTACAACTACAATTCAAAAAAATATCAGTTTTTCTCAAAGCGCATTGTTACAAAAATTATGCAGCATTATGGAAAGCGAAAGTGCATTGCAGGCTATCAGATTGACAACGAAATCAACTGCGAAACCGCCGAATTTTATTCAAAAGCAGACGATGATGCATTCAGAAAATTCTTAAAGTCAAAATACAAAAGCCTTGAATCACTTAACGAAAACTGGGGCGCTGTTTTCTGGAACCAGACTTATTCAAACTGGAATCAGGTACACATTCCGCGCCTTACGGTGCAAGGCTCTTCAAATCCGCATTTAATGCTCGATTACTACAGATTCATTTCGCAAAGTGCAGTCAATTTCTGTAAAATGCAAAGCCAGATTATCCGCAGGTACAAAACTCCACAGGCATTCATTACAACAAACGGAATGTTTTCAAATATTGACAATCACAAAATGATGAATGAATGTCTTGATGTTTTTACTTACGACTCGTATCCAAATTTCGCATGGTGCCTTGACGCCGGCAAAAATTCAGATGATTTAAAAGACAGAATGTGGAGCCGTAATTTAAGCGAAGCAAGATCTGTATGCCGCAACTTTGGAATTATGGAACAGCAAAGCGGAGCAAACGGCTGGAACACAAAAATGGAAGCAATTTCTCCAAAACCAGGACAAATCATTCTCTGGGCAACACAAAGCATTGCTCACGGTGCAGATTACATCAGTTTTTTCAGATGGAGAACCTGCACTTTTGGAACAGAAATGTACTGGCACGGAATTTTAGACTACAGCGGAAAAGATAACCGAAAACTTGCAGAAGTAAAGGAATTTTCAAAAAGAATTGAAAAAATCAAAAATCTTGCACAAAGCGATTATTTTGCCGAAGCTGCACTTTTGCGCGACTATAACAATATTTTTGACAGCCAGACTGATGTGTGGCACAGAAGATGCGCCTCAAAAAGCGAAACTGAAATTTTTATCGCCTGCCAGAAAACTCACACTCCGCTGGACTTCGTTTACATTCAAAACGGAAAAACCAGCGAAAATTTAAATCGCTACAAGTTGATTTTTTATCCGCATCCAGAAATTACTGACGAAAAAACAGTTCAAAGTCTTTGTGATTATGTAAAACAAGGCGGAATTTTGATTTTAGGTGCAAGAGCCGGACAAAAAATGCAAAACGGAAAATGTCGCGGGCAGGAAATGCCTGGTCTTTTTTCATCGCTCACAAAAACTTTTGTAGAAGACTTTACATTTGTTTCAGATGCCGAAGAAAAATCCACAATGATTTGGAACGGAAAAAAACTTGAAGCAGGAATTTTCAATGATATTTTAAAATGCAGCGAAACAGATTTTTCACCTGCAAAAATTCTTGCATATTACAGTTCAAATTATTATGTAACAAAGCCTGCACTTACAGAAAGTAAAATCGGACTTGGAAAAGTTCTTCACTTTGGCGGAACTTTCACACGAAGTAACGTAAAAGAATTTTTAGATTACACGAAAACTTCAAGTCCGCTAAAAGATTTTGTAGAAACAAATGAAGACGTTGAACTTGCAATGCGAAAATCAGCAGATAAAAAATATATTTTTATTCTGAATTTTTCTTCTCAAAATCAGGAAGTTCATCTAAAAAAGAATTTTTGCGATCTTGACGAAGACAAAATCATTCAGGGAAAAATCATGCTTAAGCCTTACGAAACAAAAATTCTTTCAGTTTTAGAATAAGTTTTTTACGGATTTTGAAATTTTTCGTCTATATAACATATGTGGACAAAACTAAATTTTTAATTTCAATTTTTGCGCTTGTGCAATTCTGTGAATTTCTTTCGGCAGAAAAAAATATCTGGTCGCTGAATTTTTCTTCCCAAACTGACCTTGATTTTTCATTAGAAAATGAAGAGGAAGAAAATTCAGAAGACTTTTCTGTGGACTTTTGTGCAAAGCAAAATCTCGCAGTAAAATTCACAGTTGAAAACTTTACGTTCAATCTTGCTGCAAAAAGCCAGAATCTTACGTCAGATTTTTTTTCCAGTCTGAAAGCATTTAATTCTGGCTCAGAAAATTTTGATTTTTATAATTTTTACCGCCAGCTGCTTCAATCAGAATGTGCTTCGGCAAAATATAGTTTTTCGCCTCAAAACCTTCCTTTTTCTGCGGATTTTTTTGCCGGAAATTTAAAATATTCAGGAAGTGCATCAAGGATGAAAAATCCCGCACTTTCTTCTTACTCTCCGCTAAAAAAATCAATTCTTTTAGAGCCAGGAATTTCACTTTTCCAGTCAAACACGCCTTCACAAAACCAGAATCTTTCGCTTGCAGCAGATTTTTCTTTTCCTTTTCTTGACTTTCAGTGTGCGTACATTTATCAAAGCGGATTTTATACTTCGGCAGGCAAAATCATTTCATTAAAAAATTCATCTTTTCCTTCAAAAATTTCTTTTTCTTTAAGCGGTGCGTTTCAATCTTCTCAAAACACAAATCTTGAACAAAAATCCTGGAATTTAACAAAACCTTACTACCCTCAAAAATATTTTTTTTCATCAGAAGGTCTTTTTAATTTAAGTTCAAATTTTTTCAATTCTTCTAACGTCCTGCAATTAAGCGAAAATCCTTTTGGAAAGCCACAATTTTGCGCAAGAAGCCAGAATTCTTTGAGCATAGAAAATTTTCTTGTAAACTGCGCAATTTTTTACGCTCCGCAAGATTTTTATGCAGCCGACACAAGCGAAGTAAAACCTTATTTACAATATTATTTAAATCCACAGCACACATTTTTTCTTCCACACAGTGATTTAGAAAGCGGATTTTTATTTCAACAGAATTTTTGCAGTTTACAAAAAAGATGCCCTGAATTTTACAAAGAATTTTTACTCAAGGCAAATTTCAGACTGAATTTTTCAAAAAATTCTTTTTTATCGCAGACTTCTTTTTTTTCAAAAGATTTTTTACTGAACTCAGAAAACAAAGAATTCAGCCAGAAATTTTCCTGGAAAGTGAATGCAAAAAATCTTAGCACAAAATTTTCTTTTCATTGGAAAAAGGAAATCACAGCAG
>CAVCIJ010000015.1:0-3159 GCA_963601995.1 bacterium | reverse complement strand
TGTCTATAATTATGCTTACTTCTTCAATTAAAATTCCTGTAAATTTCTCAATGTTTTCAATTAAATATTGCTGCAGATTGTGAATTTCGCCGGTAAGCTGCTTTCCAAAAGGAACATCAATTGTAA
Source organism: bacterium (assembly GCA_963601995.1). GTDB lineage: Bacteria > Spirochaetota > Spirochaetia > Treponematales > Treponemataceae > Treponema_D. The sequence continues at coordinate 3,033 of CAVCIJ010000015.1, read as the reverse complement.
TTACCAGTTTGTAGCCACGTGCATCTGTTTTTATAGAAAGTTTTTTTACTCTGATTTCGCTGGAAAATTCACTTACGCAGTGAAGAGCCATTTGTGAAAGTGCTGCCTCTGAAATTTCAACGCGTCCTTTTTTGCTGAATTCTGGAGTTACAACGGATTTTTCAGTCATTCTGGCATCTTTACTTTTTAACTGAAAAATATTTTTTCCCTTTGAAATAATTTCCTGAATCGACTTTGAAAATATATTTGAATAGCTTTTTTTTACTTCAATCGCTGGAACTGGAATTACGTGTTTGCCTTCAATTTGACGGCTTCTTATGGCCTTTTCAATTTCTTCGCGTGTTGCAATGTCTTCTATATTGATAATTTTTTCAAGTTTTGGAAGTTGAAGTCGTTCCGCTATTTTGCTGACCATCTTTTCACTTGTTCCGATTATAAGAATTTTTTTTATTTTTGATTTTTGCAAGGCTCTGGCAACATCATCGCGGTGTTCTTTGTCATCAAAAAGTGCAATTCTTACGGCACCCATATAAGTTTTTTCGTGCTTGGCTGTTTTTCCTGCAATGATTTTGTCGTCTTGGATTAAAAGTCCGTCATCAATAATTGCTTCAATTCCGTATTTTTCAGTAAGCAGCTTTGCCCTGAAACTTTTTCCAGTGCCGCTTTCGCCAACGAGAGCATAAACTGTAATTTTATTATGTAAAATTTTTGAAAAGAAACTCATAATTTTTCCGCTAATTTAGATTATAGATTCGAGCCTTTGATTTATCAAGTTTATATCAGCAATCTCAGAAAAATCTTTTGGTAGTGGAGTAGTTATTTTTTTTGGAATTTGAAGTGAATTTTCCGGGAAAATGAGAAGATAGGAATGTAAAAGAAACTGATTTATATTTTTTTTTGCGGATGAAATTTTTTCTCCGCCATAAATTGTGTCTCCTGCAAGAGGATGCTGATGAAGCGAAGATTGAAGTCTTATTTGATGTTTTCGTCCTGTTTTTATAAAAAAAATGCAAACTGTAAAGTTTTTGCCATTTATAATTTTTCTTTGAACAGGAAAAACCTTTGTTTCGCAAAATTTTGAATTTTTATCATTTGGATTTGAAGCAAAAACTCTGTGAAAGTTCTGCTGTTTTTTTTGCCCTTCAAAATTGTTTTCTTCGCTTATAAAATCTTTCCAAATTTCATCGCTGTCTAAAGTTCCTTCTGCAAGTCCTACGTAAAATTTTTGAATTTTATGCTGCTGAATATTTTCGCTGAACCACTTTGCACCTTCCAGACTTTGTGAAAAACATACAAGTCCGCTTGTAAATCTGTCAATTCTGTGGAGCGGTCCTGGTGTAAAAGAAAGTGAAGTTCTCTGCTGATTTTTATAATCTTCTAAAACAAGAGCCGTTAAATTTTCTTCGCCTGAGTTTCCTGGCTGAACATTTATTCCTTTTTCTTTGTTTAAAATAAGAATGTGCTGATTTTTAAAAATTACATTTAATTTACAAAAATTTTTTTTCTGTTGACCTGGGTGATTTTTTTGAATGAAATTTGAATTTTCGTTTTTGAAAAGAAATTTTGCTATGGAAATTTTATCGCCGGTACTTATTAAAATGTCTTTTTTAGTTTTTTCATCATTTACCTTTACAAGATTTTTCCTGATGATTTCAAATGCGTTTACTGGTTTTTCTTTAAAAATTCTGCTTAGGATTTTTGAAAGTTTTCTTTTGTCATCGTCGGTCTGTGCAAAAAAATCTAAAAAGTCCATATTTTTCCCCAAAGTTTGGAATTTTTTTTTTACAATGATTTGATTATAGCGTTTGTAAATGCCTGTGTAAATTTAAGGAAAGATTTAGCCAAACCTAGCCCGGATTGTAGCGGCCGTGAGGGGCGCAGATGCAGTCTGCGACTGAAACCGCGAAAAGCCGGATTCCTGAAAAAACTTTTTCTTACGTAAAATTTTTTTTGCAAAGAGAAAAGTTCGCTCCAAAAAAATATTTTTAGACTTTATTTATAAAATCAAAGAAAATCTGGATAGTGTACAAATTTAAAAAGTATGATAGTATTGTAACATTATGGAGAGCGTAAAAAATCAGTTGATGGCTTTTTTTACACAGCCTGTTTTGCTTTCGTGCGTTTTTAGCTGGCTTTCTGCTCAGTTGATAAAAACTTTAATTGCACTGTTTTCTAGAAAAATCCGCAGTATAGGCGAAATGTTTGAACTTCTTTTTTGGAGAACTGGTGGAATGCCCTCAAGTCATTCTGCTTTGGTTGCAACTTTGTGCACTACAATAGGCTTTAGAGACGGAGTTGGATCTGATATTTTTATTCTTGCTCTTGCGTTCTTTCTTGTTACTGTGCGCGATGCTCTTGGTGTTAGAAGGGCAAGCGGAATTCAGGCTAAAACTTTAAATAAACTTGGCACGGATTTAAAAAATAAAGAACTTGTTGATTTTAAGCCTGTTAAGGAAGTTCATGGTCACAAACCTGCTGAAGTTATGATGGGCTGTCTTTTAGGATTTTTTATTGGGCTTGCTTTCAGTTTGCTGTAATTTCTTGAATTTATAAAAAAAAATGTCCGTAATGAAAAAAAATGCTGGTTTTGTAAAAATATCTTGCATATCTTTTGCTGTTATTTTGCTTACAATATTATCTTTGATTTTTCTCAGAAGTCTGCCGGTTTCTAAAATTTGGAATGCTTATTCTGTTGTTTATGTTGACAAAATTTTAGGCGAGAGTGAAGTTTTGTCTTTTTTTGAAAAAGAAGGAATTCAAAATGTGGTGAGTTTTTCAAATCAAAAAATTCCTGTGGTAAACGAAATGACTCCTGTGATTCCGCAAAGCGAAACTTCCTATATTTTTGAGCGCTTGAAATATTTTTCTGACAAATCTTTTAAATACAATCTTTTTTATGTTCCGCAAATTTACGAAAACAGTGCTTCAAAGGCTGTTAACAAAATTTCTTCTCAACAAAAAGTTTCTGCAGGAATGGACGGAAAAAAGCAGTTTCCGTGGGCAGTTTTTTGTATAAGTTGTGCAGTTTATCTT
>CAVCIJ010000014.1:0-3319 GCA_963601995.1 bacterium | reverse complement strand
CGGTATTTTTGCTTCGCAAAAACACTTGCCTTGCGGCAATTCTTCCACGCCGGGCTAAGTTTTTTTTCAAGAACCAAAAACTTTTTTTACTTGCGGATTTTCAGTCGGTAAAGTCTGAAGCTTCTTCAAGTTCCAGGCAAATGACTGCACCCCCAAAAGAAGAATTTTTTGCAGAAATTCTGCCGTTCATTGATTCAACAATTGTTTTTGCGATGGAAAGTCCGAGCCCGCTTCCTCCGGCACTTCTTGAATGAGATGTGTCCTCGCGGTAAAAACGTTCAAAAACGTGAGAAATATTTTCTCCAAATCCATTGCCGTTGTCTTCAAGTTCAATAAGAATTTTATTTTTTCCGTCTTCAGTTTTTTTTGTGCACTTGATTTTTATTTTAATGTCATTTCGGATTTGCTTTGTAAATTTTATGCTGTTTGAAATAATCACAGTAAAAACCTGATGCAAAAGTTCTCTGTCAGCAAGTACGCAGAAATTTTCATCATTATTAAAAACAAATGAACAGCCGTTTTCTATGCTTTGAGCTTCTTCTTTTAATCGCGTGAACATTGGAAGAAGGTCTATTTTGCTTAGTTCTGGTTTTATTTTTTTGCTTTCAAGGCGCGACATCTGCAAAAGATTTTCAATTATTGCCTGCATTGATTTTCCTTCGCTGATTATTGTGGCAAGAGATTTTTCTGTTTGAACGGGATCATTTTTTCCCCAGCGCCGTAAAAGATTTGCCTGGCCTAAAATGACTGCAAGCGGTGTTTTTAGTTCGTGACTTACGTCGCTTGTAAACTGCCTTTCTCTGTCAAAATCGAATTTGAGCCGCGAAAAAAGATCGTTGAATGTTCTTGCAAGATTATCAAGTTCGTCATCATGCTTTGAAATTTCAAGTTTTTGTTCAAGATTTGTGCTTGAAATTTTTTTTGCACTTTCCGTCATTTTTATAACAGGATTGATTGTGTGTTTTGTTAGAAAAATTGAAACTAAAAATGAAATCAGCAGAACTGGAATAAATGCAAGAAGAATAATGCGGGGAAGTTCACGCCAATAGTTTTGGGACGAGTCTGAATCCATATTCTGGCAGATTTGTATTATTATATTACCGAATCTTGTTTCGTATTCTTTTGCAATGTAAAGAATATTTAAATCGCCGTCTATAAAATAATTTTTTTCTATGTAGTTTTTTGCGCTGTCTGTAAGAGGCAGAACCGGAAGAAGCGGATCATTCGTATACAGAACTGTATTTCCTCTGGTTTCGTAAATTAAATATGTTATGTAATAGGGCAGTGGCGGAAGTCTCTTTGGAAGCTTTTCTTCTGAATTTTTTATTGTGTTGTAGTAGACCTGCGCGCTGTTTTTGAGTTCATCAGCTTTTTGTTTTTTCAATCTGAGTGAAAGTACCACAGAAAAAGCTACCGAAAGAACAAGAACTGCCATCGTTAAAATTACTGTGAATCTTAGAGAAAGCCTGAATGCAACTGATTTGAAAAATTTTTTCATAAAACCGCCGATTTTTTTCTGCCACAGAAATAAAACTTTCTCCAAAAATAAATTTTTTTACTCGTCGCTGTCTGTCATCATATAGCCTGTGCCGCGAACTGTTTTTATGTAAGTCTTTTCGCATTTTTGGTCGATTTTTGAGCGCAGATATCCTACGTAAACATCAACTGTATTTTCATCAATGTAATGATTTTTGCCCCAAATTTCATCGATGATTTGCGTTCTCGACATAACCGTATTCTGATTTTCCAAAAAAAGTTTGAGCATAAGAAATTCTGTTTTTGAAAGATCTAAAACTTCTTCGTTTAGCGTAACTTTCATGCTTTCGATGTGCATTTCAAGCGCACGGTTTTTTAAAACTGAATTTTTTCCCTGCGCTACTGAAATACGGCGCAGAACTGCCCTTATACGTGCAAGAAGTTCTTCGATTTCAAAAGGCTTTGGAAGGTAATCATCTGCGCCTGCATTTAAGCCTTCAACTCTGTCGTAAGTGTCGCCGCGCGCTGTTACTAAAATGACTGGAACTTCCGAAGTTTTTCTGATTCGGCGAAGAACTTCAAGCCCCGAAAGTTCCGGAAGCATTACGTCAAGCAAAATCAAATCCGGAGAAAAAACTGTGAACTTTTCGAGTGCCTGTCTTCCGGTTTCTGCAAGTTCCGTTTCAAAACCTTCGTGTTCAAGTTCGAGTTTTTCAAAATCGCTGATTCCCTTGTCATCTTCAACAATTAAAATTTTATTCAATTTTGATTTCTCCGTTTTTTTTCGCTTTTATTTTTCAGTTAAAATTTTCGAGTCCTGAAAAATCAAGAGTTGCAAAATAATCTTCTATTGTTTCGTTTCGTCTTATTTCTTTTACTGAACCGTCTTCGCGCAAAAGAAGCTCGCCGCATCTCAGTTTGCCGTTGTAGTTGTAACCCATTGATCTTCCGTGAGCACCGGCATCGTGGATTATAAGTAAATCACCAATATCGATTTTTGGCATTTCCCGCTGAACTGCAAATTTGTCGCAGTTTTCGCAGAGACTTCCTGTAATGTCATAAATATGATTTTTTTCTTTGTTTTCCTTGCCGCTCACTTGAATTTCGTGGTAAGCACCGTACATTCCAGGTCTCATTAAATCAGCCATAGAAGCATCGCAGCCGATGTAGTCGCGGTAAATCTTTTTTTCGTGAATTGCCTTTGTTACAAGATAGCCGTAAGGTCCTGTAATCGGGCGGCCGCATTCAAAGCAGATTTCCATAGGATCAAGTCCAGCCGGAACTATCATTTCGTCATAAAGAACACGGATTTTTTTTGCAACATAGTCAAAGTCAACTTTTTTTTGTCCCGGCTTGTATGGAATACCGATTCCGCCGCCTAAGTCTGTAAACTCAATATTTACACCGCATTTTTTTTGTACTTCGAGAACCAAATCAAAAACAATGTGTGCTGTGTCAACAAAAAAGTCAGGATTAAGTTCATTTGACGCAACCATTGTGTGAAGTCCAAAGTGTTTTACTCCAAGTTCCCTGCAGATTTTGTAAGCTTCGATCATCTGCTCTTTTGTAAGTCCGTATTTTGCTTCTTCCGGCTTGCCGATAATTGCGTTTCCACCTTTTTTTAGCGGACCAGGATTGTATCTGAAGCAGACTGTGTCCGGCAGAGTTCCGCCGAGAGCCTTTCTTGCAAATTCAATATGGCTTATGTCGTCAAAGTTGATGATTGCGCCAAGTTTTGCTGCGTACACAAATTCTTTTTCCGGAGTGTCGTTACTTGTGAACATAATTTTGTGCCCTGAAATTCCGCTTTTTTCGCAAAGAATTAATTCCGGAAGGCTTGAGC
>CAVCIJ010000013.1:0-3463 GCA_963601995.1 bacterium | reverse complement strand
AGAAAATGAATTATTTAAGGCTTTCTGAATCTGCTTATCTTCAGGCACTTGAAATAAATCCGAAATATTACCGAGCAATGTACGGGCTTGGTATACTTTATGTTTTTGAGCTTGATGAAAGTTCAAAGGCGATTCCTTATCTTGAAGAATTTCTTCAAACGCAAACAAAAGACACAGATGCAATGTTTGTTTTAGCCAGGGCTTATTACACAAACTACGAGTTTGATAAAGCAATTTCTGTATATGATAGAATAATTGCCCTTAATCCAAATGCTGAAAAAACTGCTAATGCTCAGTCAAACAAAAAAATTGTTCTTGACGCTCAGTCTTTGCAGTAGTTATTTTTTAAGGCATGGATTTAAAAAAGATTGCAATCTCCTCACTTTCGTTTTTGACGCTAAAAGAGAAAATTTGTCTTTCAGAGAATTTATCTGATTTTGATGAACTTTTATCTCTTTCAATCGGTGATATTTCAAAAATAACAGGCCGTTCATTCAAATCAGCAAAATTTGACAGTCAGCGCATTTCTTCTCTTGTAAGGCTTGGTGCTGAACTTATGGAAAAGCAAAACATAAAATCCGTTTGCTTTGACGAGGATTTTGAATCTTATCCGGCACTTTTGCGGCTTATAAAAGATCCACCTTATATGCTTTTTTATCGTGGAAATATTCAGCTTTTAAAAAAAGAATGTGTTTCTGTTGTTGGAACAAGAAAGGCTTGTCCTGAATCGGCAAAAGCTGCTTTTGAATTTGCAAGAGACGCGGCAAAAGATAATCTGGCTGTTGTAAGCGGGCTTGCTTGCGGAATAGATTCTTTTGCACACAGAGGAGCACTTGAAGGCGGAAATTCATGCGGAATTTTTGCTTCTACGGCGGCTGTTCTTCCCTGCGGAATTGATACAATCACTCCAAACATAAATAAAGGGCTTGCACTTGAAATTTTACGGCAAAAAGGTTGTATTTTAAGTGAGTACATTCCTGGAACTCCGGCTGAAAATTTTCGCTTTGTGCAGCGAAACAGAATTATTGCTGCCTTAAGTCCTTCTGTTGTGATTGTTCAGGCTCCTCCATCGAGCGGTGCTTTAATTACTGCCGAATTTGCACTTGATTATAACCGCGATTTAGTGATACATAAATCTTGTTTGTGTGAAAATGCTCTTTTGATTTCAAAATCTGCAGAATCAAAACTTGCTTTAAAACACAAAAAATATATAAATAGAGTGGAAAAATACCTTGAAGAAGGCGCTCCGCTTGTTAATAATTACTTTGAATACACTGCCGCAAAAAAAGATGCACCGGGTGTTCATGCTTTTAAAGGCACGTTAAATAAACAGTTGAATTTATTCAGTTGATTTTTTTTGTGAATTTTTTCTAAATAAATTCAAATTGCAATTATTGAGGTTATCGTATGGCTGGAACAAAAAAGAAAGAAGCAGAAGTATCAGTAGAAAAAGAAAAAGCTACGGTCGTAAAGTCGTCTGCATCTAAAGAAAAAAAGTCAAAGTCTTCTAAGTCTCAAAAAGAATCCGCTAAATCATCATCAGGAACTCTTGTTATAGTTGAGTCTCCTGCAAAAGCAAAAACTATTGAGCATTATCTTGGAACTGGATACACAGTAAAGGCTTCTATGGGACATCTTATTGATTTGCCTAAAAGTCGAATGGCTATTGATACGGAACACGACTTTCAGCCTGAATATATTACGGTGCGCGGAAGAGCGAAACTTTTAAAGGAACTTCAGTCTGATGCAAAAAAATCTTCTTCAGTTCTGCTTGCATCGGATAATGACCGCGAAGGAGAGGCAATCGCCTGGCATTTAAATAATGCGCTAAAAGATAAAACTGATGCAAAAATCAGCAGAATTGTGTTCAACGAAATTACGCCGGTTGCAATCAAGGAAGCTGTAAAACATCCTGGCACAATAGACGAGGCAAAGGTTAATGCACAAAAAGCCCGTCGTGTTTTAGACAGGCTTGTTGGTTACAATTTGAGTCCGCTTCTGTGGAAAAAAGTTAAAAATGGACTTAGTGCCGGAAGAGTTCAGTCTGTTGCGCTGCGCCTTATTTGTGAAAGAGAAGATGAAGTTGTAAATTTTATTCCGGAAGAATATTGGACTCTTGATGCGGATTTTGTTAAGGGAAAAACAAAATTTACAGCTCAACTCATTCAGTACAAGGATTCTAAGCCTGAACTGAAAAGTGAAAAAGCTGTTAACGAAATTATTGATGAAATCAAAAACAATAAATGTGTTGTAAGCGATATAAAAGAAACTGAAAAAACTGTGCGTCCAAAGCCGCCTTTTACAACATCAAAACTTCAGCAGTCAAGTGCAAATCGGCTTGGCTACACTTCGCGCAAAACTATGCAGATTGCACAGCAGCTTTATGAAGGAATTCAAATCGGTTCTACACGCGTTGGTCTTATAACCTATATGCGTACTGATTCCGTGCGTATTTCACAGACTGCAATTGATGACGTTCGTTCCTGGATTGAAAAAAATTATCCGAATGAACTTCCTCCTGAAAAAATAGAATACTCTGTTGGAAAAAGTGCTCAAGATGCTCACGAAGCAATTCGTCCGACTTATGTAAAATATACTCCTGAAAGTGTAAAAGAATATCTTACGCGCGATCAATTCAGGCTTTATTCAATAATTTGGGAACGCTTTGTTTCCAGTCAGATGAACAATGCAAAGTCAAAAACTACGAGTGTTGATATAAGAGCTGGAGACGCTGTTTTTAGGGTGAGTGCGAGTCGCCTTGTTTCGAAGGGATTTTACAGTGTAATCAAGACGCTTTCTTCAAAAGAAGAAATTACAGGAAATTTGCCATCTCTCAAGGTTAATGAAGAAATTACAAGCGATTCTTTTTATCCGGAGCAGCACTTTACTCAGGGACCTGCACGTTACACAGACGCTTCTATTGTAAAAGTTCTTGAAGAGAAAGGAATCGGCCGCCCTTCAACTTATGCACCTATAATCAGTGTTCTTCTTGACCGCTATTATGTTACGCGCAGTAATAAACAGCTTGTTCCTACAACACTTGGAAAAATCATCTGCAAAATTCTTGTGGAAAGTTTTCCTGAAGTAATAAATGAGCAGTTCACTTTCGAAGTTGAAAATACCTTGGATAAGGTAGAGCAAAATCAAATTATCTGGAATAAAATGATTGCTGATTTTTACGGTCCGTTTAAAAAGCGTTGTGACGAAGTTATAGAAAATCAGGAAAGTTTAAAAGGTTCTCTTGATGAAATTACTGATCAAAAGTGTGAAAAATGCGGAAAGCCAATGGTAAAAAAACTTGGTCGCTTTGGATATTTTTTAGCCTGCTCAGGATTCCCTGAATGTCACAATACAAAAAGCATTCCTCTTGCAAAGTGTCCGCGTCCTGGTTGCAATGGCGATATTGTTGCAAGAAAAACTCGTGGAAGAGGAAAAGAATTCTACGGCTGTACAAATTATCCTG
>CAVCIJ010000012.1:0-6282 GCA_963601995.1 bacterium | reverse complement strand
AGCCGGATTGCAGGGGCGCACGAAGTGCGTTCAAAAACTTTAGTTTTTGAATGAGCGGAAGCGGAACCCCGAAAAGCCTTTACTTAGAAGCAGGCGTTAAGCCTGCGTTCTTTCTCCAAGATAAAAAAAATAAAAATTTTAAAGTAATAAATTTAAATTCCGATATTTTAAGAGATTTGGCGTTTTGTTTTTTTTTCGCCTGATAATTTTATTTTCGAGGTTTTTATGAATCAGAAACAGGAATTGCTTTGTGTGCTGAAAAATGAAGATGAAAAACTTACTTTGATTTTGGACTTGCAGAAAACTGTTTATGACTGCGTTAAAAATAGGGATTGGATTTTTTTGGTTCCATCAATGGAAAAAATAAATGTTTTGGAAAACGATTTTTTGGAGCTTGAAAAAAAACGGGAAATTCTTTTTGAAAATAAAAATTTAAATCTTAGGGACAGGGAAATTTCTGAGATGATGTTTGCTTTGCGTTCTAAACTTATAAAAAGTAAGGTAGAAAATGAGGCTCTTAATTCTTATGTGAGTGCTTCGGCAAAATTTGCACAGGGAATTCTTGATGAATGTGTTCCTCAGCAAAAAAATGTTCTTTATACAAAAAAGGGATTTTTAAGAAAACCAGCGGTTCAGAGTATTTTGCTTAATGAATCTTTGTGATTTTTGTGAATTTTTGTCAGGAAAGTGAATAAAAGACTGTCGAAAATGCAGTCAATTTTTATCTTTATATCTATTGCACATTTTCAGTTAATTGTGAATGTGCTTAAAAATTTCAGAAAAATATTGAAATGTTTTCCTGAAATTTTTATGGGAGAAGTTATGGCTAGTTCTTTTGCAGGAATTGAAATTGGAAAGAGGAGTCTTATGGCTCATTCTACGCAGATTCAAACTGCGGGTCACAATATTTCAAATGCTGATACAGAAGGTTATTCGAGGCAGAGAGTTAATGTTCGCTCTTTTGATCCGCTTTATCGGCCTGATTTGGAAAGAGCTATGGTTCCGGGTCAGATTGGACAGGGAACTGATGTTCAGTCTATTACGCGGGTTAAGGACGAACTTCTTGAGTCGAGAATTGTTGCGCAGGGAAATGAGGAAACTTATTGGGAAATACGCGATAAATATTATTCTATGATTGAAAGCATTTACAATGAACCTGAAGAAATTTCAATCCGCTCAAATATGGACAAGTTTTGGCAGGGCTGGCAGGAACTTTCAATTTATCCGGAAAGCGATGCTGCACGTCAGGCGGTTGTGAGCCGCGGAGAAAGCTTAACAAATTCTATTCGTCAGCAATTTAAATCATTAGATGCAATTGCACATCAGATTGACGGCGATATTAAGGCGACTGTAAAGCAGGTTAATGATTATTCACGGCAGATTGCAGCTCTTAACAAAGAAATTGTTCGGGTTAAGGGAATGGGCGATAATCCTAACGATCTTATGGATCGAAGAGACACTCTTGTAGAAAAGTTGAGTCATCTTATAAATGTTACAGTTGATGCAGGCGATTCTGATGAATTTATGGTTCACACTGATGGTCAGGTTATTGTGCAGGGAAGTCTTGCAAGGCAAATTAACATTGAAGGTCAGATTGATAATAACGGATACGGAAAACTTGTTTGGGCAGATACAAAACTTGATGCAAATTTCAAGGGTGGACAGCTTGGTGCTTTGGTTGAACTTCGCGACAGGGATATTCGCAGCCAGGTTCAAAGTCTTAACACAATGACTCTCAATTTTGCTGACCTTGTAAACGATATTCATAGAAATGCGATTGGTAAAAATAATGTAAGCGGACTTGATTTTTTTACTCAGCACGATTTTATTGAAAATACTCAGGGAAATTACGACAGAGACGGAGATGGAACTGAAGATTCAAGTTACATTTTTAGAATTACAGGCACAAATGAGCTGAAAGCACAGGAACAGATTGGACTTGAAGGAACAATGACTTTTAACGCAGACGGAGAAAATATTGAAGTCCGCTATTTTGCTTCTGACACAGTTTCTGATTTAGTTAACCGCATAAATGATTCAAATGCTGAAGTAAAGGCTTATCTTGACCGAAACAGTCATCTTGTTCTAAAGGCAACATCTTCTGCAAGTACGGAAAATCCTGATTTTGTTATTCGTCATATTGAAGATTCAGGAATGTTTTTGACAGGATATTCTGGAATTTTGCAAAATTCAGGTGCAGATGGTGCCTATGATTTTAACAGGGCTGATGCAGTAAATTCTCTTGCCGGCGCGCAGTTTTCTGTTTCTCCGGTTGCAAATCCTTCTGCATATATTGAAATAAACTCAAGAATTACGGGTGACATTCAAAGTGTGGCAGCTGCTTTTGCAAATGTTCAGGGCTTTGCTGATTCAAGCGATGGAAGGGCAGCTGTTGAAATTGCTTCTATTCGCAACACAAAGGTTATGATTGGAAGCGAGAAAACATTTGATGATTATTTTGCTGATACAGTTACAAATGTTGGACTCAAGGGCGAACAGGCACAAAATCAACTTGCAAGTCACAATAAAATAATGGGAGATCTCCGTGATATGAGAGACAGCATAAGCGGCGTTAATATAGATGAAGAACTTGCCGATATTATAAAATTTCAGCACGGATACAATGCTGCTGCAAAATTTGTGAGCATTCAGGATGCCCTTCTTGATACATTGATTAACCGGCTTGGAGTTTAAAGTTTTGTGATGAAAAGGTTGAAAAACTGCCGGAAATAGCGTCAGTTTTTATCTTCTGAAAGTTTGCGTTGCAAACTCTGTTATCAACTTCACATCCTTACTTTGTTGAGAATGTGTTAAAAAATGTAATCCTAAAACTGATTTTTTTTATTGCCTGCATTTTTTTTGGGAGAAAGATTTTATGAATAGAATTAGTTCACAACTTAACAATACAGATACTCAGTATTATCTTCGCCGTCAGGAAGTGGAACTTAACCGGGCAAACCGCCAGATTGGAAGTCAAAGCAAAATCGGTTCCTTGCGGGACGATCCTCTTGCTGCCGGACATTTGGTGAGGTATGAATCTTATCTTTCGCGTATAAATCAGTTTGAAAAAAATGCGCAGACTTTGTCAGATCAGTTTCAGGTACGCGAAGGCTATATGAATCAAAATCTTCAAATTATGCAGAGAATTCGTGAACTTGCTGTTACGGGCGCAAACGGAACTTATACTCCAGATGATTTGAAAAATATGGCAGTCGAAGTAAATGAACTTTTAAAGGAAATGGTTCAAAATGCAAATGCCGTTGGACCTGATGGAAATACACTTTTTGCCGGAACAAAGACTAAGGGAATTGCATTTGACGTTGTTATGGGAAATGTTTCCGGCGCAACTGAAGCTTTGATTGAGAATGTGAAATATCATGGAAATGTTCAGCAGAATAAAATCGAAGTTGATGAGGGTGCTTATCTTTCTGTTGATAACAGTGGAAATAAAACTTTCTGGGCAGAACCACAAAAACTTATGGGACAGCGGGATTTAAGTTCCTGGCAGTCACTTTCTGATTCAACTATAAATGTTGATGGTACTGACATAAAAATCAAGGCAGGCGACAATATTTATTCTCTTGTGGCAAAAATAAACAACTCTGGAGTTGCTATAAAGGCAGAAATCGATCCTGTTACAAGCGGACTTAATTTAACTGCAACTGATTCTCATCAGATTTGGCTTGAGGATAAAAATGGCTCCGTTCTTTCAGATTTAGGAATGATAAAAGATTCGAGTCAGATTCCTCCTTACAATATTGGCGACGGTGTCAGAAAAAGCGGCGGTTCAATTTTTGACACTGTAATTTCTTTGCGAAACGCAATGCTTAAAGGCGACACAGAATCAATCGGCGGAAGAATTCTTGGTTCCATTGATTCAGGTATGAATAATCTTGAAACAAGACTTGCAAAAACCGGAAGTGATTATGAGCGTGCAATGAATAATATTCAAAGGTCAAAAACTAATAGCCTTAATGCAACTCAACTTGTAAGCAGGGAAGGCGATATTGATATAACAAAGGCAATTACAGATTTAAAAATGATGGAATATGTAAATCAAGCTACGATGAGTAATGCGGGAAAAATGTATTCAAGTACACTTCTTGATTATTTGCGTTAGGATTTTTGTATTAAGAGTGAATTTGTTCAAAAGTTAAAGAAAGACTAATGGAAATACGTCAGTTTTTATCTTAAAAAGTTATTTTATCATTTATGGGGGAAGTAAAATGCAGATTGAAACTAAGGTGATGGGAAATGTTTGTGTGAGCGACGAGCATATAATAAAAATCCCGTCAGGTTTATTTGGTTTTGAAGAATATACTGATTTTGCCCTGCTGGAAAGTGAATATCCTCCTTTTGTGTGGCTTCAGTCTTTGCAGAACAAAAATCTTGCATTTCTTTTGATAGATCCGTTTGAAATTATTCCTGATTATGAGGCTGATATTGATGACAAAGAACTTGCTAAAATTGGAATAACAGATCCTTCTGAAGTTATGCTGATGACAATTGTTACAGTTCCACGCGACGGCAGTCCTATTACGGCAAATTTTCAGGGACCGATTGTCATAAATAAAAAAAATCATCAATGTATGCAGGCTATTCTAGACAATACAAAGTGGACAACAAAACAAAATATTGTTGAGGCAGTAAAAAGAAAGGAGGGCAAATAAAATGCTTATTCTTTCACGCAAAATCGATCAGAAAATAAAAATCGGTGAAGATATTTCAATTACAATCATCGAAGTTCACGGAGATCAAGTAAAAATCGGAGTTGAGGCTCCAAAAAATGTAAAAGTGTTCAGGCAGGAAGTTTTTGACGCAATTCAAAGCGAAAATAAAGCCGCTGCCCAGACTTCAGAATCTCAGCTCAGACTTTTATTTAAAGATTAAATTTTCTTAAAAAACGCGTGCAATTTCAATAAAAAAAATTAAGATTGTGCGCTTTGTTTTTTTTCGAGAACAATTTCTGCTTCACTTTTTCTAACATAAAGAGGACCGTCATAGTCATGAAGCGGTTTTTTTTTGTCTTTAATCATTTCTTCAGCAATTTCAAATAGACTTTCACAGCCGTCATTTTCAGGAGAAAAATCGTGAATTGTGTAAAGCGGAGTAATTTCGTTTACCCTTTCAACAAAGTTCTTTGCAGAAGGTCCACAGGCTAAAACTGATGTTTCCGGATCAATTTGCTTAAGAATGTCTTCTATGCTTTTGTCTTCTTCAGCACGCAATTTTTCTCCTCTAACAAAAAATGCGTAAAAAAATTCATCTTCTTTTGCTTCAATCAAACTCAAAACTGTTTCAAGAGAACGAGCGTAAGGATGTGCATACACTTCTAAAGACGGAACTGCATAGCAGGGAACATTGTATGCTAAGTTTATTGCCTTTAATGCACTCATTCCAAGTCTTAAGCCTGTAAAAGTGCCAGGACCTAAGGTAAGTGCCGTATAATCCAAATCTTTTGCTTCAAGATTAAGTTCTTTGCAAACAAAATCAATTGCCGGCAAAAGTTTTTCAGACTGCCTGATTCCAATGTCAAGCGTAAGTTTTGCCATATTCATGTCGCTTTTTGCAGCAATAGAAATTTTAGAAACTGAACAGTCAATAGCTAATGCATTCATTTTATTTCTCCGTATTTCCAGTTATCCAAAACAATTGTTCTGCTTCCGTCCTCGTTTGGCGTAATTGACATATAAATTGTTTTTTTAGGAAGTGCCTTCTTAACTTTTTCGCTCCATTCAATAATGCAGATTCCGTTTCCGTAAAGCATTTCTTCAACTCCAAGATTTAAAAAATCTTCTTCTCCGTCAAGTCTGTAAACATCAATATGATAAAGCGGAATTTTTCCTTCGTATTCACTGATTAAACAAAAAGTAGGACTTGTAATATTGTCTTTAACTCCAAGACTTTCTGCAATTCCCTTAGTGATTGTTGTTTTTCCGGCCGCTAAGGTACCAGTCATTGCAATAACATCACCGCTTTTTAAAAAGAGCCGATTTTGCGACCAAGTTCAATAGTTTCGTCTGAAGATTTTGTGTAAAAAGTCATATTGCAAGTATATTACGGAAGTTTTCCGTTTTTGTCCATTTGATTTATAAATTCTTTAAGAGATTTGCTGAGCGGAATAACAGGATAGTCAATTTCGCGGGGAAGAGGATCAAGATCAATGGTTTTAAGGCCAAGAGGATTCATTTCGATAGAAAAACTTATAGGAAATGTAATTCTTTGTGTCATAATTTCAATAACTGCGCTGGCTGTGTACCTGTTTATGTAGTAAATATAGCC
>CAVCIJ010000011.1:0-14028 GCA_963601995.1 bacterium | reverse complement strand
TTCACCTTTTTTATCGGTGGTTTTGGCACTGCACTTTTATGATAACCGTTCAGAGTTCAGCTGGTGCACGTAGTAAAACTTTTTCTCCAAAAAAAATAAAAAATTACTTTGCCTAGTCTTTTAGGAGACTTCCGAAATTTTTTAGATAATGATACATGAAACGTACGAGATAATTACGCAATCTGCGACGGTGCATTTGGATTTCAAAATGCTGTTGATGAAATTTGGGAACAGATGAAAATCCAGTGCTGCTGGTTCCATAAAACAGCAAACATTCTTGATAAGATGCCGAAATGCGTTCAGAAAAAAGCGACGGAGATGATTCGGAATATGCACATGGCAGATACAAGAGAAAACGCTTTAAAAGCTTATGACAGGTTCATCGAGACTTTTGGGACAAAATATAAGAAAGCAGTTGAGAATTTGAAAAAGGATAAAGATTATTTATTCAGGTTTTATGATTTTCCTGCTGAATACTGGACTCATATCAGAATCAGCAATTCTATTGAGTCCACATTTTGTCCGTTTAAGACATAGCACAACAAAAGGGAACGAAACAGCAAAAGCAAGTGTTGCAATGGTCTTTAAACTCTGCCGGCAGATGGAAAAAGTCTGAAGACGATAGAGAGGCTTTGAAAAACTTGATTTCGTTGCCAGAAATATAAAGTTTGAAAATGGTGTGTTGAAAGAAGCTGCTTAAAACTATTCTGATTTAAACTTCAGGTTACAACATTTGACATTTACTCGAAAAAAAATCAGTTTGAACTGATTAGACTTTGGCGGATTTGCTGAAATCTTATATCACAGAAACTTTTATAAACGCACAATTTGCAATTTGAATAGATTTGTGTTATAACTGTAATCAAGCTTATAGAGAAGACTTGCGGGCATTCCGCAGGTAAGCACTTGACAAAACACGGAGAAATGACACACTTGTTCAGTTCAGCGATAAATCTCTCTTTTATAAAATATATTTTGTAAAAATAAGACCGTTTGTGTTCGCAAATTTGCGAGATGCAAGCGGTCTTTTAGTTTTTAAAATGTTTTCATTCGGAGGAAAAGATGAAAAAATCTATTAAAATTTTTGCAGGCTTGCTGCTTGCAGGAGTAATTTTGGGGTTTGCGGGTTGTAAACAGGATGGTGAAGTTTTATCAGATACAAGTTTGCAGGTTTACGGAGTTCCAACATTTACAGGTTTTGTAATTCCAAAAGCAGGAACTTCAAAAGAAGACAATACGCTAACAGCAACAGTTACAGGTAAAAACTTTAAAGCACTAGATGTAACAAGCAGTGACTTTAGTGTAAGTTGCGACACTGCTTCTATTACAGCAGATTCAACAATTACAATTGTAAGTGACTCTAAACTTACAGTAAGTTTAACAATTCCAGGAAGTGCTAACACTTATAATGTAACAATTACAAGCGGGAGTAACAGTACAACAGGTACATTTACAGTAAAAGACACTGCAGGTTATTCTGTAGGCGATATTATTCTTGCAGATGGAACTAAAGTTGATGTAGCAGATATTGATTCCTACACAATTGATGAAAATAATAAACCGGTTGCGGTAGTATATCTTGATACAAACGGAGTTTTATTTGGTCTTGGCTTACAAAAAGCGAGTAAAACTTTAAGGTGGGCAGATCTGGATACAACAGGTTACAATACAAGCTTTACGGACATAATTGCAACGTATAGTGGCAGTTCAAGCAGCGGTTATACATTTACCGGTGACTTAGACGGCAGCGACAACTGGGAATATATCTGTTCTGTAGATCCTGAAGGCAGTGCGGACGCTGCAACAAATTATCCGGCATTCAATTTTGCTAATACTTACGGAACAAGTCAGAGTTACACAGGTGACCTTGCAACAGGCTGGTACATTCCGTCAATTGCAGAACTTTACGAAGTTTACAAAAACAAAGAAACCTTGCAGACAAGTTTAACTAAGGCAGGCGGCTTTACAATTGGTACAACTTGGTATTGGAGCAGTTCGCAGACTTCTGACAACTATTATGGAGTGTACGATTTTAGCTTCTTAAATTGCAGCGTCGGCAATAGCAGCAAGGGTGCCTCTGAAAAAGTGTTAGTTCTGCGGCTTTTTTAGTAGGTTTGCTGGCATCAAGAAGTTTCGCACGGAATTGCAATTTTGGAGCAAAAATCGTTAAGCAGCCGCAATGTTGCGGCTAATTTTAGAATCCATGTGACTTTTTTGCAAAACCTGCGTTATATATCCGCCTGCCTTTTGTCTTGAAGGGCGGGTGGTTGTTTTTAGTTCTTTGGATTTTATAAAAGGGTATTTGATAAAAAAAATCATGCTGAACTTGTTTCAGACGATATAGAACTACGGCTTGTTTCAAAATTAACTAAATAGCATAAGATTGTGACTTATGCGTTAGGGATAGTAGCACCTGCGAAGCAGTTCCGTAGCGAAAGCGGAGGAATGAGCCGCGTAAGACGGCGAAGTGCGGATAGCCCGCCGACACTAGTTTGCTTTGCAAACTAGTGTTGAACGCCCAACGAAATTTTTAGAATCGTTGATATTAGTTTTTTTTACTCACCAAGTGTTTTTTTGATTTTGTATTCAAATTTTCCGATTCCAAAAAGTGCCACAATGTAATGCAGACCGTCGAGAAGAATTCCAAGACCAAGTAGAATTGATATTGCTGAAGAGCCTACAACTGGCTTTGTAAAACTGAAAATGCCCAAAACTGCACTTAAAATGCCTAAAATCAGAAGAATGAACCAGTATTTAAAGCCTGCGCTTTTGTAGTCAAATGAGCGAACTGCGATGTCAATGCCTTTTATTAAAATCCAGATTCCAAAAATGTAAGGAAGTGAATCTGCAACAAAAAGATCGTTTGCAAGCAAAAATACTCCGATTAAAATTTCACCGACCGCAGCAAACAGCAATGTTGGACCACCTAAAAAGAGTCTTCCGCCAAAAAGCCAGCAAAGAAATGTAAAAATTCCTGCTGCCATAACTGAAAGACCTAAAAGCCAGGCAATTGAAACTAGAGTTGCGTTTGGATTAGCCATGATTAAAATTCCGGCGATAATCAAAAAGACGCCTGAAATTCCCATAAAAATTTTTGTGCTGATTTTCATTTCTTTTGTACCTCCAAAAAATCTGAATAGAATTTCTAATACTTTTAATATAACACAAAATTTTTAAAAGTTAAGAGAGAGTTTTTAAAATCACTTTTTAGATTTTACTGAACTTTTTTTGAAATAGATTTTTTTGCAAGTTTGATTTTTTCGGCAGGAAAAAAATTTCCTGGCTTTGCTTTTGTTTACTTTGAGGCGTTTTTGTTTTATAATTTGATGATTTGAAAATTATTTCTGGAGGAGATATGAACGTTTATAATTTTACTTACGGCGGATCGACTGATGTTAAGGAAATTGAAGTTTATGCTACTGACGAAAATGAAGCAAAATCAAAATTTACTGCAAAAACTGGTGTAAACGATTTCCAGTTTGAAATGCTTGGCGTATGTGATGATTTTGATAAGGCAAAAATGGAAAGCGAGCTTAAAGCTAGATATGGCGATGCTAATTTCGAAAATTACGTGCTTCTTTAATTTTATTTTTTTACATTAATATTTTTGTCACTTCAGAAAATTTTTTGTTTTTTGAAGTGATTTTTTTTTGCGAAAAATTACAATTGAAAAATTTCTGAACATTTTGCGATTCTAACTTTTTATTTAAATATTTTGGGAAATTTTATGAAAAAAACTTTATTTGAGCTTCTTGATTCTTTTGAAAATGAAATTGTTGATATTGAAGGAAATTCTTTGGCTGCAGTTGAGGCTGAAAATCTGGCAAAAAAAATTGAAATTGATTCGATTGCCTTTGACAGTAGGCAGGTTGCAAAGAATTCACTTTTTTTTGCTCTTCCTGGAACTCACACTACGGGAAATAAATTTGCTGCTAAGGCGATTGAGGCTGGTGCAGTTTGTATTGTTTTTGAAGGAAATTTTTGCGCTGATGAAAAAGAAAATATAAAGCTTTCTCTTGCCAAAAGAAACGAAGAAATTGCCTTTGTGAAAGTTCCTTCGGCACGCTTTGCAATGAGTCCTGTTTCCTGTGCATTTTATGATAATCCTTCTTCAAAACTTGTAATTTACGGTGTTACTGGAACTGAAGGAAAATCTTCTACAGTTTCTTTTATCTGGCAGCTTTTGAGGCTTTGCGGATACAAGGCAGGATTTATTTCTACAGTTCAGTATTCACTTGGTGGAGATGCGCTTGATAATCCTGAACATCAGACAACTCCAGAAGCTCCAATTGTTCAGAGAGAACTTTATGAAATGCTTCAGAATGGCTGTACTCACGCTGTTGTGGAAAGTTCTTCTCACGGACTTAGCGTAAGAACAAATCGTCTTGGAGATGTGGCTTTTGACTGTGCAGTTTTTATGAATGTTACTTTGGAACATTTGGAATTTCACGGAACTTACGAGCAGTATAAAAGCGATAAGGCGAACTTGTTCAGGGCTTTGGATAAGGTGAACCACGAAAAAATTATTGGCGGCGTAAAAACAAATGTTAACAGTTTTGGCATTGTGAATCTTGAAGATCCTGCAGCCAGTTATTTTGCTTCCTGCACGAAGAAAAAAGTTGTGGGATTTACAACTGAAGGTAAGGCTGGCAAACTCAGTGCGGAAGAAATAAATGCCCTGCCGCTTCCTGAAATTCCTAAAAATATGGCTTATCTTGCTGCAAGAAATATTGCAAGTGCCCGTTACGGACTGAGTTTTAGTATTCACCGTTTTGAAGATTATTACACGCTTAATAACGAAAACCGTGTGCTTCATATAAAGGCGGCGGTTCCGGGTGCATTTAATGCTTACAACATTATGGCTGCCTTAATTGCGGTGCGTGGAACAACAGGAAAATCTTTTGAAACACTTGCTCCTTTTGTTGAAAAACTGTTACCTGTAAAAGGCAGAATGACGCTGATTGACGAAGATCAGCCTTTTGAAGTTCTTGTGGATTATGCTCATACTCCTTCAAGTTTTGAAACGATTTTTCCTCCGCTTAGAAGACGTTGCTGTGGCAGGATGATTTGTGTTTTTGGAAGTGGCGGCGAGCGTGATGTAAAAAAGCGTCCTTTGCAGGGCGAAATTGCTGCAAAATTCTGCGACATTGTTATTTTGGCTGACGAAGATCCTCGTGGCGAAGACAGCATTGCACTTTTGGAAATGATTGCAGCTGGTGCCAGAAAAGCCGGCAAAATTGATGACGAAAATCTTTTTCTTATTCCTGACAGACCAAAGGCGATTAGAACTGCATTTAAAATGGCTGGCGAAAATGACATTGTTCTTCTTTTGGGAAAGAGTCATGAAAATTCAATTATTTATAAAGATCATATTATGAAATACGATGAAATCAGCGAGGCAAAAAAAGCACTTTCTGAAATGGGGTTTAAAAAATGAATGTAATTTTGATTTGCGGTGGAAAAAGTGGCGAACATGAAATTTCTTTGCTTTCATGTGCTGCAGTTGCAAGAAATATAAGTTCAGAGCATTGCGTAAAACTTATTTCCATAAGTAAAGATGGGAAATGGTATTTGGAAGATGATTCTGTGATTAGTGATTTGAAGTCAAATCCTGAAGCAAAGCTTGAAATTCATCCTGATGAGAAAAAAAAAGTCAGTGTTTTTCCTGGAAATGAAAAAAATATTTTTTATGCTGAAGGAAAATTCATTCCCTGTGATGCAGTTTTTTCTGTTTTGCACGGAACTTACGGAGAAGACGGAACAATTCAGGGACTTTTTGAAATGTGCGGAATTCCTTATGTTGGTTGCGGTGTTCTTTCAAGTGCTGCAACAATGGACAAGGAAATCACAAAAATTTTGTGGAAAAATGCCGGACTGCCAATCGTGCCTTACAAGTGCCTTACGCGTTCTGATGTAAATGACAGTAAAAAGTATGATGAAAAAATTGCGCAGATTGTGGACGAACTTAAATTTCCGCTTTTTGTAAAGCCATGTTGTGCTGGTTCAAGTGACGGAGCAAACAAGGCTGAAAATCTAAAGGAACTTTCTTTTGCAATAATGGAAGCTTTTAACTGGGATAATAAAATTCTTGTAGAAAAGGCAATTGATGCTCGCGAAGTTGAATGTTCGGTTACAGGTAATTCTATTACTGCTGACAAAGATAATTTGTGTACGGTTTTAAAATCATACGGACCTGGTGAAATTGTTCCAAAACATAAATTTTATGACTACGATGCAAAATATAATGATCCTGATGGTGCTGAGTTAAAAATTCCGGCTCTTCTTGATGAGCAAAAACTTGATTTTATACGCGAAACTGCAAAAAAAGCCTATGCCGCTGTAAATGCGAGCGGACTTTCCCGCGTGGATTTTTTTATTGATAAAAAAACAGATGAAATGTATTTGAATGAAATCAACACTTTGCCGGGATTTACTTCAATCAGTATGTTTCCAAAAATGTGTGCTTCTAACGGACTTTGTTTTACAGAATTGATTGATTATCTTTTGAGTGAAGCCCTTGCTGAATTTGCTGCAAAAAAATCTCTTTGTACTTCAAGATAATTTAAAAATTTTTGTCTTTTACCAATGCGTGTTTACCAACAAAATTTTTTGTGAATAGAAAATTTTGCTGTTAAACACGTTTTTTTTTGTGTGTAGAAGATTGAATTTTTTTGTTAACAAAAAATTTTATTTGTAAATTGGCGGAATTTTTGGTTAAAAACCGCGCTTTTTGTTAACTGCCGCGTCTCTTCCTCAGCAAAAATTTTGTTAGTAAACGGCGTGCGTGTGATGTAGATGATTTTTTCTTAGCAAAAAAACTGTGTGTTAACAGAAAACCTTTTGTTTTTGATTAAAAATTATGTTTTTTTGTTAAGCAACGTGTTTATTCATCAGCAAGAATTTTATTAGTAAACAGCGCTCTTTTTGTTACGAAAAAAATTTTCTTTATCACTTGAAATTTCGTCGGTAACAGCCCGCGCGTGTAATGGCGAAGACATTTTCTTAGCAAAAAAATCGGCGTGTTAACAGAGAGGCTTTTCTTAACTGGTAGAATTTCTTGTAAAAAAACGTGCTTTTTGTTACTACGCAGAATTTCTTCATCAGCAAGAATTTTATCAGTAAACAGCACGCTTTTTGTTAAGCACAAAATCTTCTCCATCAGCAAAATTTCGTCGGTAACCGCTAGAATTTCCTATTAAACACAAAATCTTTTTCATTACTGCAATGTCCTCGCAAGAATCATAAAATTACTTTGGCTTTTTCAAAAAAAATATTGCTTGTTGTTGACTATTGAATTTTGGAGTAAAATAAGGCATAAAAATTTGGAGATAAAATTTTATGGAAAATCATATTTATCCGCAGGGCTGCTTTTTTAATACTTTGGACGACATTAAAAACAAGCACATTACGATTATGGGGCTGGGCTTAAACGGCGGTGGTGAAGCGTGCGTAAAATTTTTCTTGAGGCACGGAGCCTTTGTTACCGTAACAGATATGAAAACTTCGGTTCAGCTTGCTTCCACAATAAATTCTCTCGATGCTGATAAAACATTAGATCATTCACGATTAAGATATGTTTTGGGTGAACATAAAATTGAAGATTTTGAAAATGCTGACTGTGTTATAAAAAATCCGGGTGTAAAATACGAAGGAAATAAATTTCTTGCGGCTGCAAAAGCTATTGAAACTGATTTGAGTATTTTTTTGCATTTTACTGCGTCGCCGATTATTGCAGTTACAGGCAGCAAAGGAAAGTCAAGTACAGTTAGTGCGATTGACTACGGACTTAGAATCTGCGGATTTAAAACATTTTTGGGCGGAAACATAACTGTAAGTCCATTAAGTTTTCTTGAAAAAACTGACGGAACTACGCCTGTTGTTCTTGAACTTTCAAGCTGGCAGCTTGCGGATTTACGGGGCAGAAAAGCTTTAAAACCGCACATTGCAGTTATTACAAAAATTGTTCCGGATCATCAAAACTGGTATGGTTCAATGGATTCTTACGTTGCAGATAAGGAACTTATTTTTGCCGATATGGATCAAAATGATTTTCTGCTTCTTGATTATGACGATGATGATTATTTAAAAGAAAGCGAAAATCCGCTTGCTGGCTGCAGATGCTGGGGCGATTATTTTGCCAGCAAGGCAAAAACTACAATTATCCGTTACAGCAAAAATATTCTGCCAGAAAATGTTTATGGTGTTTACCAAAGCAAAAGTCCAAAAAGTGACACAGAAGGTTTTATAAAACTTCCTTTTGAATTAAGAAGCCGCTATGCAAGAAATCATAACTTGTTGTCTGAAAAAGTTCTTGGAAGTCTTCTTGTTCCAGGCGAGCACAACAAAACAAATCTGTTAAATGCGGCGGCAGTTCTTTATTTGATGGGAATTGCGCCTGAAATGATAGAAAAAACACTTGGTGGATGGAAGGGAATTCCTCATCGATTGGAGCGTTTTTACGATTGGACAAGCCCCGTAGACAAAAGGAAAATTGTGTTTTTTAACGATAGCTGCGCTACAGTTCCAGAAGCTGCTGCTGCTGCAAGTCAGTCTTTTGGAAAGCGGGTAGTTCTTATTACTGGCGGAACTGACAAAAATCTTGATTTTCTTCCGCTTGCAAAAACTTTAAAAGGCGAAAATGGAACTGAATTTATTCCGCGCGAAATTTATTTGTTAAACGGAAGCGGCACAGAAAAACTTTTGCCTCTTCTTGATGCAGAAAATGTTGCTTATAACGGACCTTTTGATTCCCTGGAAATTCTTCTTGACGTGCTAAAGGATTCTTTAATTTCGGGAAGTGCAAAAAAAATCTACGGAGATGCAGGTCTTGAAGGCGAACTGCCAGTTGTGTTTAGTCCAGGTGCAACTTCTTTTGGAATGTTTGCAAACGAATTTGATCGCGGAAATAAATTTAAAGCCTTTGTAAAAAGAATCTTTTAATTTATGTGTAATCTTTTTCAGATTTTATAATAAAAATTTGTGATTTGCTAAAGCATTCATAAAAAAAAAGAGGTTTTCATCGGCTTTAATATGTTACCAAAAATAACAAAACGAAGAAAACCTCTTAAAAAAAATTCTTTGCGTTTATAAAAACTATTTTAATTTGAACTGCTGCATTCCGTTTGTAAGCTCTTCTATACTTTGGGTATTTTTTTTGCTTACAACTTTACTTTTGTCGATTGCTGCCAAAACCGAATCTGTTCCGCTTGCCATTTGATTTACAGCCTCTCCAATGTGTTCTGTTGCAATTCCAAGTTCATTCATTTGGGCTACAACATTTTCACCATTTTCAAGAATTTGTCTTGATTCATTTTTCACAGAATGAGTTGATTCATCAATTTCCTTCATCGCCGCAACAATCTGATTCGAACCTTCTGCCTGTTCCTGCATTACGTTTAAAACAACGTCTTCCTGAGTGCGGACCGACTGTGTTAATTCATAAATGTTGTTAAACTGAAGCTGGACTTGCTTTGTACTTTCAGAAACGTTGTTAATTACTTCGCCTAAAACTTTAAGGCTTTCTGTGATTTTTTTACCTTGAGAATTACTCTGTTCTGCAAGTTTGCGGATTTCATCGGCTACAACACTAAAACCTTTTCCGGCTTCTCCAGCGTGTGCTGCTTCAATTGCAGCGTTCATTGCCAAAAGGTTTGTCTGGCTTGCAATATTTTGAATTACCGCAGAAGCATCAAGTAAACCGCTAGACTGCTGAATTACTTCTTCAGCCATTTTTACAGATTCTTCTACTTTTTGCTGTCCTATATCAGAAGATTCTTTAAGTTTATCAACCTGCTGCGAATTTTTTTCAAGAATTTTAGAAACATTTTGAATATTTTCAACCATTTGGCGAACTGCAGCTGAACTTTCTTCCACACTTGCACTTTGATTTTCTATGCTTTTGTTCAGAGCCGAAATATTTTCAAGAATTCCGTTTGTAAGATTTACAGATGATGAAACAACATTATTTTGCTTTTCCATCTGATTTTTTACAGATTCAATATTTTCTATAATTCCAGAAACGCTTTCTGCCTGCTGTTCCATACAATTATTTACATCTTGACCAACTTCATTAATTACCTGAACCTTTGCTTTTACCTGCTGCAAAATATTTTCTGTTGATTCATAAAATTTGTTTACGGAATTATTAAGGAGTGCAAATTCATCACGAGATTCGAGCGGAAGTCTGCCTTGAGTAAAATCGCCTTCTGCAAGTTTTTGAGTAAAATTGTTGATCCGTACAATTTGAACCAGATAAGTTTTTATCAAAACAAAAAAGTCTGCAATACAAAAAAGACAGCTTATAAGAGCTTGAGGTGTAATAAACCTGAATACTAATTCGTTGTATGAATAGGAAGAAAGAGCGTTTATGCGTAAAGGTGCAATAAGCAGTAAACAAATTCCCCAGCTTGCACATAAGGCTGTAGACATAAAAAGGGCAAGCATAGAAACTTTTATGGAAACTTTTTTGACAGAAATAAAGCCAACCCATTTTACAAAAGATGATTCCCAGAAAAT
Organism: bacterium; assembly: GCA_963601995.1. Lineage (GTDB taxonomy): Bacteria > Spirochaetota > Spirochaetia > Treponematales > Treponemataceae > Treponema_D. Next base: position 3,513 of record CAVCIJ010000011.1, on the reverse strand, counting down.
ATAAAAGAACAGGCTGAGTAAACAAGTTGAACCTACTGCTGCCATTATAAAAGGTTCAGTTTGAAAATTTTCATAATTTAAGCCCTTCATAATTTTGCTGATAATTAAACCGCCTATAAAACCATTTGCTATTAAAACGGCAGCAATTCCTGGCAGAACATTATTCATAAGTTTTATAGCTTTTTCATAACCAAAAGTTTTGTAGTTTCTTAATTTTTTATAAAAAAAACTTTGAAATATTCCTAAAGCTCCCATGTAAATAATAAAATAAGCCCAGGTTCCTGGTTGCAAGAAAACGGCTGCTATTTGTGAAAAAGTACACATCTTATTTATAATTATGAATAAAATGCAGTAAGGGTAGGGCAGTGCAATCATTAACCAGTAAAATACATACAGACGTAACGGTGCTTTTGGGATAGATTCAAGATTTTGTTCAGTCATAAAACTTCCTTAAGAAAGGAACTGTCTAATAGATTTTCTTTATAGTGTCATTCAAAAGTCAGTTCAGAACTAAAATCAGCATGACTTTAATTTTTAGATAGTTCCAAATTAAAACATTAAGATAATCTTAAGTAAAATTATATAACGGATTTTTGTATCTGACTAATTAAAAAAAATTATACTGCCTAAAAATGCTAGCCGGCACTTAGTGTTACGCCTGGAATCAGCAAAAATTTTTCAAAAGAAGTTTGATTATTCATAAAAAGCATTGTAATTTGTGGACCTAAGGCAAAATAAAATCCATATTTTTGGGCTTTAGTGAAAACATTGCATTAAGCTGCATGAGCGGGGAAAAAACAAATTTGCTGCAGCCAGTCTGCATATTTCCCTTTTCATCAGTGTAAGTATAATCTTGAGGAAATAAAATTATTGTTCCAGCCTTTATGCCTGGCTCAAAATAAAATTTGTAATTGCTTTGTGACTTTTGAAGGCAGCGTATGTAGGAAAGTTCAAGTCCGGCGTAAGGAATTGGCAGGCATAAATCTGCACCCACAGCTAAAAAATTTTTGCCGGCAAGTTCAAATTCATAGTTAAAGCCAAATCCGAATAATTGCACTCCCATAACATCATAAGAAGAATTATTTGGGGGTTAATATTGCGCCACCACTAGCTTCTAAGCGTATATTTGTCTTTGCAAAAAGTGCCTGACTTAAAAAAATGCAAAAATCACTAGTGTAAATTTTTTCATAATTTTCTCCCTGTAAAAAAAAGTCCTTTTGCCGTTAGAAAAAGAATTTCACCGGAACAAAAGGACATTTTTGCAGCAAGTTTAATATCCCACTGCAAGTTTTAAAATTGTGTTGTTATTGCAATTTATGAAAAACTTTATTTCCACGGATTTTTGCGGATAAAAGTTTCATCACGCTCGTATCCTACAGAAACAATGCTTACCGGAGTTTTGCAGAAATCTTCGATAAATTCGATGTATTCTTTTGCATTTTTTGGAAGCTTTTTGTAAGACTTAATTTCTTTGAGAGGAGTTTTCCAACCGTCGAATTTCTTAAGAATCGGTTTTGCCGAATTAAGTTCATCAACATTTGCCGGAAAATCTGTAACAATTTTTCCATTGATATCGTAGGCAACGCAGGCTTCAATCTGATCCATTGCGTCATAAATATCAAGGTGAGTAAGCACAAGTCCGTCAAGGCTGTTTACGCGGCAGGCATAACGAAGAGCAACTAAATCAAGATAGCCGCATCTTCGTGCGCGACCTGTTGTAACTCCGTACTCGCGGCCTGTGTCTCGAACGTAGCGGCAAAGTTCACTTTCACTTTCGTCTGAATCATTGAATTCTGAAGGCATTGGACCGTTTCCAACGCGAGTTTCATAAGCTTTGAAAACGCCGTAAATTCTGTCTAAGTCGTGTGGACCAATTCCGCAGCCTGTTGCAGCTCCAGCAGCGCATGAAGTTCCCGAAGAAACATAAGGATAAGTTCCCGAATCAATGTCTAGCATTGCGCCCTGTGCGCCTTCAAAAAGAATATTTTCTTTGCGTACTTCCCACATAACTTTTGTAAGGTCAACGCGCATAGAAAGAAGAGCGTCTTTGTATTTGTTCAGATATGCTAAATCCTCGCCATCAAATTCAGCCATCTTTTCTTTCCAGTCAAGGTCAGCAAGTCGAAGCCCGTCGCGGTGTGATTTTTCAGAATATGCAATACCGATTCCGCGTCCTGTAGTTCCGATTGGGCGTTTTCTTTGTGCGTCGCGATCTTTGTCCATCTGTCGATATTTTGGCAGAATGAGCTGGGCTCTGTCTGAAATAAAAACGCGTCCTTCCCAGTTGATTCCATTATCTTTGAGCATCTGAAGTTCGTTAAAAAGAGCTTCCGGGTCAATTACCATTCCGGCGCCAAGATAAACCTTTTTGTCAGAATAAAGAATTCCACTTGGAACTTGATGGAGAGCAAACTGTTTTCCATCAACAACGATTGTGTGACCTGCATTAGGTCCGCCAGAATAGCGCACAACGTACTTTGCGTCTTCGGCAAGGTAATCTACGATTTTGCCTTTGCCTTCATCGCCCCACTGAGCACCAATAATAACAACTTTCATATTTCCTCCAAATACGTGCGCAATTTAAGATGCATTCAGCGCCAGAAATGCGTACGTAAGAAATTCCTTTTCCTTAATTGATTGAAGTGTTTTTTACAAGAACGTCATGAGCTGAACTTTCAGTGATTGTTGTTGAACTTACAAGAGTGATTTTTGCCTTTTCCTGAAGTTCTGGAATTGTAAGGGCACCGCAGTTGCACATTGTGTGAATAACCTTGCTCATACTCATTGTAACACCGTCGTGCAAATGTCCGGCATATGGAACGTAAGAATCAACTCCTTCTTCAAAAGCCATTCCTTTTTTGCCGCCTAAATCGTAACGCTGCCAGTTGCGTGCCCTGTTGCTGCCTTCTCCCCAATATTCTTTTACGTAATTTCCGTTAACAATAAGTTTGTTTGTAGGAGATTCATCAAAGCGTGCAAAGTAACGTCCAAGCATAACAAAGTCAGCACCCATCGCTAAGGCAAGTGTAATGTGATAATCGTGTACAATTCCGCCGTCAGAACAAATTGGAACGTAAATTCCAGTTTCCTTAAAATATTCATCGCGTGCAGCAGCAACTTCAATTGTTGCCGTAGCCTGACCGCGTCCAATTCCTTTTTGTTCACGTGTAATGCAAATTGAACCACCGCCGATTCCAATCTTAACAAAATCAGCACCAGCTTCAGCTAAAAATCTGAATCCGTCCCGGTCTACAACATTGCCGGCTCCAACTTTTGCATTTGGCCATTTTTCGTGGATATCGTGAAGTGCTCTTCTTTGCCATTCAGTAAAGCCTTCTGAAGAATCCAAAGTCATAATATCAACTCCAGCATTAAGAAGTGCCGGAACTCTTTCCATATAATCGCGTGTGTTGATTCCTGCACCTACAAGATAGCGGTGTTTAGAATCCAAAAGTTCAAGCGGATAAGATTCGTGATTGTCAAAATCCTTTCTAAAAACAAGTGAAATAAGAT
>CAVCIJ010000010.1:0-4791 GCA_963601995.1 bacterium | reverse complement strand
TTCTTATTCAGACTACAAGGGAAAATATGCGGTTTGTGTTCTTGATGGACTTCCTATAAGGCAGGATCGCGTTAATACTTCAAAGCAGGTTTACCGTTTGCGTAAGGGCGAAATTATCAGAACGCTTTATGAGGGCAACGGTGCAATTCCTACTAACGGCAAAAATAATCTTGAAGGAAAGTGGCTTCGTGTTCTTACTTCGAGCGGAGTTCAGGGCTGGTGCTTTAGTTACAATCTGCGGCTTTTTGAAATGAATGCTGACGGTTCGTACGGTGAGGGCGCAGTTGAAGCAAATGTTCAAGAAAGAGATGAACTTCTGGAAGGAATTTTTAGTTCAAAATGGTATCCTGATTTCTACAGCAGCATGGTAAAAACTAAAAATATTGATCTTAACAATATGAAACTTGAGTACGGATTTGATACGGGTGCTGCCAGCGGAACCGTAAGTCTTGTTCTTCCGATTTTGAATGTTAGTGCAAAATATAATGGTGTTTCAAAAACAAGTGCTGGTGTTTACAAGTTTACTGACACTCCGTTCCAGGTTACAGTTTTCAATTCAAATTCGATTTCAGTTCAGTACACCGACAGTCGCGGAATGCCAAGAAGCTACAATTTTATTTCTTTTGATGAAGAAATTGATGTCGGAAAGTTGATTGAAGATGAACTTTTGCGACGGGCGCGGCTTTACAATTCGATTAAAGATGCCGGCCCTGATTACAAGAGTTCTTATTATGGAACAATTACTTTTGAAGATGATGAAAATTTCTACTGGACTGGTTTCTCGCGGCTTGTGCCTTCTGTTATTGAAAAAGGTGCTCTTTCTCACGGAACTGTTAAAATTCAGTATTTACTTCCGAATAATTTAAAAACTGAATGGGACGGCGTTTTAACTTTGAAATTTGACGGAATGGAAAAAGATGTGAATTTCCTTTACAAACAGGAACAAAGCGGTCTTAGAATGGCGGTTGCGAATGTTGCAGAAAGCCGGAGCGAAACAACTGGCCGAAGTTCATACCGCGTTAGTTTGAGTGTAAATTCACTTGTAGTTTTCTTTCAAAAGTAGGACAAAAATGGCTTTTGTGCAGTTTTCAAAAGTGTCGCTTGCCTTTGGCGACAGAGATATTTTAAAAGACGTTTCTGTAAATTTTTCTTCGGGAACAAAGGCTGCCCTTACTGGAGCAAATGGAGCTGGAAAATCAACTTTAATAAAAATTATGGCAGGACTTATTGAACCAGACAGCGGAGAGCGGATTGCACAAAAAGACTGCCGCATTGCTTACCTGCCTCAGAGCGGACTTGTTCACAAAGGCTGCACTTTAAAAGATGAAGCTGATAAGGCTTTTTTGTGGGGCTACGAAATTCAAAACAAGGCCGATGAAATTGGTGAGGAATTAAAGTTAAATCCTCCGAATCTTGAAAAACTTGCTGAGCAGCATTCTGAACTTCTTTTAAAACTTGAAGAAAGCGGCTGGTACAGAAGAAGTGCCCTTCAGGAACAGGTTTTACTTGGACTTGGATTTTCTCGCGAAGATTTTTCAAAGCAGACAGAAGAATTTTCTGGCGGCTGGCAGATGCGGATTGCACTTGCAAAGGTTCTTATGTGTTCACCTGATATTTTGCTTTTGGATGAACCTACAAATTATCTTGACATAGAGGCACGCAACTGGCTTGAATCTTTTCTTGCTGATTTTAAGGGTGGATTTCTTTTAGTAAGCCATGACCGCTATTTTTTGGATCACACAGTAAATGAAGTTTATGAACTTTTTAACGGTGAATTAAAAAAATATTCCGGAAATTTTACTCATTATGAAAAAGTCCGCAAAGTTGAACTTGACACTTTGATTTCTCAGTACGAACAGCAGCAGCAGGAAATTCAGCATTTGGAAGATTTTATCCGCAGATTTGGCGCAAAGGCTACAAAAGCAGCACAGGCTCAGGAAAGACAGAAAATGCTTGATAAAATCCTTGAAAATAAAATTGAAATTCCTGAAAGCTTGAAAAAAATTCACTTTAGTTTTCCGCCGGCTCCTCATTCGGGGCAAATCGTGCTGACTTTAAAAGATATCTGCAAAAATTACGGCGGACCGAACATAATCGACAATCTTGAACTTGTTCTTGAAAAAGGCGAGCGTCTTGTTGTTGCCGGACGAAACGGAGCCGGAAAATCAACTTTGCTAAGAATTATTGCCGGTGTCGACAAAGATTTTTCTGGTGAAATAAAACTTGGCAGCGGAGTTTCTGTTGGTTACTTTAGCCAGGACAGTGCTGAAAAAATCAGTGGAACTATGAGCATTCTTGAGCGTCTTGAAAGCGAGGCTCCTCTTGAGTTGATTCCAAAAATCCGCGATATGCTCGGGGCGTTTTTATTCAGAGGCGACGATGTTTACAAAAGCATAGATGTTCTTTCGGGTGGAGAAAAAAGCCGTATTGCACTTCTTGAACTTTTGCTTCGGCCGGTAAATCTTTTAGTTCTTGATGAACCTACAAATCATCTTGATATGCATTCAAAAGATGTTCTCCTTGATGCGCTTAAGGTTTTTGGCGGAACTGTAATTTTTGTAAGCCACGACCGCGGTTTTATAGAAGATTTGGCGACACGCGTTCTTGAACTTCATCCTGGAAAATTCAGGAATTTTGTTGGCGATTACAAATATTATATGCAGCGGCTTCAAGATGAAGAAAATGGAATTGTGGGCGTTAACAATGACTCTTCTTCGTCAAAAAATTTGACTAAAGATTCCTCAAGTCCTAAAAAAGATAATTCTGCCTCAGAAAATAAGAGTGCTTCAAAATTAAGCTGGGAAGAGCAAAAAAAGCGTGAATCTGAGCGTCGCAAAAATGAGCGTGAAGTTGAAAAACTTGAAAAACAGATTGAAGAGCTCGAAAATAAAAAAACTGAACTCGAAAATCTTATGGCAAATCCTGACGTTTATTCTAACGGCGAAAAGGCAAAGTCTGTTCAAAGTCAGATTGAAAAAGCTTCTCTGGAACTTGATGAATTAAATGCAAAATGGGAAGAAGCAGCTCAAAAACTTTGCTGAATTGAAGTCTTTCTAAAGCCGTAAAAAATATTTACTGATGCAGCGAAACTTCGCCAGAATCTAGTTCTTTTTCGCTTCCGTCTTCGAGTTCTACAATCAGTTTTGCATCATCAGAAATGCCTTTTACGGTGCAAGTGTATTTTCCTTCGTTCAAATTTATTATCGGTGTAACAGTGATTTTTTTGCCGGTTAAATTTGATCTTTTTTTGTATTCCTGCATTGCTTCATTTTTTTCAGACTCTGTTCCTTCAATGATTTTTATGACTTCGCTGATTGCGTTTGCTGCAAGTTCGCTGCGCTTGTAGTCGTTTGTGTTATGAGTGATGGCTCCTGCAATTTTTTTTACTTCCTCAGGAATTTCATCATTTTCGCCAATATTTATTCCGATTCCAATTACAGCAGCATCAATAAGTCCTGTTTCAAGATTTGCAGTTCCTTCAGTTAAAATTCCGCAGACTTTTTTTTCTTCAATATAAATATCGTTCACCCACTTTATTTTGCTTTCAATTCCGTAAACATTTTTTATTGCCCGGCAAATTCCCACAGCAGAAAGTGCAGTAATTTTTGATGATTCAAGATTTTTTTGAGGCGCATAAATTATTGAAAAATAAATTCCAGTTTTTCCCGGAGAATAAAATTTTCTTCCAAGTCGTCCTCTTCCTGCTGTCTGCTCAACTGCAATGCAAACAGTTTTGTTTAGATGTTCAGCACTTTGTTTTAAAAGAAGACGTTTTGCTTCTGTATTTGTTGAATCAATTGTTTTATAAAATCTAATTTTGATTTTTGAATCCGCATCGATTTTTTTTAAGCATTCTTCAATCGATTCCTGACAAAAATAATTGCTTTCAAGAAGTTTGTAACCCCTGTTGTTTATAGCTTCAATTTTTTCACCATCAGCTTTTAGTGAATTTACAGCCTTCCAGACCGCCGCCCGCGAAACATTACACAAAGACGCAAGCTTTTCTCCAGAAACATATTCATCATTTTTTTTTGCTTCAAGAAGTTCTTCAAGAACAGATTCTTTTACGTTCATAATTTTTCTCATTTTTTTTAATATTGAATGTAAACCGATTATTATTTATTTGGTTGACATTTAGATTCAGATTCATTTATATTACTGTGTTTAATAAAAATATTTTTTTTGAAAGTTTTTTGAAAAATTCAAACTTTAAAAAGATTAGCCTTATTTGCACTGAAATTTCAAGATAAAAAAAATCAGTTTAAATTTGAATTTTTGATTTTAGGAGACATTTTATGATGAATAAAAAAGATACTGTGCTTAGGATTTCGTTTATTGCAGTTTTTGCAGCAATAATTTGCGCAGGATGTTTTATTTCGATTCCAATGCCGGGCGGAGTTCCAGTTACTTTGCAAAATGCCTTTGCACTGCTTTCTGGAACAGTTTTGGGAAGCTGGTATGGCGCGGCTTCAGTTGCAGTTTTTTTGATTTTGGGCGGAATTGGTATTCCTGTTTTTTCAGGAATGAAGCACGGATTTGCACATCTTTTTGGCGTTACAGGCGGATTTTTGTGGGGTTATCTTTTAGGTGCTTTTCTTGCGGGAATAATTTTAGGCAAACCGAAGTTATGCGAAAAGAAAATTTCATTTTTTCAGATTTTAAAAATAACTTTAGCTTACGGAGCAGGCCTTGTGCTTTTGTATTTGTTTGGAATTCTTTGGTTTATTTTTCAAAAAGGCGGACTTTCTGAAAGCTTTACATTGCATCAGGTTCTTTTGTGGACTTTGATTC
>CAVCIJ010000009.1:0-9706 GCA_963601995.1 bacterium | reverse complement strand
AGGTTGCCTTTGTTTACACGCAGAGCGGCTACAAGGTTGAAGGAAAATTTCCTTTTTCTGTGATTGGCGGAAAAACTCTTAAAAACGGACAGAAGTTTAGGGCAGATTTCCAGATCAACGATGCTGACGGTGGAAAAGAAAGAACTGGACTTTTGCACTGGAACAGCACTGAAGACAACACTTACGCAGATCCTTCTTCTTGGGGCAACGGAAAGGTTGTAAGTCTTCCAGAAAACTAAGATTTTGAAATTTGCAGCAAAATAATTTATGGAAACTTCCAGAAATTGCAGTTTTTAGAAGAGTCCATTATCAGTTTTTTTATGAAAACTTTGGAGGAAAAATGTTTAAGAAAAAAATTGCGGTGATTGCAGCTTCGCTTCTTTGTTTAGCAAGTGCTGTTTTTGCCCAGAATAAAATTACTGTTCAAAAAGATCAGGGCGGCTGGCGCATTTTTGATGGAGCAACTCCGGTAGAAATAAAAGGTGTTGTTTGGGCTTTTACTCCGATTGGAGAAACTTACAACTACAACCTTTTTGCACATAGTGATGACTATGTTATGAAGATGATTGATACAGATATGCCAATGCTAAAAGCAATGGGCGTTAATGTAATCAGATGCTTTTCTACAATTCCGCCAAGATGGGTTGAATACATTTACACAAAATATGGAATTTATACAGTTGTAAATGATTTGCTTGGAAGATACGGCTGTTCTGTAAATGGAACCTGGTATCCTACAACAGATTATTCTGATTATTACACACGCGAGGCTTTGATTGCACAGGCCAGGGCAACTGCAGAAAGTTACAAGGATACAAAGGGTGTTCTTATGTATATGTTCGGAAACGAAAGTAACTACGGACTTGTTTGGTCTTCTACAGAAATTGAAAATCTTCCTACAGGCGAGCAGAACGTTGTAAAAGCCGGATATCTTTATGATCTTCTTGAAAAGGCAATGGCTGCCTGTAAAGAAATTGACCCGAATCGTCCGGTTGGTATTGTAAATGGTGATACTCAGTATCTTGAGTTGATTGCAAAACTTTGTCCAAGCCTTGATGTTCTTGGTGTTAACGCTTACCGCGGATACAAATTCTACGATTCTTTCTACGAAAATGTTGCTGATGTTTTGGACAAGCCTATTGTTCTTACAGAAAGCGGTGCTGATGCATTCAACGACATTCTTCATCAGGAAGACCAGAGTGCTCAAATGACATATTTAAAAAGTCAGTGGCAGGAAATTTATGAGCAGTCTTACGGTAAGGGAAAAAGCCAGAATATGCTCGGTGGATTTGTGTTTGAATGGATTGATGAATGGTGGAAACGCTACCAGACAAAAAATCTCGACAAGCACGACGACGCTTCCTGGTCAAATGCAGGTTACGATATTGACTATGCAGAAGGCGTAAACAACATGAGCGAGGAATGGTTTGGTCTTTGTGCACAGAGCACAATCAAAAAGAACGGAATCAATGTAAGAATTCCGCGCGCAGCTTACTATATGCTTGGTGACGCATGGAAACTTTCGCTTTACGATTCAACAAAAGCTCAGGTTGCTCAAACTTTTGCTTCTTTAAATGACGCTTACTATCTTGCAAAGGGAAATGAAAAATCAATTAAGCAGACTTTAACAGAAAATGAAAAAGTTAGAATCAGTCAGGCTTCGGCAACTGTTCAGTCTACAACTCCAGTTTATGTGAACGGACTTTTGGATAGTATCAAAAACGGTAAACGCAACTGGATGGATGATTTGCGCTACAAAAACAGCGATGGCGACATTAACGAAACTACAGCGGTTGCAGAAGGAATTCTTGGAATTGAAGTAAATCCTCTTGAAAACTTAAGCGGCGAAATTGTTCTAAAAGCGTGGACAGGAGAACCTTTTACAAGACTGGGAGATCATTGGGCAAGTTACTACAAGGATACAGGAAATCTTTGGGGAAACAATCAGAGTGACGAAGATGAACTTCAGTATATTGACGTTTATTCAGCTTCTGTAAATTACAGTTCAAATTATTTTGATATTAACGGTTACTACCATGTTGGTCACGCAGGATTTGAAGGCAAGGGTGATCCATTCAATATTTCGAAAGAAGCTTTTGATATTATAGGTTACGACACTTACGGTTCAGACGCTCCAATTGCACTTGAATTTGTTGGAAAGGATATTTTGAGCGGACTTGAAGTTATTGGCGGCCCGGAAATTTGGGGCGGTGCTGCTCCTCAGATTCAGGCAAACTACTTTAAGTGGATTCCTTCAGTCTGGCTTTTGGACGGAATTGTTTTGAATGCAACAGGTTCTGCGGAATTTGGTTCATCAGAAAACATTAATATTGACCCTTACAACGGGTATGGTTCTGGACTAAAGGCTTCAATCTATGGCGAAACTTACATTATGCCGTGGTTCCAGTTAAAAGCTGGAGCTATGACTGCTGGAAGTGAAAAAATCGGTGCATACTATGTAAACAACAAAAAGCAGATTGCTCAGGTTAATTTTGCAGATACGCTTGCAGGTCAGGTTCAGCTTGGAACAAATATGTTTGAGCACGTTTACATTTATTCAAATGCAATTTATCGCGGAATTGTTGCAGACACAAATCCTGCTATGGTTCGCGGAGGCTTCTTTACAGCAGATTCTGGAAGCGGTAACAGATTTGAAGTTCAGCTTGGTGCAGATTTAACTTATGGCAACTTTAGCTTTAAGCCTGTTGCTCGTGCAAGAACTCCACTTCAAAAGCCAATGGGAAGATCTTTACTTGCAGGTTCTCCATTTGTTGTAGGACTTGGAAACAGACAGGCTGTTGAAATTGAAGGCGTATTCACTTACGACCCTGAAGGCGGAACCTGGTTCCACGAATGGAATAGTGATGATATTGAAGGCGCACCAATTGCATTCAGCGTAACAGGACTTTATCAGCTTTATGCAGGAAAAACAGATAATTTAGTTTACAAAAGCGATTCAAAGCAGACGGTTACAAGAAACGATGGAACTTCTGTTACAGACTATGTTTGGTATGAAGGCGGTGCTTTAGGTTACCAGACAAATCTCTGGCAGATTGGCGGAAGAGTTGTAACAAATCTTTATCCTGGATTAAGAGTGATTGGAACTGCAAGTGTAGGAAGATTCTGTGCTTCTACAGGAGCATGGGAAGCTGCCGGAACACAGGAATATGTAACATTTGCAAATGCCGGAGTTTCTGCACGCTACAGCCATATTATTGGAAGTTTTGACTGTACAATTGGCGGTTGGGGATCAGAAAGCTGGTGGAGAGACTTTAACCAGACATTCCCATTCCAGTACACACTTGATGTAGCTTATGCCTTTGGCGAAAATCCTTCGTTCTTAGATAAAGCAAACCGCGTAGGATTAAAACTTACCGGAAGAATCTTTGGTGAAGACAGTGCTGATGCTTACAATGCACTTCCTTATGGGGCAAGCATTGACGGCGCACACTACTTTGAACTTACAACATATTTCAGCGTAGGACTTTAAGCTGATCTTTCCGGGCTTGACCCGGAATATGTAACAAAGAAAACCGTCATCCCGAACTAGATTCGGGATCTGTACGTAAAAGAATCAGTTTTTTATTTAACAGATGCTGAAACAAGTTCAGCATGACAGTCTTTTTTCTTAGAAAACTTACGTTTGTATAGGAGAAATTATGAAAAAAATAAAATATTTAGCTTCAGCCATTGCTTTTTCAAGTGTGCTTGTACTAAGTGGCTGCTGTTTTTTGCCAGAGAAGGAAGAAAAATTGGATTTATCAAATATGAAACTTGTGTGGTCAGATGAATTTGATGCAGAAAGTTTAGATACAACTGTCTGGACAAAAGAAATCTGGTCGTCTGGAAAAGTAAACAACGAAGTTCAGGCTTATGTAGATTCTGCTGACAACTGTAAAGTTGGAGATGAAATTGAAGATGATTCTGGAAATGCTTCTACAGATGGTCAGACATTAAAAATCATTGCAACTTCTTCAAACGGTTCAACCTGGAATTCTACAAGAATTAAAACTTCAGGTGCGGTAAGTGCAAAATACGGCTACATTGAAGCTCGCTTAAAAATGCCGATTGCCTACGATGCAAGCGGTAACGTAATTGATAACACAGGTGTTTGGCCGGCTTTTTGGATGATGCCGGAAGAAACTCTTGATGAAAACGGAGACTCTACAGGTGGTGGAGTTTACGGTGTATGGCCGCGTTCAGGCGAAATTGACATTATGGAATATTCTCCGGGAACTGCAGGTCAAAAAACTTATGCAACATTGCACCATTCAGCTTCGGCTTCAGATGCTGGAACAGACACTTATCCATCTCTTGGCGGCGTAACATTTGATAATCCTTATGAATGGCATACTTACGGAGTAATGTGGACAAGTGGAACAATTGAAGCTTTTTATGACGGAGAATCGCTTGGAGCAGTTTATGCAAATCCAGGAAACAATTGGGCAAAATATCCTTTTGATCAGAATTTTTACATTATCCTGAATCTTGCGATGGGCGGAAACTTAGGTGGTTCAATCAATAGTGATATGAGAAAGGCTGTTTACGAAATTGACTACGTGCGCATTTACCAGAACAAAAGTGACAGCGAGCAAAGCCTTACACTTAACTAACGAACGGAGGATTAAATGAAAAAATTAACTAAAATATTTTGTGAGGCAAGCCTTGCATTCCTAGCTTTTGCATTTACTTCATGTGCTGACGCAATAGTAAACGACGGATCAAATGTACGAAGTTATGTAGATTCTTCAAATTCAGGAGCTTCTGGCGGAGTTATTCCTTTTAGTAAGTTTGAAGGCTGCGATTTGCAGATTTGGGAGAATACTTTTACTGCAACAACAACAACTGAAGGACTTGTAATTACTGTAGGCTCTGTTGGCTGGTGGGGCGGTGCGTTTGTAAATAACGGTGCTGTTGGTCCAACTGATTCTGGCGTTGTTACTTACGATATGAGTAATGTTTCAAAAATTACATTTGAAGCAAAAATTTCTGCTGCGGGTGATATTTGGATTTCTACAAGTGATTCAAACAGTAATGCAGGTGCAGCTAGAGGAAAATCATTTACTTTAACAACAGAGTGGTCTGAATCTCCGTATGAATTTGAAATTTCTGAAGGAACAAATAAAGTTTCTGCAAATGATTATGGTGTACTTGCTATTGGTGGTGGTAATTCTGAAGGAACAACTATTACTCTTAAAAATATTGCATTCTACGATGCAAGCGGTAACGAAATTGTTCCTGGCGTAAATAACTGATAATAAATCCTTTACCTAAAAAAAACTCCTCCTAACAATAAAAGTTTTTATCTCCAGCGCAAGCTGGAGTTTTTTTTTAGCAAAACCTAGCACTGATTTTGGGATCAAAATTCCAGGAGACTTTTGCCCGGCGAGTTTGAAATGCAAACTCGCAGTGTTTTTTTTGTTAAGATTATGTTTTATTAACGCCTAAATTAAACTTAGCCCCGATTGAGACTGAAAGTCTGAGCTTTCAGACTTTCAGTTGTCGAGTTTGCGGTGCAAACTCGCGGTTCTTTTCGATAAACATTTACTTTTTTAATGACTAATATATGACTAAAAAAAACACAATAGTGCGTTCTGGAGCGTAGCGGAAGAATGGAGGCGATGAGCCGGAACTGCGGAAAGCGGGATTCCTGAAAAAATTTTTAACCGTAAGTAACAGACTCTTTTGAACAAAGAAAAATTCGCTTCAATAAAACACACTAAACTAAAATTTATCTACCTGGTTTTATTTTTGTTTTGCCTCATAATTTTTATTGGAATACTTTTTCACTGATAAATTTTGGAGGCAGTATGAAAACTTTTTTTAGAACTTTTTCAGCGGCAATTTCTTTTGCTTTTGTACTTTTGCTTTTTTCCTGCAATTCACAGGCGGGCACTGGAACTGACGGCAACTTTTCAATCAGCATAAAAGGGGAATCAAGCGTTAAGGTTGGCAGCACAATAACTTTGAGCGTTACATCAAATCCTGGAGATGCTCAAATTGGAAGCCTTAAATGGTCATCGGGCAATACAGGCGTTGCAAGCGTAAATCAAAGCGGCATAGTAACTGGTGTAAAAGAAGGCTCTGCTGTAATTACAGTAACCTGCGACAGTTATCCTGATATTTCTGCTAAAAAAGCAATCAGAGTTACTGCGAAAGACAGCTCTTCTGGAGATTCGGGCGATTCTAGCGGAAGTGGCGATACTTCTGGTGGTTCTTCGGGTGAAAGCGGATCTTCAGGAAGCGACAGCGATTCTTCAAGCGAAACTGACGGTTCGAGTTCAGACATTTCTGGTGCTACAATTCCTTTAAGCGGATATTCTCTTGTTTGGAGCGATGAATTTACTTCCTGCGATTCTGATTCAACTCCGTTAAGCTCAAACTGGGGCTATGACGTAGGAGCCGGCTGCTCAGAAAATTCTGACGGTACAAATCCAAATAACTGGGCGTGGGGAAATAATGAACTTCAGTGGTATTCAAATAACGACCCTGACAACACCTATGTTTCTGACGGAACTTTAAAAATTGTTGCTAAAAAAGAATCTTCAAATGATATGGCTTATACAAGCGGACGTCTTGTAACGCGCGGATTAAAAACATTTAAATACGGCTATGTTGAAATGAGCGCAAAAATTCCAAATGACAAAGGTGTCTGGCCTGCATTCTGGATGCTTGACAACGACATTTATAATGGCGAAGTATGGCCTGGAAGCGGCGAAATTGACATTATGGAAACAAGCGTAAATTTGTGGGGAAGCGACAAGGTTTACGGAACATTGCACTGCCAGGCAGGTTATGGTGGAAGTCCTGTTTTTACAGAGGGAACTTCACTTTCTTATAGCGACGGAGAATTCCACAAATACGCAGTAAATTGGGACGATGACAAAATTGACTGGTATTTTGACGATGTAAAAGTCTTTACTTACACGCCTGCTGATTACAATAACGATGCCTGGCCGTTCAAAGATGATTTTTACATTATTTTGAATCTTGCGGTGGGCGGAAACTTAGGCGGCACAGTTCCTAGTGATTTTGAAAGCAGCACAATGGAAGTTGATTACGTTCGTGTATGGCAAAAAGATTCAGGCTATACAGATAGAGATGGTGCTATTACAAGCGAAAATCAGCCAGAGTCTAGTCCTGCAAAAACAATTCCAGAAAGGGCAGCCGTTATTTTTGATTCTAGTGCAGCAGCAACAAACGCAATTTCTTCTAGCGACAGCTGGAATGGCGGCTGGTCTTCTACAGACTGCACTCTTGAAAATTCAAAAACTGTTAAGCAGATAAACTTTAGTTCTTTGAATGGCGAAAATGCCTGCGGCGGCTGGAATATTGCTGAATATGCTTACAGTGCAAATTCGGTTCTTCATTTAAGTGTTTATGCAAGCGAGAATTTCAGCATAAAACCTGTAAATCCAAATGCAGAATATGCTCAAACAGTTTCAAATTCCGGCACTTATGAATGGCTTGATGTTGAAATTGATTTAGGAAGTGCAAACAGTTTAAGCCAGATTGGATTTATTTCTACTGTACAACAGGTATTTTGGGTAGATCACGTTTATGTAACTGAAAAAACTTCAGGCGGCAGTTCTTCTGGCGAAAGTTCAGACTCTCAAAGCGGCAGCGGCTCAGAAGATTCTGGCAGTTCAGATGAAAGTTCAATTGACTGGAGCAGTATTACTTGGGCAGACAACGGAAGCAGCAACTCTTCTTATACAGGCAAGTTTAAATTCTATGCTGTTGACGGAGAAGGAAGCCTTGTAAACATTCAGCTTCCAGGTTTTGCAACTGAAGCAGGTCTTTACGTAACCTTTAACTCTGCACCAAGTGCAATTTCGTTAGATTCGACTGCTTACACTGTGCAAGGTGCAGGCGTTCTTTTACACTGCAGTGCATTTACCGCAAAGGAAACCATTTTTACAGTAACAGTCAATTCGACTGCATATAAATGCGCAGTTTATTATGCTGATGGCACGGAGTAATAATTAGAGTGCTAATAGTTTTAGTATGCTAGACAAACACTGAAACGTGTTCAGAGTGACGTTCTGGTTGTTTACTATGACTTTATTTTTTAAGGCAGGTTTTAAAAATTTACAGTTTTTAAGACCTGCTTTTTTTTAGACAAACCTAGCTGCGATTGGGGAGCAAAATGCTTTTAGCATTTTATATTTGTTGAGTTTTTCGCAGCCTTTGCCTGTTTCTCTAGTTTGTCGCAGGTTGCGGTTGCGAAAACTCGTGTTTTTTTTTGTAAACATAGAATTTTGTCAGTAATAGATGACAAATTCGCGGTCTTATTGATAAGTATTTATTTTCTTAGTACTCAATATATGACTAAGAAAACACAACAGCCGTTCAAAACCGAATTGACAACGAAGTTTCAAGTCGGTTTTGAATGACAACCCTGAACAGCGGGATTCCTAAAAAATTTTCTGCCGGAAGTAAAAAATGTTCACCGTGTTATTGCACAATAAAATTGGGCAATGGCGCGGTGTTTTTTTTAGTTAAATTCGCTCCAAAATTATAAAAAAGTGTAAAAAATTCGCTTAAACCCAAAAAAAGACACTTTTCTAAAAATTGTCTGCCTACCAATAAATGCAATCTGAACTGATAATTTACTCTGATAGGGTGGAGACTATTCCACGTTGATTTGTATTTTTTCATAGGAGGATAAAATGAAAAAGTTAAATGCTTTTGCCGCTTCCGTTAGTGCTGCGGCAATGCTGCTTGGCTCGCTGATTTTTGTAGCTTGTCAAGATGGCAATACGAATACGGAGACAGAAGTAACTGTTACTGGAATTACAGTAAATGCTGATTCTGCGCTAACGCAATTTGTTGAAGGAACAGAATTTTCTGCTGACGGAATCATTGTAAAGGCAGTTTACAGTGACAATTCCAAAAAGACTGTTGCTTCAAAGGATTACACAGTTGCTCTTGCGTCTGAAAATCTTGACGAAGAGGGCAAGGTAAAAGTTTCTGGAGCTGATTTAACTGACCACAAAGAAAGTGCAAAGGTAACTGTTACTTACAGCAGTTTTACAGCGACTTACGATGTAACAATTGCACAGGCTGCAAAGAAAATTGAAATTTCTGTTGATAGCGATACTGTAAAAACTTCTTATTCAGTTGATGATGAACTTGATTATACAGGAATTAGCGTAAAAGCTTACTACACAGAAGAAGAGGGCGAAGAAGCTACAGATATTACTTCATTTGTTACTTTTGGTGCAACTTACACTTCTGGAGAAGACTCTCTTGACTTTACAACAGCCGCAGAAGGAACTTACGAAGTAACCTTTACAGCAAGTTATGGAAGTCTAAGCATAAGTGCTGCAAGCACAGTTGAAATTACTGTAGAAGAGCCTGTAAATGGTGAAGCACCAGATTTAAGTTCTTACTATAAGTATTATCTTGTAACAACAGATTCTGAATGTACTACAACAAAAGACTTTGGTGACTGGACTGCCGGTTCTACAGGTTCAAAAAATGATGATGGCACATGGACATTTACAGCAGCTGATAGTATGTGGGGTGGTAATGCCGGTATTTGTGCTCCAATTACAGGTTTTACCGCAGGAACTTTTGCGACATATGAATATCTTGTAATTGCAACAGACATTACTAACTTTACTTCTGACAACGGAACTGAAGGTAACGCAGGTTACAATGTAAAGATTCCTGATACTCAGAAAAATATAAATGATTATGC
>CAVCIJ010000008.1:0-21243 GCA_963601995.1 bacterium | reverse complement strand
ATTTAGCAAAAATAAACTTGCCCCCAAAATAAAAAATTTCTTTTTCATAATAAATATCTCCTATTAGTTTTAGTATGATTTTTTAAGATTCAGTTTTGCTGTCAGAATCTGCTGAATTTTCAGCACTTTTGTTTTTCTCATCTTGATTTTTCTGTTGATTTGAAGCTTCATTTTCGTTTACATCGCGTACATTTTCTGCTTCAACAACAATCGGCTTGTGAAAATAATAGTAAATTACGTAAATAATTCCGCCGGCAATAAAAATTGCTCCTAAAATGCGAACAACTGTTTCTCCAAAATTTGGTGCCAAAAGAAATAAAAGTATTGCAGCTAAAATAGAGGCTAAAATTTCGATTTTTAGATTTTTTACGTTTTCATTGTTTTCTTTTAGCTTTTCCATCATCAGAATTTCAGCAAATGCAGAAAGTAAAAGATAAACTGCCTCTACGTAAAGAAGAATTTTTACAATTGTTTCAATTATCTTGATGAATGCAAACGGAAGCATAACTGCTAAAAATCCTAAAACAATACTTACAATGCTTTTTATCAGTACAATTTTTTTAAAGTCAGGATTGTCTGAAACTTTGTAAACTTTTACAAGATTATAAATTCCGCTTATTATTGCAGCAATTCCAAGTAAAATAACTACAACGTCGATGCTATAGCGTGGAAAAATCATTACTAAAATTCCTACAATTGCAACAAGAATTCCAAGAGCAATATTTTTAATGTCAGCCTTGTTTTTTTCCATAAAAACCTCTTTTTTAGAGTCAGATTTTGTTCAAAATGTGATTTTATATTTAAAACTACCACATCAAGAAAAAGTTGCAAATTTTAATAAAACGCACATTTTCTTTTTTACACTTATAATATAATGCAAAATATTCTGTTAGTTGAAGTTTTTTTTAAATTTTTGATTAAATGACATTTTATTACTTGACACTTTTATCAAATTCAGTGTATAGTCGAATCACTTCTTGGAGCGATGGCAGAGTGGTCGAACGCGGCGGTCTTGAAAACCGTTATACCTTTTCGGGTATCGGGGGTTCAAATCCCTCTCGCTCCGTAATCCTAAGAGGAGACGCTCTTTAGGGACTGTTTGGAGGTGTTGTAGAGCGGTTAATACAACGGTTTGCTAAACCGTCGGTTCCTAACGGGCCGGGCAGGTTCGACTCCTGTCGCCTCCGCTTATCGTTTTTGATGAGACTGTAGCTCAGCTGGATTAGAGCATCACCCTGCGGAGGTGAGGGTCGCACGTTCGAATCGTGTCAGTCTCGCTTTCATTTTTCTGGCTTGTAAGGTTACAGGCCATTTTTTTTGCCCGAATGATTTTGCTAGAAAAATAAGTTTTTAAATAAAAGATTTCCGGTTTGGCGGTGAATTTGGGTTCAATTCCCAAAATCTTTATTTGAGTCCAGATGTTCTGCACATAGCAGCTAGAAAACCCCGCCAGATCCGGAAGGAAGCAACGGTATTTAGATTGTTGTGGTGCCGGAGATTATCTGGACTCTTTTTTTTGCTTAAAATTATCGTTTTGTGTGTAATTGCTGGTGCGGAAGTTTTGAGCATTAGTAAAAAATACTTTCTTGCTGTTGACACTTATTTCCTTTTTTTATAGTATATTTATCACAATTTATTACGACGCTGGGTAGAGCAGTTGGCAGCTCGTCGGGCTCATAACCCGGAGGCCGCAGGTTCGAGTCCTGCCCCAGCTATAAAAGACTTCTCAAAAGGAAGTCTTTTTTTATTTTAAAAGGCTTCCTTGTTTTAAACCGATTGTGCAGGACTCGAAACGGAGCGAATGCCGACCGAATAGGGAGAAAAAGGCGACACGGATGCCGCCGGCAGTGAGTGCAGGCGACGAGGGAGTAGCAGACAGAATGTCTGCGTAGGAAAAGGCAAAGTTTTAATTTTAATTGATCCGCGGCAGGTGGGAAAAACTACTTTGCTGAAAAAAAATCATTTCTGAAGATTTTGAAAATAGTTTCATTCAGTATTGGAATTGTGACGAAGTTGAAGTCAGGAATTTTTTGGCGGAAGAATCTTCTGCTAAATTAAAATCTTTTGTTGGTGATTCTAAGTTTATTGTTATTGATGAAGCTCAGCGGGTTCAAAATATCGGGCTTAAACTTAAAATTCTGCACGATAACTTTCCTCAGGTTCAGATTGCTGTAACCGGTTCTTCTGCATTAGAGTTGTCGAATACAATAAACGAGCCTTTTACCGGTCGGAAGTTTGAATATAATCTTTTCCCTTTTTTAACAAATGATAATATTGTTTCAAGTTATCTTTATAAAGATGTTTTTGAATTTCAAAATATACGAAAACCTTCTGTGATTGAAAAACTGATTCAGGCTCTTGCTTTGCAGACTGGGAGTGAAGTTTCTTTTAATGAACTTGGAAATCTTTTGGGAATTGATACCCTTACCGTTCAAAAATATGTGGATTTGCTTGAAAAAGCTTACGTTATCTTTCATCTTCATTCTTACAGCAAAAATGTCCGTAATGAATTAAAAAAAAGCATAAAGATTTATTTTTATGATAATGGTGTGAGAAATGCTGTTATTTCAAATTTTTCTTCCTGCGATTTGCGTTCTGATATTGGAATGCTGTGGGAAAATTTTTTGATAAGTGAGCGTGTAAAAAACAATGCTTTTCATAACAGAAAGGCAAAATATTATTTCTGGCGTACAAGTCAAAAACAGGAAATTGATTTTATAACTGAGGGATGAATGTAAAATCTGGCGGTCGTGGAGGGAGCAAGCAGGCGTTGCGGGCGGCGATTGAGTCCGCAGAGAGGGTAGCGGAAAACACGACAAAGCGGAGCAAGGGGCAAAGTTTACTTTGGTGCTTGCGTAGCGACTCGGGTTTGGAGCGAGGGGGGAGACTTTCCCCTCCTAAATTTTGTAAAAAAAAAGTTCAAAAAAAATCACTCCGACATTCTGTGTCGCTCTTGCATTTTATAATTGAAATCAAGACAACGCGGAACAGGAGGTGCTGAAATGATGAAAGCACAAATTTTAATTAAGAATGGGAATTTTTGGTTTGAATTTTCAAAGAGCAGGACAGGTCAGTTGGATTACAAGGGGATTTGGAATTTTGATGCGCTTCCGCAGGTGGACGGATATCAGGAAATTGCTTCAAGTACATATT
The DNA here is from genome assembly GCA_963601995.1 of bacterium. Classification (GTDB taxonomy): domain Bacteria; phylum Spirochaetota; class Spirochaetia; order Treponematales; family Treponemataceae; genus Treponema_D. The sequence continues at coordinate 18,090 of CAVCIJ010000008.1, read as the reverse complement.
TTACGCCCTGCTGGTATATTTTTCTTTAGGACGCTGTGAACAATAATTCAAAAGTTTATGTTTCTCCTGAAACTGATATTTCTGACAAAGATGTTTTTGCTTTTCTTACGCATGTTGGCCCGCTTTTGGCTGCAGTCGAAGCAGAAGATTCTTTGCTTGCAGGGGAACTTTATCTTCGCCGCAGAAAGACTTTTGAAGCATTTGCGCCGCTTACTCAGTACATTATGGAGCCTTTGAGCGTGGAAATTCTTTTTTCGCTTGTTTATGGAAGAATGCAGAATGTTGATGCTGAAGAAATTCCGCTTATTTTCAATGTGGCAAAAAAGAAGCTGGGTTATGATTCTGCAAAAGAAAGTTTGGATCAGGCTTTTATGCGCTATTTTAAGGAAAATTCAGTTACTTTGACGCTCGAAACTGTGGGAACTAGTCATCACAGCTGGGAAAGTTATTCGGAAGTTTTGGATAAAATGGCTGATAATCTTAGCACAGAGGATTTGCTTGGGGCGGCAGAAAAAATCAGAAAGGCAAAGCACAATTTTTTTGCGAGTCTTGAAGTGGCTATTCAGGCTGAACCATATAATCCAGTTGATAAAAATGCAATTTTAGTGCTTATTGAAAATCTCGATTCAAAAATTACTGGAAATTTGGGACTGGAAAAGGCTGGTTATGTAAGAGCTTTGGCTGCAAAAGTTATCCGTGAAGCGAAGAGCGAAAAACTTTCATATAACGGTAAGCTTGTAAGACTTGGAGGTCGTGAAATTGTTGTTCAGCTGACAATTTAAATTCATAACGGAAGGTTTCCATGATAAAATTTTCGTGGAAATCTGTTTTGTTTTTAAAAGGAGCGTCCAATGAGTTTATATATTTTAAGATGGAATCCAAATATCTCTTCATATAAGATTGAATATCACCTTGATGTTGTAGAACATATAAAAAATAAGAAAATGCCTTCAGATTTTAACTGGAGCATTCGCGAACCGGAAAGTCTTAAAAAAAATGACGTTTTTATTCTTCAGCAGGTGGGAACTGACAATGACGGAATTGCCATGATTGGAAAGTTCAAAGACAAATGCTACGAAGGAGACAACTGGCGGCAGGACGGTTCAAAACTTTATTATGCAGATATGTGGATTATGGAAGCTTTTGATTGCAATACTGAAAATCCACTCCCAGCAAAGCGCTACGAAAAACTTTTTCCGGAAATTAAATGGCACGGCGGACATTCCGGGGTTTTGGTGCAGGATGATGAGCTTTCAGATAAGCTTTTAGAATCAATTCAGAAGGATATGATAAAAGCAGGAAGGTGGCATAAAGATTCGCTTTGTAATTTTATTGACTGTGATTTTTATCAGGAAGCTCCTTATTTGGACAATAAGCGTCCTTCAGCTGAGGAACTTGCAGACGGAAAAATTCTTATTTCATTAAAAGAAAAATTTCTTGAAAAAAACTCTGAGCAGAATTTTACTCAGTTAGTCTGCTGCCTTCATGATAGCGTGGTTCGTGTTCCAGTAACTGTTGATTTTTCAGCGGAAGAGAAAAACAAAATGCAGGAAGATTTTAGTAAAGGAATCAGCAAAGTGGAAATCGGTAGAGATTTTAAATTTTGTCCAAAACTTCTAAAAAACGATAAAGGAGAATATGCTTTTGCTGTTTTTTCTAATAAAGCAGAAATTGGTGATAATTATAAAGATTTTGACTGTTACTTTATTGAACTTTCTTTTCTTGAATGTGTTGAACTTGCAAAAGGTATGGGTGACTGCAGTGTTTTAGTTCTGGATGCATTTACAAAATCCTTTGTTATTACTATGGAATTAGCTGATATAATTTCACAGATAAAATATCAGGATACATCTGATGAAGACGAGGAAAAAGAATAATTATGCCGGCAAATAGAGATGACGTTAGGCGCACTACCCGTATTATTCAGCTGGACGAAATGCTTCGCGGCGGAAATTATGTTAGCATGGAAGACCTGGTTTTTAAGTTCGGGGTAAATCAGCGGACTATTGAACGGGATTTTCAGCATTTGCGTGATGAAATGGATGCTCCATTAGAATATGACAAGGCTTTGAAAAAATATCATTACACTGATCCAACTTACTCTATTCCGAATGTTGTTCTGACTGAAGGGGATTTATTTACGGTTTCAACAGTGCTGCCGCTTATGGAGCAGTACGAAAATACTCCGCTGGAAAATTCTTTTAGACACATTATGAGTAAAATTACGGATATGCTGCCCGACACAATTACTGTTGATAGTTCGTTTCTTAATAAGGACATCAGTTTTTTAAAAGATGCGGCGCCTGTAATTGAAGAAGATGTTTTCAATTCAATTTTCAAGGCAATCAGGAGCCGCAAAAAAATCACTTTTGAATACAAGAGTGTTGGAAGTCAGATTTATAAGCAGAAGGAATTTGATGCATATCACGTTTTGTGCCAGAAAGGAAACTGGTATGTAATTGGTTTTGACCATGTTGCTGACAGTATCCGTGTTTATGCAATGTCCAGAATCAAAAATATTGTGCTTACACCTCAAATTTTTAAAATTTCTGCTGATTTTAAGCTTGAAAAACATATAGATTTGGATTTTGGAATTTGGAACAACGCTCAAGCTCCGGAAGAATATGAGTTTTTGTTTTCTCCGTCACTGGCAAATTACATTACTGAGCGGCAGTGGCATAAAACTCAGGAAGTTGAGGTTAAGGATGATGGTTCGGTTTTTCTGAAGTTCAAGTCAAATCAAAGGCAAATGATTTTTGTGTGGGTGATGGGTTTTGGAAATGCAGTAACAGTGCTTAAGCCCGAAAGACTGATTCAGGAAATTGTAGAAGAAAGTAAACTGATGATAGAAAAATATGAAGGGCGAGGTTAAAAAAATTGATTTACAAAAAAAATCGTGCTGTTTACAAAAAGATTTTCTCTATAACAAAAAATTCTGCCGGTAACTACTAGACTTCTTCTTATCGAAAAAATCTTTCTCATCAGATAAATTTTGTCAGCAATACGCGCGAGCTGGTAATTAGTGGACTTTTCTTAACAAGAAAAATTTGTGCGGGTTGGTAGAAGATTTTTTCTTAACCAAAAAATTCCATCTGTTATTAACAGAATTTTCAGTAAAAAAAGTCGCCTGGATTACCAGCAAAATTTTTTGTTTACAAGGCGAATTTGTAAGCCATCGAAATTTTGGTTAAAAAAAATCGTCCGCGTTATCAATAAATTTTCTTCAAAAAAAAAGACTTTTACTTAACCAAAAATTTCTTTCGTAACAAAATGCTTTTCAGCAGCAAAATTTCGTCAGTAACCACGCCGTGCAAATTTGCGCGTGTTAGCATCAAAATTTTTTTAGTTAACGATTTCGCACTTGTTAGCAAAAAGATTTTTCTGAAATAAAAAAAATTCTTAACCAAGAAAATTCCCAGTTACAAAAAATCCTCGCCGTTACCACGAGACTCTTCCTTAAAGCAGAGATTTTTTTCCTTATCAAAAAATTTCTTGGTTCACAAAAAATCCTCGACATTCCGCGCTCGCCAGTCACCAGTAGACTTTCTCTTAGCAAAAAATCCCACCTGTTAGCAAAGAAATTTTTCTTAAACTTCAGAATTTTTTAATAGAAAAAATGCGTTTTTAAATGATATCAAATTCTTTATTCTGCTTTCAGAAACATAAAATAATTTCTAAATTCATAAAAATTTGTTTGACAAAACTTTGATATATAATTCATAATATTATGAAAAGGTTTTCATAATAAGTGAAATTTATTTTAAAACAGGCGGTGAAATGATGAAAAAAGTTCTGTTTGCTTTTGCATCAGCATTTTTTGTTTTCGCAGTAAGTTCGTGTAGCCTTTTGAGCAGCGATGATGTTGTTACGGGAACTATGCGGGCGGCAGGAGTTCAAGAAGGGATTTTGCGAACAGGCGTACATATGTACGATACTGACGGAAATACTCTTTTTGGTGACGGCGGTTGTATGCTGCAGGTTGTGAATCACAAAAAGGATTCCAACGGAAATATTGACTACGGAACAATAGAATCTGTAGGCGAGTACATTTATTGGTACGGTGAATATCGCTATTCAAACGGAAATGCAAAAGGAGTTTCCTGTTACCGTTCAAAAGATATGGTTAACTGGGAATTCAGATGCAATATTCTGCCGGAAAGTGCTTCTCCTGAATTACAGACTGACGGATATTTTTTGGAACGTCCAAAGGTTATTTACAATGAAAAAACCGGCAAGTATATCCTGTGGGCGCACCGTGAAGGAACCAGCTGGAATTATGGATATGCTTCTGTAATTGTTGCGTATGGCGATGCTCCTGATCAGGAATTTACATATTTAAAAACTTTCAGACCATTTGATGATCCTGCCCTTGATGTTCACGACAGCGGATATACAAGTGATTATTCTAATGATGCCCTGCCTTACGGTTTTATGAGCCGCGACTGTACTCTTTTTATTGATGATGACGGAACTGCATATTTTTGCTCGAGCGCATCTGAAAATACAGTTTTAAATCTTTACAGACTTACTGATGACTACCTTGATATTGATACAAATTTCTTAGTTCAGGATATGCTCAAAACTAATCAGAAAGAAGCTCCTTGTATTATAAAGCACAATGATATTTATTACTGTGTTACTTCAGATACTGACGGTTGGAATGTAACGCCTTCAAGATGGTTCTATGCAACTGCAATTGGCGGACCATGGTATTCTGGTGGACTTTTTTCTGACAATGATGATGGTGGAAATAACAGCTCAAATGACCGCCATTCAGACAGAAGTCAGCCTGCATACATTTTTAAACTTACGGCAACTGACGGAAGCGGAAATAATTCCTGGCTTTACATGGGAGATCGCTGGGGTCCTGCACACGGCGGAAGTTCAACTTACGACAATGAAATCGTTTTGATGAAAGTTGAATTTGACGATGAAAGCTCTGCCAGTTGTAATGCGTTCTTTAGCGAAGCCCTTGTTCCAGACGTTTCAAAAGGTGAAATCAATTATCCGCAGTATTATTACATAAAAAATGCAAACAGCCAGTATATGACAAATCTTGAATACTGCTACACAGGAACAAATGCCAGCTGGACTGCAACTGCGCCAAGCGGAGATTCTTCAAGTACAAACTATCGTGATCAGTATTTGTATCAGTACAGATTTGTTCCAACAAATTACGGATATATGATTGTAAACCGCTATTCTGGGCTTGCAATTACAGCAAACGGTTCAAGTACAAATGGAACTTGTACAATGAATACTTTTGATGCAGATAACGAATGTCAGAGTTTTGTTTTTGAACTTTATGACAGTGACAGTTACAAAATTAAAAACTATGTTACTCAGCAGTATGTTTCAACCTGGTTAAAAACAACTAAGGCTACAAACACACAGCTTAACGGTTCAAATATTTTGTGGATGACAAGCTACGGTTATTATGCCGGCTGGGCAAGTGATGCAACTTATCCAACTTTGTATCCGCAAACAAAAATCAGACAGCAGTGGCAGTTTATTCCTGTAAATACAGCGGACGATGAATGGTAAGGGAGGCGAATTAAAATGAAAAAAATTACTTATGCAAAAACATTTGCTTTTCTTGCACTTTCTGCGGCGGCTTTGTGTTTTTCAGGTTGCAATACTTTAGCAGATGAATTCCAGGTTCAGCCAAGTGACTGGAGTGAAGGAGTTATGAAAACTTCAGCTTATGTTATGGCTGGTACAGGTACTTCTGAAACTTTATCAAGTGATGGTCTTCATCTTGCATACAGTGAAAACGGATTGACGTGGACTGTTTTAAACAGTAATGCGAAAACCTTTTCTTCAACAATTGGCTCACGTCATTTAAGAGATCCTTACATCTTTAGAATGAACGACGGAAGTTTTGTTCTTTTGGCAGCAGATTTTACAAATGACGGTCAATATAGTGATTTTGGTGCTGGAGAAGATACTGATTATGGTAATAATCCAAGCAACAGAGTTTATGTGGCATTCAGTAATGATTTAATCACCTGGAATTACGAGCATTTTCTTACCGTAAAATCATCTGCGGGAACATACGGAGTCCGCTATCCAAAAGCAATCTACAACAAAATAAACAAATGTTACGACATTTATTTTGCCGGTGACGATGGAGACGGAATCCAGCGGATTTACTATGTGCAGACTTGCGATTTTTTGACTCTTAAAAATTCTAGTGAAGGAATTTTATTTTCTCCAGCACACAGCATTTCCTGTCCTTATATGATAAAGGATTCTGGCAGTTATTATCTTTTTGCGTATGATACACGTTCTGCTTTTGAAACAAAGCTTGGAAGAGATATTCAGCTTGCAAAGAGTAATAATTATCTTGCAGAAGATTTTAAATTTGTTGGAGCAAGCACTTCAATTTCAGGCAAGGCAGAAGATTTTTACATAAATCGTGTTGACGGGCAAAGCGTAATTGCTTACGAAAATGAGCCTTGTGTTTACAAACTTTCTGACGGAACCTGGGTAATGCTTACAAATCAGGTTACAAGCAAGGGGTCTTACACAGCGTACATTTCTGATGATATAAGCAATCCTGAAAGCTGGGAAGAAAGTTCTTCTATAACAAAGTTTAGCGGAAGCAATATGACTGTGGGAACTTCTGTTATTGAAGTTACTGCAAGCGAACTTGAAGCGTTGCTTAGTGCCTTTTAGTGATTTTTAGGTGAGTTTAAAAATTTTAGCGGATTTTTAAAAACTTATTTACGGGAGAAGATATGTTAAAAATAAAACATCTTGCTTTTGCTGCTGTTCTGCTTGCCGGAGTTTCTTTTGCATTTGCGGAGGAAAAAACTCTTGTTAACGGCGAAGTCTGGATCGATACAAAGGGAAACGCAATTCAGGCACACGACAGCGTTATTAAATGCGGCAGCAAATATTATTGGTACGGACTTGATTATAGTCACAATATAAATGTTGGCGACGGAAACGGATTTATGGCAGTAAAATGCTACGAAAGCGAAGATTTAGTTAACTGGACATTTAAAAACAATGTTCTTACAAACAGAACTGATGATCGCTTTTATAACATTGAAGTTTTTAATCCGAACGTTGTGTTTAATAAAAAAACAAATATGTACGTAATGTGGCTTGGAACTTCAAAAGGACCTCTTGTTGCAGTAAGCAACACTCCTTACGGAAATTTTCATATTCACGATACTTTCTTTTCAATGAGCGGAAGTTCAATAATGAATTCTATTTTTGTAGATACTGACGGAAGTGCTTATGCAGTTGCTTACGTTTGGGAAGATTTAACTGCTGACAATCCAAAACTCTACATTTATGCGCTCACAGATGATTACCTTGAAATCCGCACAGAGTGGAATACTTGGGGCGACATTTTTTCAATCAGTTTTGACAGCCGCGTTATTGGACGCACTTCAATCATCAAGCACAAGGGAATTTACTATTTGATTTTTGCTGATTTTGGTGATTTGGGCGGAAGCGCATATTCTGTTACTTCGCCGGTTTGGTACAACTTTATGGGCGGAAATTATTCTGATTCTTATAAGGGAGTAAAATGGGCGTGGACAAACAGTCTTTATGAAGAATGGAGCGGATTGAACAGTTTTGAAAACACTGCAACTTCCTATGAATTTGGAAATTTGATTGCGGTTCAGGGTACTGAAAAAACATCTTACATTGCGGCTTTTAATGGCTGGAATACATCAGATTTGAGTCAGAGTTCTTATACCTGGCAGCTAGTTCAGTGGAACAACAGCGAATTTTTGAATATGGATGTTCCTTACATTGGCGAATATAATTCGCTGACTATTGATGCTGAAAAAGGCATTGTAAAAGGAAAATAAGGAGGGCGGCGATGAAAACATTTTCTAAAGGATTTTTAGCAGCTTTTCTTGGAGCTTTTCTTTTTGCAAGCTGCGAACCTTTTTCAACAAGTTTTACTCCAACTGAAGATTTAGGTCTTGCTGTTTCAAAAATCACAATAAAAGATGAAAATTCAGTTATGAATGGAAAAACCGTAAATCTTTACGGTTCAAAAGGTACAACTTTTAAAACTTTAAGTGCTTCTGCAAGCCCGAGTTTTGCAAGCGATACAACAATTTATTGGTCATCAAGCGATGAAAACGTTTGCTCGTTAAGTGCAGAAACAGGTTCTTCTGTAGAATTGATTCTTGAAGGTGAAGGAAGTGCAACTGTAAGCGCAAAAGACAGTTCTGGTAATGTAAGTGCACAGTGTAGTGTAGTTTGTTCTTTTGAAAAAACTCCGCCTGTTGAAGTAAGCGGTATAAATGCAGTAGCAAATGCAAATAACGTTTTCTTTACATGGACAGATCCTGCTGACTACGACAGTGATTTGAATTACATAAAAATAACATCTAGCGGCGGACAAAGTGCTGTTATTCCTGCAGGCGTAGAATACGGCTGGGTAAAAGGACTTAATTCTTCTACAGAATATACATTCACATTTATTTCAGTAGATTTAAACGGAAATACTTCAAACCAAGTTACAACTACTGCAACAACACTTGAGACTGCGGAGGAATTTACTGCAACAGAAGTAAATGCACCTTCAATTACAGAAAAAACTGCTGTTGAATTTAATCTTGAGTGGGAAGCAAATGGAGTTCTTGCTGATTCTGAGACATGGAATCACATTGACATAAGCGTTGAAGGAACAGACAGCTTTAATTCAACAATTTTCTATACTGCAGATGCAATAAAAGTTCCTTTTGAAAATCTTACAGAAAACACTTCTTATAAAGTTAATGTTTGTGTTTACAATGATGATTTTGATGTTCTTGAATGGGAGCAGACAATCACTACAGATTCATATGTTGCTTCTCTTTCTTTAGATTCTAGTGTTACAAAAGATGTTTCTGGCTATATTGCAGTAAGCCTTTCTGATGTTTCAAGTTCTATTTCATATTCATCAATAAAATTTGTAATTGATGGTGGTGCAGGTTCTGTGAGTGGAACAGATACTTCTGCTGAGTGGACAGGACTTAGTCTTGATACTGACTACACAATTTATGCTCAATTCCTTGATTCGGCTGACAGTGTTGTAGGTACAAGTAATTCAATTACAAAACAGCCTGTAAAAGTTCTCTGGCATTTGCTTTCAGGATATAGCAGCGGAAGATATGTCTGCAGAAATATTTGTTCTGATGTTCCTGAAGGATATACGGTTGGTGCAATTACTCAGGGACTCAGCACACAGGAATATTGGATTGTACATAGTGCCCTTAGCGGAACTGATGGCTATTACAGTCTTGAAGCAACTGATTCTACAGGAACTTCAACAGGTTACTATATGTACCTTGATACAACAGGACGTGCCCAGGATACAGGCACAAATTTGTGGACTTCTTCAGTAGGCTACACAAATAAACTTCAGGTTGCATCTCTTTCTGAATCTTATATCACATCAGGAAGAAAAGACGCGTCATTTAAACTTGGCTCTTCAACTGTAAAAACAGGTTCTGGCTGGTACAGATTCTATGATGAAAATCTTGGATATTATCTTGTTCACGCAAGCCTTGCATTTGGTGGAGTTAGTGCAAGTACATCAGAAGATAGTGCTGGATGTGCGGCAATTTATATTGAAAGTCCAATCTATATTAACAACAACTAAAGGAGAAGGCAGATGAAAAAAATTTTTACAAGTTTGATTGCATTTGCTTCAATGGCGTTTTTGTTTATGGCTTGTCCAGGTCAGCCTGAAACAGAAGCAAGTCTTTCTTTAAGTGAATCTTCTATTGTTATTTCAAGCGCATTAGGCGGATATACTTCAAGGCAGATTACTGCAAGCCTTGAAAACTCTACTGCAGAACTTGAATGGTATACAACAAACAAAAATATTATTGCAATTCAAGAAGTAAACGGAAACACAGCAAGTCTTTTGTGCGGCGGAAGTGCCGGAACTGCAAGAGTTGGTGCTGTTACTTCTGATGGAAGTCTTGAAGCTTACTGCACTGTAGTTGTCAGTTTAAGTGCAACTCCGGCTCAAGGTGTAAGTGATCTTACTTTGGTAGAAAATTCTCAAACACAAAGCGGATTTACTTTAACCTGGACTGATCCAAGCATTGCTTCAGCAATTGTGATTGATGTTTTTGAAAGCGACGAAGCAAGAAGTACAGCAAATGCACTTGCAGCAGCTTCAAGCAGTGATGAACCTGAAGTTTACGCTACTTACAAAGTTTCAAGAGGCGTTCAGACTTATACAATCAGCGATCTTCTTACAGATGCTGTAGGAAAGTCTTATTACGCTAGTGTTTACGGATTCTTAAACGGAAAAAGATCAACTTCTTATGAAAATGTAGACGTTGCACTTCTAAAAGATATTATTGCGCCTTCAAATGTTGAAGATGTTGAACTTGCCTCTGATGCAGGAGATCATAGTCTTTCTCTTAAGTGGAACGAGCCAGGCGACAGCGATTACGGTTCAGTTATAATTTCTATAAGTCCTGCAACAGACTTTGCTGGAAATGCACTTGATGCAGCAATAGCAGAGCAAACTGTTTCAAAGGGAACAACAACTGCAGCATTTACAAAACTTTCTGCAAATACAGAATATACCTTTACATTTAAAACTGCTGACATAAACGGTAATGTTCAGGGTGATACAAATAATGCAGATAATGCAGGAACTACAGCCGTATTCACAACAGCTGCTGATATAAGTTCTCCAGATGATGTGAGTGGAGGAAATGCAGCTGGCGGAAGAAAAGAAGTATCTTTAACTTGGACTGATCCAGAAAATTTGGACTTTAAGGAAGTTCACATTTACCAGGATGACTCTGATACATATCAGACGGTTGCAGGTGGTGTTCAGAAACTTCAGATTTCCGGTCTTGAACAAACAACAAAATATTCATTTACAATAAAAAGCTGCGACTACGACGGAAATGAAAGTACAGGACAGAAAATTTCGGTATCTACAGAAAATCCTGTGGTAAGTTCTGTTACAGCAGTAAATTCAAATATTTCGCTTACAGAACAGACAATTGATGTTTTGCTTAGCTGGTCGGCTCCTCAGGCAAGTGAATATGATTCAAATAATGAGTTAATAACTTATTCTTATGAAGTTCTTGTTGAATGTTCTGATACATCAATCGATAGCACTACTGTAACTACTGAAACTGGTGTAACTCAGACAACAATTACAGGTCTTGCTCCTGATTATACTTATACATTTACTGTAAAAACAATTCCTTCTGATGACGCAACATTAAGGTTTACAGGAGATGATTCTTCTGTAGAAAAGAAGGTTCTTGCTTTAATTAGCATTAAAAACGGATGGGGCGGAAGAGTTTTGGTTCCATTCAAAACAAGTGCTGTAGATTATGTAAACTGTGTAATTGTTCAGGATGACACAAGCAAAACATACAATCCTTCTGCAATGACATATCCTTACTGGATTGTAAGAGCACCTCTTGATTCTTCAGAAGAATTTAGTCTTGAAGCTGCTACATCAGACGGAACTGCAAGCGGACTTTATTTGTACTTTAGTTCAACTGCTCCTTCTAGCTCAACTAACTATGATGTTGACAGTACAGGCTGGGGTAGTGGTTCAACTCCTCACGCATTTACAGGAACAGTTGATACAGTGGGAACTGATATTGCTGGAGCAAGTTTCTCAATTGCTTCAGAGCATTCTTCTACAACTACTGCAACAGGATATTCATCTTGGACAACTGTAAAATGCAATTCTAAGTATTGGTATAGCGGTAACTCAAATCCGTATTTGTCATCTTCTGAAAGCACTACTAATAATGACTATGCGTGGTGCTACAAGTTAGTTGACTAGTTTTTTTAGTAAAAACTGCACATGAAAAAAACTAAAAAAAAGATTGTGCGGTTTTGGAATCTTATGTTATACTTTATGAAAAGGTTTTCATAAGATTTAGCAATTTAGTAAATTTAGAAAAAATTTGCCGCAAATGGCGTCAATTTTATTTCTTTAGGAGATTACAATGTTTAAAAAGAAAAGTTTAGCAATTGCTTGTACCTTAGCGCTCACTTTTGGTATGGCTGCAGCGCAGGAAAGCGTTGATGTTTCTAGCGAGATTTTGTCTGAAAATTCTTCTGAGACTGAACTTTCTGCTGCGGCTCAGAAAAACTCTGCTTCTGACCCGGCGAAAAAGGATAAGGCTGTAAAAGAACCCCGCAAGCAGTACTCAAAAATAATTGGCGGTGCAAAAGAGGGCGTTATTTCGCTCAATACAGATCAGATTGAAATTGCTCTTCATCAGTATGATTATGACAATTCAATTAAAGGTGTTTGGGTAAATTTCCCTGGCGACTACAATGGAACAAAAAAGATTAAATGGGTTTCAGATAATCTTGATGTTGCAAAAGTTGATCAGGCAGGACGCATTTTCCCTACAGGACTTGGCGAAACTCTTATTTGGGGTATTACTGCAGATGGTGCATACAAGGCAAGCACAAAAGTTGTAATCTCAAAATACGGACCAAAGCCAAAAACTGATGTTAGGGTTTCAACTGATTTAACAGGTGATGCTTACGTAACATTTGGTGCAGATTTGGACACTGGAAAAACAGGATTCACTTCAGATCAGAGAATTAAACTTAAGGTAAATCTTTTGAATCTTGGCGAAGTTTGGTCAGATAACAGCGAAAATCTTCCAATCTGGGGCGAAATTAGAGTTTTTGCTGCAGGTGATTCATTAAAATACGCAGGAGACACAATTCACACAGGAAATTCTCTTTCATTAACAGATTCTGGTGATGAAAATGACGGCGCATTTAGAATTTATGTTGACCACGCAACAATCCATATGGGCGATGCATTCATTGACCTTTATAACAAAGATGATTCAAATCTTGGCTATGTAAATTACACAACAGGTCCTGATGTTTGCTATGAATTCATTGCAATCGATACAGATCGCCGCTACGGTCAGCTTGATGGAAGACCTTTACAGTCATTCCTTTCTTCAAAAGCAGATGAAGATACAGTTTACGGACTTCGTGCAGGTTATCAGAGGGACGGAATCTTTAGAGTTTCTGCTGACATTGCTTCAACATTGCAGTGGAGCGGCGGAAATTCAGATACAACTCAGGACACAGCATCTTCTGAGCAAAATGCAACTGATTACGTTTACAAACTTGCAGCAGGACTTCTCTTAGTTCCAAATCTTGACCTTGAACTTGGTTATTCAAATGGAATTTTAGGTGCTGATTCAGTTTATAAGCAGGATATGAGACTTGGTCTTCAGGCTTCTTATGAATGGAACTGCTTTGACATTTACTACTTAAAGCCAAAATTTGGTGCAACAATGGTTCAGGTCGAAAATACAGGCAGCCTTTATCCTCTTGTAAGTGCAAGTGTTCTTTTTGGCTGGGAAGACAAGCAGAGTGCTTATGATACCTGGTATTCGGGAACAAGACCACGCTATCTTAAAGATGACTACGGTGCATATCCTGGAGTTGCACTTGCTGCTGAATATTGTGCTGGTGCACTTGCTTCAAACTGCGTAATCAATGACGGACGCTACAATTCAGTAAGTCACGATGTTCTTATTTTGCACGGTTCTTTCAACACAGGAAACGGACTTTTAGTTGACCGTCTTGAGGCTGTTGGTGCAGTTGATGTAATCGATGCTTTGGCAGACACAATGGTTATTGGTGCAACTGTTGGCGTAAAATACTGGACTCCGCTTTTTGTAGACAAATTCTCTGTTGCTCCAAAAGCTTTTGTTACAAGCTATTTTGATTCTTATGACAGTTCAAACAGCTACACTTATTTGAAAGCTGGACTTGATTTTTCTTATCAGCGTGTTTCATTCTCGTTTGACTACGAGTCTAATGATTTGATTCACGGATTTTATGATTCTGGAAACGGAACTTACAACAAATTCGGCAAACTTGAAACAACATTCAAAGTTTGGTTCTAGAGTTTTTTTCAAGGCAAAGAGTCAGGTTTAGATTGGTAAAAAATCAAATCTGACTCTGATGGAGAAAAAATGAAGTTATTAAAAAATAAAATTATTTGGCTTCTTGCACTTCCTTTTATGCTGTTTTCGTGTTCGGAGTGGCAGAATTCTGCGGCTAAAAACGGATATGTAGAAATCAGTGTAAAGCGTTCAAGTTCCGGAAATACAGAGTCTTATCAAACTTATGTTTTTGATGTGGCACCAAACGGAGCTGACAAAATTTATGCTGCAAGAGCAACCGCTGATGATGATGCCAGCGTGGAACAGTATATTATCCGCGCTCTTTCAGATACTGATGTCCCGTTTAATGCAGTGGAAGTTCATCTTGTTCCTGCAAGTGCTGACGGTTCAAGAGCTGCTATGGCTACAGTAAGAATTGGTGAATATAAAGATTCTTACAAGACTACAACAACCGGATTTTTCTGGACTGTAACTGGCGAAGATCACGGATTAAAATCGCAGGATTATCATATTCCTCTTGCAGAAGGTGGAATTTTTACTTTTGACTTTGTAACAAGCGAAGATGATGGTGTTTATGAAAAGGGTTACAACAATAACACTTCAAATTATCCGCTTTTGAAAATAAAAGTTGCAGCACCTGTTTCAACATATTAGGAGGCTTAGAAAATGAAAAAATCTATTTTTATTACATCAGTATTTCTAATGTCGCTTTTTGTTGCAATGGCGTCTGTTTCCTGCAGTGAGGCAGCGGAAGAAAAAACACCTGGTTTTGCAAATCCAATTTATTCTCTTTCAAAGGGACAGGGGTCTACAAGAAAAGGCGAAGCTGATCCCTGGATTTACAAACATACTGACGGTTACTATTACTATTCAGCAACTTATTCAGCATTTGACAGAATTATTTTGCGCCGTGCTAAAACAATTGATTTGATTGACAGCAGCGATGACGCAGAATCAGCAACAATTCTTACGGCAAATAGTGGAGTTTTAAGTGGTTCAGTTTACAGTTATTTGTGGGCACCTGAACTTCATTATATAAACGGAACCTGGTACTTGTTCTTTACGGGAAGCGATTCAAGTTCAAGTGTTTGGAGCGTTAGAAGCCACGTTGCAAAATGTACAGATGCAGATCCACTTTCTGGCACTTGGGAACTTTGCGGAAAAGTTCAGGCAGTTACACAAAGCGAATTTGATTCTTCTAAAAACATTATGACAGCCTTTAACCTTGACGCTACTGTTTTTTACCAGAATGGTCAGTGGTATTACGTTTGGGCACAGTATCTTTATGTTGATGGATGGGCTGATGAAATTGCCGGAGACGGAACTCTTACAGTCAATGGTGTTACTTACGAAAATGGCGCGAATGGTAACGGATGGTCTTGCCTTTTAATCGGTAAAGTTGTTGATGATTCAGACTTTACTAAGATTACAGATGCAACAGTTATTTCTGTTCCTCAGTATGAATGGGAATACGGAGTTGATGTTTACGATGAAAACGGCGATGTAAACACTTACACTCACACAAGTGCAAATGTAAATGTAAATGAAGGACCTGCAGTTTTGCAGCGTAACTCAAAAATCTTTTTGGTTTACAGTGCAAGTTCCTGTGATGAAGCATACTGCTTAGGAATGCTGACCGCTGATGAAAATGCTGATCTTTGCAAAATGTCTTCATGGAAAAAGAGCGAAACTCCAGTATTTACAACTAGTGTAGGAAACTGCATTTACGGACCTGGTCACTGTTCATTTACAAAGTACAAGGATTACGATGTAATCGTTTATCACGCACGTCAGTATCCTGGATTGTACAGTTACATTGGCAGAACCAGAACTTATACTGCTACAACAGACGGCTTAAGCGATCCTTACCGCACTGGAAGAGCAAAAGTATTTACCTGGAATGCTGATGGAACGCCAAATTTTGGTGAAGCTGAATAAGAAATGGAGAGAAACTGATGAAAAAATTATTAAAAACTGCAGTTTTGGCTTTTGCCACCGTTTCGCTTTTTGTTTCCTGCGATAATTTGGATGCGTATGAGGATAAGATTGGACCTAGTGCTCCTTCTGATATTTCATTTAGCACACTTTCGTTTGATTCTTCAACAAACATAAGAACTGTTGAACTTGAATGGAGTGATCCAGAAGATTCTGATTTTGATCATATTGAAGTTATTGATTACACAGGCAGCGTTATTGCTTCTGTAGATGCGGGCATTGAGTATGCCAAATTTGAAATAAATGATCTTGATTATGATTTATATGACATTCAGAACAACACGGATGCTCAATATAGAATTTTAGCAGTTGACAAAAATGGCAACCGCAGCAAGAAAATTTCGCTTGTTTCAAAGTGGGTTATGGCTTATTTTAAGTCAGAAGGCTCTTATTCATCAAATAATGATACAACGAAAAAGCAGAATTCACTTTATCTTGCTACAAGTCCAGACGGATTAAATTATACAGCTGTTAACAGCGGTTCTCCTGTTCTTACAGTGCCTTCTAGTGTTGGTTCTGGCGGGCAGTGTATAAGAGATCCTTATATTTACCGCAAAGCAGACGGAACTTTTGTAATGCTTGCAACAGACTGGACAAATTTTGGTGGAAATTCAGTTGAAGAATATGGAACTTCAGCATCTTCAAGTTATTGGGGAACATCAAGTCCGTGCGTTATAGTTGCTGATTCAAGCGATTTAATAAACTGGACAGATGTTCGTTGCAGAGTTCTTGCGAAAACGAATGACGGAACTGTAATTTCTGGACGTCATATGTGGGCTCCTGAAGTTGTAAGAATCAATAAAAATGACTCTTATACCGCTGATGATTTGTATGATTACGGTGTTATCTGGTCTGGAAATTTTTCTGCTGATGCTTTGGAAACAGGAACAGGTTCTGACTGGATAAATCGTACTTACATAAGTTACACAAATGACTTTGATACTTTTAGTGCGCCAGTTCTGTTTTTTGAAGATGATTATACCGGAGAAGTTGTAACTGAAATTGATGCAAGTATAGTTTCTTGGGGCGATAAATATTATATGTTCTTTAAGAATGAAGCTTCAGACGGAAAGGATATTGCGATTGCCGTTTCAGACAGTTTAGAGCCACTTTCTTTTGAAGTAATGCATAATGGTGAATATATTTCTAGAGATACTGACCAAAGTACTGGCGTAGGAATTGAAGGTTCTTGGGAAGTATATATTAACGGTGTTTGGTGGATGTTTGGTGATCATTACGGAAATACTTCAACAAGTGCATCTACAAACTTTTACGGCTGGTCATGTTCTGATATAACAGCTGCTCCAGAAAAATGGGTTCGTCATGAAAATGATGGAACTTATTCAATGCCAGCAGGAACTAGACATGCAACTGCACTCAGACTAAGCGATTCAGAGTTTAATGCTCTTAAAAATGCAAGTTCTTTTTCAGCAACTGCTGAATAATGAAGAGTCGCATTAGAATTTTAGTTCTGTAATAGGTTATCAAAAAAGTAGGAAGGAATTTTTACTTTTCTTCCTGCGATTTTCAAATCCTCCGTAATAATCAAAGGGAGGATTTTTTTTTGTTTAAAAGCTTGATTTGTTATCTTTTAGAAAGAATTCAGAATTTCTTTTGTTAATAAGAACATTATTTATTACTAAAAAAATTTTCTTGTTAACACGGCGTGCGTGTGGTTAGTAAAAGTTTTCAAGTTAATAAAAAGATTTTTTTGTTAATAGAAAATTTTATCAGTAACTAGCCACGCAAGTGATGTTGCGGATTTTTTCTTATCAAACTATTTGTTAACACAAAAATTTCTCTATCAAAAAAAATTATCAGTAAGTATCGCGGCGTGTAATCAAGAAGCCTTTTTTTACCGCCAGAGTCTTTTGTAAAATACCGCATTTTGGCTTAACAAAAAACATATTTTTCATTCACTAAATTTCTGAAAATTTCCTTAAAAAAAAATTGACGCGGCAGGAATTCTATTCTACACTTTATGAAAAGGTTTTCACATCTGCTTTTCTAGTCTTTTCTTTTTTAGAATTATTTTTTTTCGAGGTTCTTATGATTTTTATTAAAAGTTTATGCAAAAAGTTTTTGATTCCTTTAGGTTCTATCGCACTGATTTCAGTTTTTATGTCTTCGTGCAATAGTGTAAATTCTGATATTGAGTCTGGTTCGTCATCAGAAAAACCTGAATTTGTTT
>CAVCIJ010000007.1:0-6967 GCA_963601995.1 bacterium | reverse complement strand
TTATAATGGCGTTCGCCGCAAAACTTACGTTTTGCTTCACGAGTTTTTGCATTGCAAAAACTCGTGCCGGCGGGCTTTGCGGGGCTCCGGCTTTCGCCTCCGACCAAACGCTGAGCGTTTGTTTTCGCTTCGCTCACCCCTACAATCCCTAACGCAAAATATACTAGATCTAAGTTAACAAAAAAAAATCCTGCGAAAAGAAAATGCTTTGTTACAAAGCCGCGTCTGTTAACCGCTGGAATTTTCTAGTTAAGAATGTTGTGCAGGTTACCGTAGAAATAAATCACAAATCTCAATCTTGTTTTGGAACTTTCGCGTACAGAAACTCATTCAGACTTGTTTTAGGCTTCTTAAATTTCATTTCAAAAGTCCGTCTTTTGTGTTAATCTTTCGTTATGAATCAATCGCCTTCTGTCAAAAATCCACCGCTCAAAATCCAGATCTCACTTGGAATAGTCTTTGCATTTTTGAATCTTCTTTTGCACTTTTTAAACCGTTTTAATCCTGTTCCTCTTTACGCTGACACTCTTTTTACGGTAACGGCGGCGTTTTCTGGCTTAACTTCGGGGCTTATTTGCGCGGTCCTTTCGCATATTCTTTTTTTGCTGGCTTATCATTTTGGAGCAGAATCTCTTTTCTGGATGATTTGCAGCCTTTCTGTTGTTGCTATAATTCGACTTTATCTAAAAAGACGAAACGTCATTGAAGTTGCGGACATTATTCTTTTGATTTTTCTTATTGCGCTGCTTGTTAGTTTTGAAGGAACCTTTATTTTTATGATTTTGAACACTCTGTCAAATTACGATGAAGATTCGCAAATCCGTTTTATGTACACTTTTTTAAGTTCGTCGAATATTCCGACTTTTATTTCAGCCCTGCTTCCTCGTGTTCCCGTAAATATTCTTGATAAGGGAATTTGTGTTCCTCTGGGATATTTGTGCTATAGGGGCGTTGCGAAAATATTGAAGAAGGTGGCTGGTGTCACTCTGAACTAGTTTCAGAGTCTGTTTCACTATGAGATCCCGAATCGAGTTCGGGTTGACGGGTTGGAGTTTGGGATGACGGGTTGGACTTCAAGATGACAAACTTTCAAGTCTAGGATGACAAATTGCCGTCATGCTGAACTTGTTTCAGCATCTCATACCGTCATCACTAGTTTTACCTGAGTTCCGGTTTCGCTGTCGGTTTTAATTTCCAGCGTTGCGCCTAAAATTTCAGCCCTGCTTTTCATTCCGCGGAGACCGAGATGTGTGCTTTCGTTTAAGATTTGGTCTTTGTCGGTGTTTTCCGCTTCTTCGCTGCCTGTAAAACCTTTTCCGTCATCGCTTATCAAAAATAAAAGTTTTGTTCCTTCGGCCTCTTCGCGTACAATCACGCTTATTTCTTCCGCGCCAGAATGTTTTAAGGCGTTGTTCACGCTTTCCTGCACGATTCTAAAAATGTGAAGTTTTTTTTCCGCGTTGAGTTTTGCATAAAGTGGGGAAGGTTCTGCGTGGAATTTTACAAGGATTTCGCTTGATTCGCCTGTGTTTTCGCAAAATTCAGAAAGCAGCTGAACAAAATTCGCGTCTGCAATTTCTGCCGGCGTCAGGTTTCTTATAATGTGCCGGATATTTTTAAGATTTAGCTCTTCGATTTTTTGTATTTTCAAAAGAAGCTTTTTCTGCTCGTCATTCAGCCCGGTTGAATTTTCAAGTTTGCGCACAAAAAGCAGTGCCGTCCGTATGTCCTGGGTTATGGTGTCGTGAAGATCTGTGCTTATTCGTTTGCGTTCGTTTTCCTGAACCTGCGTGATTGTTTCTGTTACAAGTTTTTCCTTTTTGTTTTGTTCTTCAAGCGCCTTATTTTTTTTCACGGTTTTTTAAGTGAAGCAAAAGAAAAATCACAAAGCCAATGCTCAAAACGGAAATAATGGAAAGAAGTTCAATAAATTGGATTACCGCAATGCTAGATTCTGCACCGTTTAAGTTCATTCTTCTATTTTTTCAAAATCAAGAAAGTTTTTCAACCAAAGTTTTTTTGTCGCGACAGCCGATTTTGTCGTAAATTATACTCAAGTAATTTTCCAGCGTGGTGATTTTTATTCCCATTGCGGCAGAAATTTCTTCATTTGAAAGATTTTGCTGAATCAGGCGGACAACCTGCGTTTCTCTTTTTGTCAGCATAGAAAGAAGACTTCTAGTTTCTATAAAAGATGTTACAAGGTCAGGCTGGATAAAAGTTTTTCCTTTTGCCACTGCGTTGATTGCGTCTAATAGCATTTTTTCGTCGCTCAATTTTGAAACAAACCCTTTTGCTCCAACTTCTGCGCCCATCGCCTGTTCAATGCAAGCACCAGTGTCGTGGCTGGTAAAAATTATGCTTGGAATGCCAGCGACCGCCAGTGTTTTTACCGCTTCAAATCCGCTGAATTTTTCGTCTTCGCTGCCTTTAAGTTGAAGGTCAACCACGGCGACGGTGATGTTTTCTTTGTCGCTTGAATTTTTTTGTAGCTGTCCAAGTGATGTCGCAATTTTTTTGACATCATCCAGACTTTCTGCTTCTGCCGTAACTTTCCAGTCAGAATTTTCGGTTATATATGAGGCAATTCCTTTTCGGAGCATTTTGTGGTCGTCAATAAGAATTAAGTTTTTCATTAATTTTTGAGTTTAGCATAAAGAAAGAATTCTGTAAGTGTATGAATATCATATAAAAATAGTGAGTGAACTCACGAAATTTTACAAAGTAGAATAACTTCAAAAGAAAAGAAAGTAACCATAAAATAAAAACATCAAATATAAAAAAAACATTGACAAAGTAAAAGGAGACAATACAGTTGTTCAGTTCAGTTCAGTTCAGTTCAGTTCAGCGATAAATTTCTCTTTAACAATATATTTTCGGTGAGAGTAAGACCGTTTACGTCTGTGGAAAAATCCGCAAGGCGTGGGCGGTCTTTTTGTTTTTAAATGTGTCATTCTGAATTTGTTAGCCTGCGGCGGCTTCGCACAGCATCTGTCAGAAAAGGAATTATTTCTTTGGCAGACAGATTCCGAACTAAATTCGGAATGACAAAGCATCGTCACCCTGAATTTAGTTCAGGGGCTGTCAGAGAAGAAATTATCTCTTTTACAGACAGATCCTGAGATGAACTCAGGATGACAAAAGAATGACACGATATATAAAATTTAATCAAAAAGAAGGAGTAAATTATGATGAAGAAATTCAGGTATGTACTGGCGGCATTTTTAGCTGCTCTTGCACTCATTGCAGTGGGTTGTAAAAATGAACTTGAAACAGACACAACTGCCCCTGCAAAAGTAACAATTACAGAAGACGGTGTAACGGCAGCAAACTCAAAAGCCGTTATAACCTGGATAAACCCTGCGGACGAAGACTTTTATGCAACCCGCGTAACTGTGTCACCAGCTCTGGAAAATGGAAACTCAACTCTTGTTGTTGAAGGCAAGGCTGGCGAAAAATCAACAGTTACTTTTGAAGGTCTTACAAACGGAACAGAATACACGTTTACCTTGTATTCAATGGACAAAAGTTTGAATGTTTCCGACGGCGTAAAACTAACAGCAACTCCGCTCGACACATCAGATAAAACGGCTCCAGCTGACGTAACTGCCTTAATAATTACAGCAACCAACGGTAACGCAGTTTTGACATGGACAAACCCGACTGACAGTGATTTTGCCGGTGTAAAGGTTAGTATGTCGCCAGCAGAAGGAACTCTTTCAAATCCTGTTATTCTTGATAAAAACGTAAGCACACTTACTGTAAGCGGATTAACTAACGGAACAGAATATACTTTTACAGTTCAGTCATTTGATGACAGTTTAAATTTTGCAAGTGGCGAAACAGCAACAGCAACTCCAGAAGACATCTCAGACAAAACGCCTCCTGCTGATGTAACAAATCTTTCTGTTGCGTGCGTAAACGGAACTGACGGAAAAGTAAACGCTGTTCTTTCTTGGACAGATCCGAGCGACGAAGACTTATTTGGCTTAGAAGTAACTTATGCAGAAAAAACTTCTAGTCGTGCTGCAGTCGAAACTATGTCAAAAGGAAGCATTTTTGTTGCTCCGCAAAATAACGGCGTTGTGATTACAGATTTAACAGCCGGAACAACATACACGTTCACCGTAAAAGCAATGGACACAAGCGGAAACAAGAGCAATGGGGATTCAAAAGATGCAACAATGAGTTTAAGCCAGTTGAGCGAATTAAAAATCACTTTAACAGCTTCTACAACAGAAATTACAAATAAAGACGTAACTGTTAGCGTTAGTGCAACAAGTTCAAGCACTGTAAGCAAGATTTATTATGTAAACGCAATTAAAACAAGTGTTGACGAAGTTCTAAATGGAACAGACATTACATCTTCTGCAAAATTTGACGCAACAGAAAACGGAACTTACACAGTTGCTGCAGTTGACTACGACGGTCGCCGCGAACTTTCTTACATTACGATTGATAACATCGATAAGGTTGTGCCAAATGAAGTGACAAATCTTGCTGCAGATTACGATTACGCCAATAAAACAATCAATGTAAACTGGGATTCAAGTGACAGTGATGTTGATTACTATCTTGTAAGTTATACAAAAGATGGCAGCCCTGTTATAACGGATGAAAAGATTTTGGAAAAGTCTTATGCGGTAACGGGTGTAAGTGACAGAAATGAATATATATTTACGGTGAATGCTGTGGATAAGGCTGGGAATAAAAGCATCGATTCGACTACAAGTGTTACTACAAATAATTTCCCTCTCATAAGTGAGATCGAACTTTCAAAGACTCGTTTTGTCTATACAGAAGGTGGGGTTACATTTACTGCAAATGTATATGGTTCGAACTTTGATTTGATTTCAATGATAGAAGATAAAACTCTTTATGTTCAGATTGTTGATTCAAATAATGATATTACGGATTTTAAAGCAGCAGTTGATGCTGAAAACAATAAGGCTGTGGCAACTCTGACACTTCCAACTTTGACTTCTGCCTCAACGGAAGGAACAGATTATACCGTTCGCGTAAAAGTATGTGGAAGCATAGATGAAGAACACACTGCAAGCTTTAACATTTCAGATGCTGCAAAAATAACGAGCTTAAGTCTTGAAGCAGAGCAGATTACTATAAAAGCAGCTGGAATGAAGGTAAAAGCAAGTGTAGAAGGAACAGACCTTGATGTAGCCGGCAAGATAGAACTTGCCCTTTATGACAGCAATGGTGAAAAATACGGTGAAAGTGTAAGTGTGGATACAAGTTCTTTTGCACAAGCTGCAAGGACTTTTGATGTATATATTCCACTTCCTTCTGCTGAGGGAACATATACGGTAAAAGTTTTGTTTGATGGCACGGCTCAGAGTAATACTGCAAGTCTTCAGGTTTATGAAGGTCCGTCATTTACTGATTTTAAGATTCCTAAGGCTGGAAGTAAAAATGCTGGAAGTAAAAATGCTGGAAGTA
The DNA here is from genome assembly GCA_963601995.1 of bacterium. GTDB lineage: Bacteria > Spirochaetota > Spirochaetia > Treponematales > Treponemataceae > Treponema_D. Next base: position 1,513 of record CAVCIJ010000007.1, on the reverse strand, counting down.
ATGTAACAGCAACCGTTACAGGTAAAAACTTTACTGCAGCTGGCATAACGTCAAGTGATTTTATTGTAAGCTGTAATACAAGTTCTATTACGGAAAATTCAGAAGTTACAATTTCAAGTGACACAGAACTTACAGTAACTCTTACAATCCCTGAAAATGGCGGTTCCTATAATGTAACAATTGCGGGTGGAGGCAAGAACATGTCTGCTGCCTTTGCTGTAAGTGATACAAAAAATGCTTCGATAGGTGACATTATCTTAAAAGACGGAACAAGGGTTGCTGTAGCAGATGTTAGTTCTTATACAATTGATGAAAGTAATAAACCTGTTGCTGTAATTGCATACTTTAATGACAGTGGAATAGCAATTGGTCTTGGTATAAAACGAAATAGTAGTTTTTTAGACTGGACATGTTCTAAGGTTTGCTATAACACAAGTCTTACAGATATAATTTCAACAGTGTCTGGAGATGCAACTAGTGGTTATACTTTCACTGGTGACTTAGACGGTAGCGATAACTGGGAATATATTTGTTCTGTAGACCCGGATGGCAGTGTGGACGCTGCAACAAATTATCCTGCATTTGATTTTGCTAATAATTATGGAACTGAAACTTGTGGTTTTGATGCAACTGATGAACTTGCAAGTGGCTGGTATATTCCTTCAATTTCAGAACTGTATGAAGTATATAAAAAGAAGAGTGTAATTCAGAGCAGTCTGAATAAAGCCGATGGATTTTACTTTATAGAAAGAACACCTCTGTATTGGAGTAGTTCGCAGTGTGCTGAGTATGCAACTGGTGTAGTTTGTTTGCTTTTTAGTAATGGTAAAATATATGAGAGTGAAGAGTCTAAATTTTCTCGTAGTTTCGCAGTAGTCGTTCGCCAGTTTTAATTAAAATTTTTATCAGCCTGTCTTTCATTTTTGAATGCCAGGCTGTTTTTGTCTGCAAAATTGTGTGTTACTCGCAAAATAGTAAGCATTGCTGTTAAAATTCTCTTTCCTTCAATAGGCAATGAGTGGTGACAAATATCCAGATAAAAAAGACAAAACATTGTTTTTTTTACAAAAAGGTGTTGTAATATGAAGAAATAGTTAAAATCACTTGACAAAGTAAAAGTCAAAATTCCTCAGTAAACAACGCTGTCTGCGTTACTAATGAAATTTTCAGTAAACAAAGCTGCGATTGTTAACAAAAAAATTTTCAGTCAAATAGAAATCACCGTGTTACAACGAAATTTTTTGTAATACAACGACGTAGTTTTTAACCATCTGAATTTTTAGAAAAAAAAATCGCTGTGTTACTGTCAAAATTCCTCAGTAAACAAAGCCGCCCGAGTTACCAACGAAATTTTCAGTAAACAAAACACACGATTCTTAACTAACGAAATTTTTAGTTAATAGCACCGCGATTGTTAAGCAATAAAATCCTCAGTAAAAAAAACAATTCTTACCAAACAAAAAAATCCCCCATCACGCACAAAAAGACCTTATATTTTAAAATATCATTCCAT
>CAVCIJ010000006.1:0-3505 GCA_963601995.1 bacterium | reverse complement strand
GTGCTGACAATGTCGTTATCGATTGTTTTTGGCAAACCGATTACATTTACTCCAGAGCGTTGCAAAAGTGCCGCAGTTGAATTTGTTCCGTTGCCGCCAATGCAAACAATTGCGTCAAGATTCCATTTTTTTACATTTTCCTTTATGGCATCGATTGGAAGAAGTCCGGTTTGTAAATCTGGCTCTGGATTTTTAAAAGGCTTTTCGCGCGAAGTTCCTAAAATTGTTCCGCCTACAGTTAAAAGTCCTGTAAGTGATTCTGTTCCAAGCGGAAACATATCGCCTTGAACAAGTCCTCTGTAGCCGTTTCTGATTCCGATTGCATTCATTCCGTACTGAATTTTTGCAGTTCTGCATACAGCCCTGATTGCAGCATTAAGTCCCGGAGCATCACCGCCGCCTGTTAAAATACCAAAATTTTTGACTTTAGATTCTTTCATAATAAAATTGTAATTTTTTACAGGTGCTCTGCAAAAAAATGCTTTGAAAACAAAAAATTGCCTGAAAAGCACTCTTTTTTAACTTAAAATTTTATGCTTCCAATTATAGTTTCGTCGCTGCTTGAAGAAGATTCTTCGCTTTGTTTTGAAACTGATTTTGGTTCAGCAAGAGTTTTTTCTGAAAATTTAGAATTCTTTGCCTTTGAAACGGCAGCTCTTTTTTTTGGCGAAACTAAAAATCCAAAAAGAGATCCTGTAATTCCTCCTGCAAGATTTGTTAATGTGCTTAAACTTGATGATAAAAAATTAAATTTATCTTTGGAAATATCTTTATAAGATGAACTTAAACTGAGCGCAAAGTAAAGGGCAAAAACAAGAATCCAGGAAAGAGGAATATCTTTTTTTGCAAAGGATGTAATTGCTGCTAAACAAATCATCATAAAAACAACGCATTTTGCGCCGTAGACAGGCGATGAAATCAGGCAGACATTTAAAACGCCGCTTACTAAGGCAGATGTAAAAATCATTAAAAGAAGAACTGCACTTCCGTAATTTTCTTCAAGAGATGGTCCAAGTAAAAGTAAAAAAGTAGAATTTGCCAAAAGAATTTCAAGATTCATATTTCCCAGAACGTAAGTAAAAAGCCTTATGTAATCTAGGAAATTTTTGTAGTCAAATGCAGGAAGTTGAGTTGAAGAAGAAATCCGGCACGAAAAAATATTTTTTGTTAAAAAGCCTTTTAGAACAAACGAATCTAAGGCAAAAATTGCAGCACTCAGCAAAACAAAACTGAGTGTAACCGGAGAATCGTATCTAAAATGCAAGGTAGATTTTTTTGGCATTTTTTATTTTAGACTTAGAGATTTTTTTTATGATTTTTTTAGATTCTGTGCATTGCACTAAAAACAGTTTCTGCCATAAGATTTACTTCAACGCCCAGAAGTTTTCCTTCTTCTGTAAGATCAGTACGTGCCTGGTCAATATCAATGTCGGCCTTTTCAAAGTCAACCATCATCATCATAACAAAATTGCCGCTCAAGATAGTCTGAGTAATATCAGCAATATTTATTGAATGCTGAGCCAAATAATTTGAAACCTTTGCGATGATTCCAACTTTGTCACCGCCAACAACTGTAATAATGCCTTTCATAATCTGTCATTATAGTGAAATTGAATTTTATGAACAATAGAGGGTTTTTGTTAAGCAAAAAAATTTCTTGTTAAGAAAAAAGTCTTCTAAGTAACACGCGCGTTTTTTGTAAAAAAAAATCTTGTTAACAAAAAAAGCACGGTTTTAACAAAAAAATTTGTCAGTAAACCGCGCACCATTGATATAAAAAAAATTTTGCAGACCCGGCAATTTTACTTTGCAAAGTCTGCATTTTTTTTAAAATTCTACAAGAATTTCTTTTATTTCGCCACTCCTTTCAAAAAGCATTTTTGTTTCTTCCCTGCTGAGTGCCGTTCCGCTTTTGCTAAGATTTTTGTTTGCAAAATTAAGAGTAATCTTTTTTTCGCCGGATTTTTTGTAAACAATCTTTGTTCCGCACCAGGAAAAATTTAAAGTTTTGTCAGCAAAAAATTCTTTTTCGTCCAAAATAAGCGGATTGAAGACAGCCTTTCCGTCTTCTATGCAAACACCAAGTTCTCCCCAGCGGGTTAAAACTTCTTCTTTTACCTGACCTGTCATTCCTGGCTGTTTTGCGCCCTTGTGGAACGGAGTGTGGCTGTACGGATCTGAAGGAAAAGCACCGTAAATTTCCGGAGTTTTATTAAAACTCAAGCCCTTTCTAACGTCATAATATGCTTCTTCAAGCTGCTTTGCATAAGGTGAATTAGTTTTAAATGCTTCAAGACAGTTTTCTTGAACTGTGAGCAGAAGTTTTGAACACATATGCCAGTAAATGCTGCCAATTCCTTCGTAGGCATAAAAAGTTCCTGATCTTCCTGTAAAATTCTGATGAATAAAAGTCTTTTCGTAAAGATTTAAAATCGCTTCAAGTTCTCTCTCGTCTGGCTGTTTTTCTTTTGGAAGAGAATTGAAATAATCCTGCATAAGCCTTGCGTTCCTGAATTCAGAATTAAAATGATAAAGTTCGTTTATGTCTTTTTCAAGAACATCATTTCCGCTGCGATTCACAAAGTCTTTGAGTTCAGCTAAATCTTCTTCCCTTACAATATTTTTTTCTAGAAAATCCGGGAGTTCCTTGTTTGGATAAAGAATGTACGAATACTGCCGGCTTTCAAACATCGGGCTTTCTTTTAGTGCCTTTGTAATTTCAAATGCTTCCTGCGGATTAAGAATTGACGATGAAAGAACTGCAACCTGACCTTCAAGCATTTCTGGAAGACGCACAATTTTTGCTTCATTTTCTTTTAAAATCATTGTGTTGTAAGTGTGATAAAGTCCATCATTTCTTTTATTTGAAAGAATGCATTTCTTTACCGCATTTCCCATCTCTTCAAGTCCTGCAAGAATTTCTTCGCGCGAAAGTTTTGTACTTCCGTCATTGTATCCGTTCTTGTAGAAAATATTGCGCTCGTCTTCAAAAATAAGTCCCGCTTTGTCAGTAAAGATTTTGCGTTCTTTATCATCTTTAATTGCATTTTCCCAGTTCGTATTTTTATAAAGTTCACTAAGGGATTTAAAGCACTTCGCCATCGTAACTGGAACTGTAAATGATTTAAGTTCTGTCTGCGAATAAAGTTTTATTAAAAAACAAAGCATTCTGTTTAAGTAGCAAAGCGTTACAACAGAAAGTCCCCAGCCGGCAAGAGCGTTGTTTGCATCGTTCCATTCAGGTCTTTGTGTATTCATCCAAATTCCGCCGCCTGGAACTAAATTTGCTGTTTTTGCAATTACAATCTGAAGAAGTTTTGCTGTAAGACTCAAAAGATATGGCTGACCGTTTTTGTCTTGAACAAGTTTTTTGTCGCTGCCGTAAATTTCGCTTTCAGTCTTAAGTTTTTTAGAAAGATCTTTGTCAAAAAGAATTGTGCTGCGCGGATTTTTGCAGATTTCTTTGTAAGATTTTATTCTGTATGGAATATTTGAACTTGTGTAA
>CAVCIJ010000005.1:0-3528 GCA_963601995.1 bacterium | reverse complement strand
GTGCCTCAAATCCGATAGACTTCTTATCAATTCGATTCTCTATGATCTTATCGATTCCTTCAAATGCTCCACCACAGATAAATAAAATATTGGTGGTGTCGATCTGGATCATTTCCTGCTGCGGATGCTTACGTCCTCCCTGCGGCGGTACATTTGCAATCGTACCTTCCAGGATCTTCAGAAGTGCCTGCTGTACACCTTCACCGGATACGTCACGGGTGATGGACGGATTTTCTGATTTTCTTGTGATCTTGTCGATCTCATCGATATAAATGATTCCGTGCTCTGCACGCTCGATATCACCATCTGCTGCCTGAATGATCTTGAGAAGGATATTTTCCACATCTTCTCCAACGTATCCGGCTTCTGTAAGCGTAGTTGCGTCTGCAATTGCAAAAGGTACTTTTAGTTTTTCTGCTAAAGTTTTTGCAAGAAGAGTTTTTCCGCTTCCTGTAGGACCTAAAAGAAGAATGTTTGACTTTTCGATTTTGATTTCTGAGGCAATTTGCTGTTCCTTAGAAATAGAAAGCTGTTTGTAGTGATTGTAGACTGCAACAGAAAGCACTTTTTTTGCATAATCCTGTCCAATAACATATTGATCCAAATATTCCTTGAATTCTTTTGGTGTAGGAATTGTGCTCATATCAATAGGTGCAATATTGTGCGCTTCGTCATTTAAAATCGTCTGGCAAGCGTCAATACAGAATTCGCAGATACAGGTATCTCCATTTGGTGAACGAATAACTCTTCTATTTTCGTCAGCAGGTCTTCCGCAAAAAGCGCAAACTGGCTGATTTGTACGTCCTATGCGTGGCATTATTTTAGCTCCCGATATAAAAATTAGAAATCAATTTCTAATGAAATTTTTTGTTTTTTTATTTCCGTGATTTTTTTACGCTCGACATAATGTGATCAATGATTCCATAATCGAGTGCGTCTTGTGCAGACATATAAAAATCTCTCTCCATATCTTTTGCAAGAATGTCTTCAGTTTTTCCTGTTGCAGAAGCAAGATAGCTTATACTAAGCTTTTTAAGTCTTATAATTTCCTTTGCAACAATTGCAATGTCGCTTTCCTGACCTTCTGCTCCGCCTCTTGGCTGATGAATCATAACTGTGCTTGAAGGCAGTGAATATCTTTTTCCTGCAGTTCCGCCCGCAAGAAGAATGGCTGCCATGCTACATGCCTGCCCAATGCAGATTGTTTGTATATCACACTTTACGTATTGCATTGTGTCAAAAATAGCAAGCCCTGCTGTAACGGAGCCTCCCGGACTGTTAATATACATATTTATATCCTTATCAGGATTTTCACTTTCGAGAAACAACAACTGAGCTACAATTAAATCTGCTGTAGCGTCATTTATTTCTCCGTCAACAAAAATAATTCTATCTTTTAAAAGGCGTGAATATAAATCGTAAGCCCTTTCACCGTTTCCGCTTCTTTCAATTACTGTAGGCACAATATTATTCATAAATGCATTCACTTTGTTCCCCTCTCTCTTAGAAAAAAAACGTCAAATGTAAAACATCAGTTTTGAAATTGACTTTTTAAAGCACATTTGCAACGAAATGAAAATGTGCTGCTGATAATAAAGTTTGCAACGCAAACTAAAAAATGAAGTACTGCTCTATTTTTAGCAGATTGTCATCTTATGAAACTAGTTTAGAAAAATTTTCTTTCAAACTAGCATTTTTTATGCGAGAAGTTTAAAAACTTTCTCGAAATTTCACACTCATAAATATAAACAAAAAAAACGGAATGCGACAAGTATAGTCTTTTTGCATTCCGTTCTTTTTTATAACTTCAGAAATGCTGTGTTTTTAACTGATCTTATAGAAAAAACAAGCAAAGTTTAATTTTTCTATAAATCGTAAAACAAGTTAACAGCAGAATCTAAACAATCTTGCAATAGAAAATCCGACTATCTGCCGTTTCCTTTGAACAAGTCTGCAAATTCAACTTTGTCACCTTTTGCAAGCTTTACTTCTTTGTAAAGTTCATCATAAAGCTTGTTTTCTTTAGTTTCATCAATAAGATATTCCTTTGTTTTTGGATCTTTATAATGCTCTTTTACTTCGTCAACAGTCATTCCGTTTTCGTTCGCAATTTTTTCATATTCTGCATCGATTTCTTCCGGTGTTACAGAAATATTTCTTTCTCTCAAAAGTGCATCAACAATAAGTCTGGCCTTAAGCATTTTTTCGCTGTCACCAGTCCACTGATTAAGCATATCATCTTTTGACTGACCACTTGAAAGCACCAGTTTTTCCAACTGTTCAGGACTTGTCTGGAACTGTTGAGCCATCATATTCCAACGACTCTCTTTTTCTGCAGAAACCATTGACTTTGGAAGTTCAACAGGATTTTTTTCAACAAGCTGATCAAGTAAACTCTGCGATTTGATTTCAGCAATTTTTCTGTTTTTTGCAGTTTCAAGACTTCTTGAAATATCCTTTTTAAGATCATCAAGGGTCTTGAATTTTTCATTTACATCCTGAGCTAAATCATCATCAAGAGCCGGAACATTTTTGATTTTAAGAGCTTTTACGGTTACGCTGATATTCTTTGTTTTTCCAGCAAGATCTTTATCAGAATCCTTTTCGCTGTATTTTTTTGTGATTTCTTTTGTTTCGCCCTTTTTCATTCCGAGAATTTCATCATCAATTTTGTAGATATTTTCTCCTGAACCAACTGTGAATACAAAATCCTGTCTCTCAGAGTTTTCAACTGTTGAACCGTCATCGTTCAATTCTTTATAGTCGATAGTAACAATATTGTCTTTTTCAACAGCTTCGTCATCCTTTTTGTCAAGAACAACTGCGTTTCTTTCCTGAATTGCCTTAAGCTCTTCATTTATTTCTTTTTCACTGATTGAAACCTGAGGTTCTTTTACAGTGATTCCAGAAAAATCCTTAACTTCAACCTTTGGGAAAACATCATAAATTACTGTGTATGTAAAATCTTTTTCTGTGCTGAATTCTGGAAGTTCATCTCCATCAAGGCGCGGCTGTGAGTAGGGAAGAGGACGAATTTCTTTTGCATCGTCTTCGTTGAAAATCTGATTGAGAGATTCATCGATTAAATCGCCAAGAATTTCATTTTTAAGTGAATCACCGTATTTTTGCTCAAGAACTTTTACAGGAACATGACCTTTTCTGAATCCTGGCAACTGAATATTTTTTGCGTACTTGTCTAAATTAGACTTGTAACTTGCTGCAACATCTTCTTTTGCAATTGTTGCTGTAAGTTTTACAGCTGAGTTTTCAATCTTAGTAATTTCTTTTGTTACTTTCACTTGATTTTTCCTCTTTTTTAAGCCTTATGGAGAAAAATAAAAGCATTTTTCCTTAACTGCAAATCCACAAGCTTTAAGTTTAGTTTTGTAAAAAAAAAAGCGATTCAGAACCTATCCAAATCGCTTTTTAAGAGCGGAAAACGGGAGTCGGACCCGCGACATCCACCTTGGCAAGGTGGCGCTCTACCACTGAGCTATTTCCGCATAAAATGCTCTGACAGTCCTAAAA
>CAVCIJ010000004.1:0-4598 GCA_963601995.1 bacterium | reverse complement strand
ATTCTACACCGCAGACGTGGACAGTTTTTTCAGGAGACTGGCGTTTTGTTAACGTAACAATCGACGATGTAAATTACAATGTTCTTCTTTCTTTAAGCCAAAATCTCGCAGAAGACGAATTCCCGGAATCGTATACATTTACAGTAAAATTTTACGATGAAGAATTTAATTATATTGAAGAAAACTTTGATTCCAGTCCGTACAGTGATTTGTCAGAAATGTCGCTCGAAGTTTTTGACACAAATGGAAGCACGGCAGTTGAAACTCTTTCAAAGTCATTTGATTCTTCAGACGAAGAAGAAAAATCTGCTTTACTAACTTATACCCTCGATTCAACATGGAAAGTCAGCGCACAGGAAAACGGCGGTTCAGTTCCAATTTATTTTACACTTTCAGCACAAATTAGCGGTATAGAATATACGGAAGCAAAAGAATTTACTCTTTCCATTCCAGAAGATTCCGGCAGCTAAAAAAAAGCAATACCGCATAATCATTATTTAAAAAATGCTCTTTGCTCAGTCGGTTAAAAAAACTTTGCTTGAATTTATAAAAAGACTGCAGGTTTACAATGATTTTTTTATTGTCAGATTTGACAGCGTAATTTAAAAAAATATAAAAATTGCCTGGACTTTGTTGTTTTTTCATCTATATTATTTTAAAATACGTTGTATTTCGGGGGGGGGTAAATAACCTCTCTCTGGAGGACTTATGAAAAAATCATTTGCTTTTGCATCGCTTTTTGCGGGGTTGATTTGCTTTTTTTCATGCGAATCAGAAATTTCGGGCGTTCAGGAGCCGGTAAACAAGGCCGACACTCAGGCTATTGTTATCAATTCAGTTTACGAACTTAGCGAAGATGATCCAAGGGCGGTTGCCGGAGCTGGTCGTTATGTAACAGTCAGTTTTAATCCAAAGGCAGATTCCAGTATTGTGTAGAACAGTCGTACAATTTTGCCTCAAGACGTAAAACTTTATTTTAGTGTTGTTGGAAGTACAAAAATGTACGAAGAAAATACAGAAATTTCTTCAAGTACAGATTCTTCTTTTGTAAATATTTCTGTAGAAGGCGATGCTGACCAAAGTCAATCTACTGCAAATACAGATGGTGCTGTTGTAATTGAGCCTTACTACGCAACAGACACAAATGTGATGAGCGGCATTACTCTTGTGCTAAAGGTAGGCGAAACTTACGCATTTACAACTTACGGTACGCAAAAAAAACCTGCTGAAATAAGTACTTCCTTGTTTGATTCAGATGTAACTGGCGATACAATTTATACATCCCACACAAGCGACACAACTTTAACAGGAAAAATAACTGCTGCAAATTCTTCTCTTAGTGTAGACAGCAACAAAAACATTCATTATGCCTGTCGCGAACTTCTTACAAAAGAACTTGCTTCTTTAGCTGTTGTTTCAGGAACTTCTTATTACAAAGTTATGGAATCATCTGGAAAAGTAAAAATTTATAAGGCAGACGCAGATGTTTCTGCTGGCACAATTACAGCAGGTTCTACTGAAAGTTCTTCAATAAAAATAAATGCAAGTTCTTCTTTGAACGGTACAGGAAATGTTTTAGTTCCAGTAAATCTTTCAGAAACAACAACTTTGGGTACTTCAATTGGATCTAACTATGTTGTAGATAAAGTTGTATTTCGGCTTGTAGGCGATACTGAATATTCAGTTGATATAAATTCTATTTCTGGAAGTGCTTTAAATACTGCAATTTACCTTACAGGTGTTCCTGCTGGAAAATACAGTACATTCTTAATTTTCTACGCAAAGGATGCTAGCGGTACATACGACGATATCTATACAATTCCTGACACCCTTACTGTATGGAAGGGTCAGACTTCAACTCTTTACGGAAACAGCTCTTATTATAAAAAAGGATTAACTTCATTCGATTCGTCATTTACAGAAACTTACACTGCAGGTGGCAGCGAAAGTAATACAAGTTCCGATGCGGATTCCACAACTATAACTGTGAGTTCTGCTGTAAACAGTACAGATACAGCAAGCGTAAGTGGTTACAATGTAACGGATTCTATGATTAAAAATGCTTACCGAACTGTATTCTACGTGACAAATGCTTCTAAAGTTGATGGCACAAATTCTCTTACTTATTCTTCAACAGCAGAACTTGGCTCTATTCACTATCCGTTTGATACTTTAACTGATGCAATAAAATCAATTCAGGATGCAAGATCAAAAGGATACGCTTTAGATACTACGGAATGGCATATTGTAATAGATGGAACTTCCATAGACGATGCAGATGCTGTTTCTTACGAGAATACTTATGCTCAAGACTTGAATCTTGTAATTCATCCATATTCTTCAAGCGCGGTAGATTTAACTAACGATGTTGCGTTTACTAATGCTGCAAGTTCTAGCACAATGAACGTGTGGCTTACAAATATTAACTGGAGCCCAAGTTCAGGTTCTTCAAAATTTACTGCCGGCGCAAATATTTATCTGCAAACATGCAAAATAAACGGCAGCTCATGGAATTATTCAAATCCAAGTTATGTAGATCTTTACAAGACTTACACAGATACTTCTTCTTCTGGTACTTTACAGGACGGAATTTTCTATACTTCTGGAGATGATACAAGCACAATTTTTGGTATTAGAGTTCAAAGTGATGATTCTGCAAATATCTACAATACTTTGATTGTAAATTATAATTACAAGGAACCAAAAGAAAGTGCAAGTGGAATCAACTACATTGACAGCGATCCCTGCATTCAGGATGTTTCAGCATATGATTCTTCTGATGCAACAAATTATGGAATAAGTTCTTTAAGCGGTGCCCGCTTTGCTCTTGATGCAGTTTGGGAAAACAGTAAAAAAGATAGTACTTCGGGTTCTGAACCTTTCTTAATTGCAGAAACTGAAGTAGGTGATGAAAATTACGGAAGTCTGGTACTTTGGGCTAAAATTACAAATATTTCAGTTTTGTTTAAAGACAGTACTCTTAAGGCAGAACTTTATTCTTACACAACAGGAGAATCTTCTGCTACAACTGAAACTTCTGATTCTACAAGTCTTGCACTTACTTCATCAGAAAAAACTGGCTGGGGCGGAACTGATACAAATACAATTACAGCAACATTTAAACTTACAAGCACAGACGGTTCTTCTTATCCTGTAACTGATGCAGAGAGCGTATTTACTAACGCATTTATTCTTCCAGGTTCAAGTACAGATACTGCTTTAACAGCAGGAATTACAGCTGATAACGGCACAACAGCAGGCGATGAATATATAAGTGCAAGTCTTAGTGCTCCTAGTGCAGTAGATTCTGGTTTTACTGTTTCTGATTCAACTAAAGAAGCGTACTATACAGTAACTATTACCTTGCCGGATACATTTGCAGCAAGTGCTTTTGAAACTTATTCAAGCGATAATTCGGCAGTAGATAACTACACTGTAAACTTTGTAATCAATGGCGTTAGCGACACTGTATTTAGTAACTCCATTAACTTTACAGTAGGTTATTCAGGAAGCTGATAAAAGTGCAATAATAAATTCTAGATGCTCTCTGGAATGATGATTTTTTTACTGCCGGCGGTATTTTTTTTTTGCTGCCGGCATTTTTATTTTTTAAATGCGGTCTTTTTTTATAAACTTGAGAAATGTATGTTTTCGTGGTAAATTTGTTAAGATGAAAAGAAAATTTATGGGACTTTTGTTTGCTCTTTGTACTGCATTTGTTTCCTGCGGTAACAAAAACAATCTTTATTGGACAGAAGTTTCGGATTCAGATATTCAGTTTTATGATGAAAATATCAGTCTCGTAAATGATGATGAAAGTGGCGAGAGTTTTTTTGAATATTCACTTTTTTACAAGGATCTACAACCTCAAACTATAAATAATGTTTACGCAAAAACGTTGGGCTACGATATTTGCGGTTTCGATACCCGCATAAAATTTGGCAGTGGTGCAATTTCGTATTTTGGTTTCGTTTTTAATTTAAACACTGACACAAATAATTTTTATCTTTTGCGTTTTACTCCGAACGGAAGTCTTGTGATTTCTGAATATGACGGCAGCACAAATGTAATCAGCGATTTTTATGAATTAAAAGCTTCAGAAAGCGGCTGGATTAAAGGCAGTGTAAATTCTGTAAAAGTTCAAACTACAAATGACGGTACAATTGAAATTTATGTAAACAGCGTTTTAAATTACACAATATCTTCTCCAGGTTTGACTTATGGCGCTTTGGGCATTTTTGAAATGCTTGATGAAAGTGATTTAAGCAATTACAGTTCTTCAAATCCAATGACGGCATTTTTTAACATAAAGTCAATTCAGCATTACTGCGAAAAGTAGATTTTTAATAAAATGAAAGCGATTATTATTCAGCCTCCTTTGGTTCAGTTAAATACACCTTATCCTTCTGGTGCTTATTTGAGTGCATTTTTTAAAAGTCAGAAAATTGAGTGCAAATGGTTTGATTTGAGTTTTGAACTTTTTAATGCAGTTTTTTGCAAAAACGGACTTGAAACTCTGTTTTGTCAAAGCGAAAAAAAAGCACTTCTTCTTGCACAAAAAGCTTTTGAAAATGGTGATGAAAATACGGCTTTTAACC
>CAVCIJ010000003.1:0-8598 GCA_963601995.1 bacterium | reverse complement strand
TTCAAATTCCGCGCTAAAATTGAGAGTTGCAATTCCATTTTTTACAGAAGCGCCTAAAAGCCTTGTTCCGCTTGAAATCAGAGAACGACAGCCGGCATTTTCTTCCTGAGCGTTCGGACCTTCAATAAGTGCGTTTATTGCATCAACTAGCGGACCGTCGCTCTTTTTCATTACACGCGTAACTTCCTTGCGCCCGACATTTCCATTTGCATTTATTGTCATAAAATAAAGTCTTATGTTCATTGTTTGCGAAACAGGTTTTTCTTTTTGGGCATTTAAAGATTCTTCAGTTTTTGCAGATTTTTCACTTTGTGCAGTTTTTTCAGTTTCTTTAATTTCTGCGGATTTTTTTTCTTCTGCTTTATTTAGAGTTTTTTGCTCAGTTTTTTCAGCAAGAATTTTTTCAGTTTCTTTTTGCTGATTGCTTGTATAATCATTTTGAGGAATTGCAGTCGCTCCGTTCTGAACAGAAGTTTTACTTTGAGAATTTCCCGTCAAATCAATTTGCGTTGTTTGTTCAGAGTTCATTGGCTGAACATCATTTTTTTCAGAATTTTCTGGAACTTCAGCATTTTCCACAAACTGAGGAGTTTTTAAATTATTTTTTTCAAAAAAACCAGTTGCTTTTAAATTTGATGCAATTTTTTTTCCGTTTGCAATAAACAAAATAAAAAGAAAAAGTGCAATTAAAATCCAAATTGCTGCACCTATTCCAAAAGATTTTCCTTTCTTTTTTGATGACTTTTTATCTGCCATATAAAAAATTCAACCTCTCGTATAAAAAAAACTTTACTTAATAAATTTTATTTTTGAGCTAGTGACTCATTTCGTACATAATTATTGAAGCTGCCTGAGCAACATTTAAACTGTCAACAAGAGGATCTTCTTCCTTTTTGTTCATTCCAGCAAACGGAATAATTACAAGAGAGTCGCAGTTTTGCTTTACAATTCTACTGATTCCGCTTTCTTCGTTTCCAAGAACAACAATCGCACCCTTATCTTTGCAGATTTTTTTTATGTCAGAAACGGGATGCTTTGCATCAAGCGAAGTTCCTATTCTAATCATTTTTCCAGCCATATCTTTTAAAAGGTACTGAATTGATTTTACTGAATAAATGTTTACAAATTCCATTCCGCCTTCAGCAACTCTGTAACTGCTTGTTGTAATTGAACTTTGAGCTTCGTCTATTGGAATCACAATATTTTTTATTCCAAAAAAAGCTGCACTTCTTACAATTGCACCAAGATTATTTGCATTTCCAACGCGGTCTAAAAGAACTGCACTTTCTTTTTTTTCAACCCAATGTGCTGTTATATTTGTATTTAACGGTATGATTTGAGGTTCTTCAATCATCGCAACAACACCTTGATGATGAACGCTGCCGCAAAGTTTTTCAAGTTCGCTTATATCTTTTACCTGATTATAAGGCTTTTTTGCAGCCGCAAGTTTTTTACAAAGTCCACCGAACAAAGGTGCTCTTTCCTCCGAAAAATAAAGGCGTGTAATTTTCTGCCAGTTCATTTTTTCAAGAGTTTTTACGCTTGCAAATCCACAAACCGCAAGTTCATTTTTTTGAGTATTTTTCATAAAATAATTTTCCTAAATAAATTTAAAGACAAATTCGTCTAAATAAAAAAACTAACGCTGAACTGAAGCTGCTTTTATTTTTTCAGCAGTTTCACTTCCGCACAAAAGTTCAACGAGTTTCATAGAAAACTGCTCTGCAGCACCCGGACCTCTTCCCGTAAGCAGATTTCCGTCGCAAACAAAAGGAATACCGCTTTTATGATTTTGAGCAAATTTTTTTGCAGAAGCTTCGTTTTCCATCTGCGGATAGCAGGTCCACTCTTTGCAAAAAAGTGCCTTTGTTTTTGAAAGAACAAGAGCAGGCGCAGCGCAAATTGCCGCAACAATTTTATTATTTTCAACCATTGAATCTATTAAAGAAAGTGCGCTTCTGCATTCAGCAATATTTGCAGCACCAGGCATTCCTCCAGGAACAACAACTGCATCAGGTAAATTTTCTTCGCTTAAAGAAGCCAGATATGAATCAAGCAAAATATCAGCGAGAACTGTAATTCCGTGAGCACCTTTTACATTTCTTGATGAAGTTGCAGTTGCCGCACAAACAACTTCAAGACCCGCTCTCCTAAGATAATCAACCGGAGAAAGTGCTTCAATTTCTTCAAAACCTTCAGCCAAAAACACCAGAACCTTTTTCATACTTTGGATTATACTTGAAACCTTATTTTTTATAAAGTAGAATTGATTAGTTATGAAAAGAGTTTTACTTATTGACGGCTCTCCAATGTTCACTGAGTTTTTGCGTGAAAAATTAAAATCTGAACAAGTTTCATTTGAAACTGGAATTGGAAGTCGCGATGCATTTACAAAACTCATTGTTACACTGCCTGATCTCATAGTTATTGAAATTGAAAATGATGTTAGCGACGAGATTCAGGAACTTCTAGAAAAAAAACATAACGATTTAAATGCAAAAAAAATTCCTGTAATAATGACGGGTCCGGAAATCGACCACATGAAAATTGCAGCACTTGCTGGATACGGTGTTGTTAAATATTTTAAAAAACCAATCCGATTTGACATATTTTTTGAAACCGTAAGCCGCATCTTAAAAATGGAATTTTCTATGGACGACACACCTTGCCTTATAGACATTCATCTTAACGGCGAAATTATTTTCATTGAAATTTCATCAGGCTTAAACCGGGAAAAATTTTATCTTTTAAAATACAAAATTTCAGAAATCATAACGAAAAATAATTTAAGAATTCCAAAAATAATTCTTATGCTCACAAATTTGCAGCTTACGTTTATAGATGCAGTGAATCTTGAGCTTCTTTTTGACAGCATACTTGCCGACAAGCGCATAGAAAAATCAAATGTAAAAGTTCTTTCATTCGATAATTTTATAAAGGAACTTATAAAAGGACATCCGCAATACAGCGATATTGAAATTGGTTCAAATTTAACTGAAATTTTAAACGGATTTGTAGAAAACACGCCTTCTTTAAATATTTCTGATTTTGTTGAAAAGAAGATTTTAAGGTCAGACAAGCAGATTGAAGAAGGAGAATTTTCTATTGGATTCGATTCCAGCCACGAACAAAATGACGGAAATGAACTTACAATTGCAGTTGTAGACGACGACGCTGTAGTTAGAAAAATTCTTCAGACCGCATTTTCTTCAATCAGTGCTAGAACATTTTTGTTTTCAAACGGAACTGAATATTTAAAATCAATTTCTGAAAAAAAAGAATACGACTTAACGATTCTGGATCTTTTTATTCCAGATATGGACGGATTTACAATCTTAAAAAGTCTCCAAAATCATAGTTATTCAAAGCCGATTATAATTTATTCGCAGGCAACTCAAAAAGAAGCAGTGCTGCAGGCAATGACACTGGGTGCAAAAAGTTACCTTGTAAAACCGCAAAAACCGGCGGTTATTGTAAGCAAGGCACTTGAAATTTTAAAGAAATCTAACTAAAAAAATCTGCGGGAAAATAAAAACTTCCCTTAAATACGACATTTTTTTTAGCATTTTCCTAGAGGATTTTATAATGAACGACACTAAATCACAGGAAACAGGAAGCAGATTTCTTGCAAGCACAATGCATGAAGTGCGCACTCCAATACAAACAATTATAAGCACAGTTGAACTTTTGGAAGACACGCCGCTCAATAAGGAACAATCAGAATTTGCAAGACAAATCGAATTCAGTGCAAACTCTTTGCTTCAGCTTGCAAACGATGTTCTTGACTTTACAAAAATTCGCTCTGATCAGTTCAAACTCGAAAATATTCCTTACGATGTTACAGATCTTACAGAAAGAGTTGTAGATCTTATTAGCATGGACGCTTTTAACCGCAACATTGAAGTTATAACCGACATTGATTATTCGATTCCGCGTTCTGTTATGGGAGATCCAAACAGGGTTCAGCAAATTATTTTGAATCTTGTAAAAAACGCTGTTAAATTTACAGAAAAAGGCTTTATTTTAATCAGACTCAGTCAGGTAAAAAACAATCTCCTTTTTGAAGTTGCAGATTCTGGAATTGGAATTGCTGATGACAAAAAACAGTTAATTTTTAAAGATTTTTATCAGATTGATTCAAGCAGCACAAAACGCTATCCAGGAACAGGATTAGGACTTGCAATCTGCAGAAATCTTGTTTCTGTAATGAACGGAAAAATGGGCGTTCTTTCTAATCCAAGCGGCGGCTCTAACTTTTGGTTTACAGTGCCTCTTGAAGAGTCAAATATTTATGATTCAGAAAAAATCACCTTGCCTTATATTCCCAAAAATGCAAAAATTCTTTTGGTAGAAGACAATCCGCTTTCGCTAAAATCCCTTAAAAGAAAAATTGAAATTCTAGGAATCAAAAATTACGAAAGTACGCAAAGTCCATATGAAGCACTAAAAATGCTCAGGAACGCAGGAAAAGCTTCTTTTCCATTTACAACGGCACTTATTGACCTTACGCTTCCGAATATAAACAAAAAGAACATTGTAGAAGAAATTGTTTCAAACAGTGAAATAAAAAAACTTCCAATTTATCTTATGATTCCCGAAGGTCAGATGATACGCGAAGCAAAACGCAAAATTTTAAACTGGTGCAGCGGATATATTTACAAACCAATAAAAATTGCAAATCTTGTTGAAGTTTTAACAGAAACCTTCAGTAAAGGCAAAATAAAAAGTCAGCCCGCAGAAATTAAAACAGAAAATGCAGTCACAATCAAAAATCAGATTATGCAAGTTGCAAAAGACAATAAAATTCTTATTGCAGAAGATCATCCTGTAAACAGAAAACTTTTAAAGACAATCCTTGAAAAATTTGGAGCGGCGGTTTTTCTTGCAGAAAACGGAGAAGCTGCAGTTCAGCAAGTTGCATTGCATCCCGAAATCGACATTATTTTTATGGACATTTTTATGCCTGTAAAAACGGGAATTGATGCTACAATAGAACTCCGTCAGAAAGGCTCTAACGTAATTATAATCGCGTGCACGGCAAACAATAATCCAGAAGATTTTGAAACTTACAGAAAACTCGGAATAAACGACATTCTTTTAAAACCTTTTAAACGCGATGCAGTTCAGCAAATGCTCGATAAATGGAACACGGTTTTTTCACTTCCAGAAGCAAAAGACATTATGAATCTTGTTGATATAAATAATCAGGCTCAAGATCTTTGGGACATAACTGATTTTATGGACACAACAGAAAACGACAAAGAACTTTCTGAATCAGTGATGGATGAATATATTGACCAAACAGGCGAAATTCTAAAGAAGCTCAAAACTGAACTTGATTCACCAAAGAAGAATTTCAGCAAAATTGAACTTTATGCCCACACTTTAAAAGGAAGCAGTGCTGCAGTAAGCGTAAAAAAACTTTCTGAAATTGGAAAGCAGATGAACGAAGCTGCTAAAGAAAAAGACTTAATCAAACTTGAAGCTACACGCACAGATTTTTACATTGAATTTAAAAGACTCAAGCATTACGTAAAAATCTGGAAGTCATTGATTTAGGAAAAAAAAATTTTATGAAAACAAATTATCATTCACACACAATTTTTTGCGACGGAAAAAATACCGCCGAAGAAATGGCACTGAGTGCAATAGAAAAAAATTTTGACATTTTTGGATTTTCAGGGCACTCAATGTTTCCTTTTGGAAGCGATTGGCACATTCAGCCAAAGGAAATGAATTCTTACGTAAAAGAAATCCATACATTACAAAAAAAATATGAGGACAAAATAAAAATTCTTTTAGGTTTTGAAGCAGATTTTATTGAAGGATTTTGCTGCCCGGATTTTGACGATTACAAAGAATTTTCACCAGACTTTTTAATTGGCTCCGTTCATTACATTGTGAATCAAAAAGGTCAGTTTACAGTTGACGATTCGCACGAAACAACTATGGCCGGCATTCAAAAATGCTTTGACGGAAATGTAAAAAAAGCAGTTCAGGAATACTTTTATAATGAAAGAAAAATGCTTGAAAAAGGAAATTTTACTTTTGCAGGACATCTAGATCTTTTTAGAAAACAAAATTACCGTCATCAAATTTTTGATGAAAATGACCTTTGGTACAAAAAGGAAGTTAAGGCAACTGCAAAGGCAATTGCAAAAAGCGGAATTTGCGTTGAAGTAAATACAGGCGGAATGGCTCGCGGTGGAACAGATTTTCCCTATCCTTCACCTTACTTTTTAAATTTGCTTTGTGAATATAAAGTTCCAGTCACAATAAATTCTGACACACATTCATCTGGTACGTTGGATTTTTGGTTTGATGAAGCAGTTGACTACATAAAAAAAGCCGGCTACACAGAACTTGCGCACTATGCAGACGGCAATTATTTTTTTGAAAAGATTTAGCGGTTTTTCTTGTCTTCAGCAGCCTGGCAGGAAACACAAAGTGCCGCATAAGGAAGAGCTTCAAGACGACCTTCAGGAATTTCGTTTCCGCAGATTAAGCATCTTCCGTAAGTTCCCTGAGCAATGCGATCAAGAGCGCGATTTATCATCATAATTCTGCGCTGATCAGCTTCGCCCAAACTGTTAAGCATAAGACGGTCAACAGTGTCTGTTGCAATATCAACTTCATCACCAGTTTCTATAGTTTCGCCCAATTTTTCGAGCTGTTCGTTTTTTCCTTCTAAGGATTTTAAGATTTCATTGCGCTGTGCAATAAGCTTTTTCTTTTGTTTTTCAGGAAAGTCCTTCTTCATAACGCCCTCTTTTAGTTGACAGATAATTTTGTTTTGTTCATAATAATACACATATTTTTACTAAAAGGCAAATTTTTTTGCTGGAGGAATCGTGGCTAACAAAGACGAAGCTATTGAAGTTGAAGGGATTGTAAAGGAAGCACTGCCAAACACAATGTTCCGCGTAGAATTGCAAAACAAACACATAATTCTTGCACATCTTAGCGGAAAAATGAGAAAACACTACATCAGAATTGTTCCTGGCGACACAGTTAAAGTTGAACTTTCCCCTTACGACTTAAACCGCGGCCGTATAATCTTCCGCGAACGCTAATTTTTTTACCGCAAAAAGGAATCTCTAAAAATTTATTTTTCTATTTGAAGATGATTTTTAGATCTTTCCTTAAAACCCTGTCTAAAAATCCTACTTATTTTTTCTGTGATTTTTTATATCTGCGCTGATATATTTGAATGACTGATAAATTCTTACAAAACCTCTTATTCCAGCAACAAAACAAAGCAAATTTAACGGGAACAAATATCTGAAAAAAGTCGCACCTAAAAATCCTAAAATTCCTTGAAGAAGTCCCTTAGCAAAAAGTTTTATTCCATAATGTGAATTTGAAAAATCTGCATTGCGACTTGTATAAGTGTAGGAATTTTCGTTTTGAGACTGAGAAGAATTATTTGCACGTCTTGAATTCCAAAAATCTGAAGTATCATAAGAATCATAAAAAAAGTTCCAGAAAGGATCTCGCCGTCCGTTTCCATAAGAAGAGCCATCGTAAAATCCTGAACTGTTTGCTCCAAATGGATTTGAGCCGTAAGTAGATGAACTTTGAGAATTTTCTGAAGAAGAATAGGAAGTTCCGTAAGAATCGTACTGCCGCCGCTTTACTTCATCTCCAAGCACAGAATATGCTGAATTTATTTTCTTAAATTTTTCTTCTGCAACCTTATCTCCAGGATTGCGATCAGGATGAAATTTAAATGCAAGATTGCGGTAAGCCTTTTTTATTTCTTCTGCGCTGGCAGTTTTTGAAACGCCTAAAATTTCGTATAAATTTTCTTCCATTACTCAATTTCCAAAAACATGAACTTAAAAACTTTCTTCCAAAGATAATAATTTTATTTTTTATCTGCAAGAAAAATAACAATCATTTTTTTTTAATTAAAATTGCAAAAATCAGCAAAAAAAAATCACTTTATTACGACCCAGGTTGCACCATTTCCGCCGTTATTTCTGTCTGGATGACCGCTCGTTCCAAGCCGCTTGTCCTGCTCAATGAACTTTCTGACCATCGATCCAAGAACAGGATCACTTCCATTAGAATGAATTCCCTTTCCGTGAATAATGAGAATTTTTTTTAATCCGCGCCTTTTACAGTCGCCTACAAAAGAATCAAGTTTTGCCCAGGCTTCCTCGCCTGTAAGCTGATGCAAATCAATTGAAGCTTCCCACTTCATTGTACGAAGATAATTTATATTGTGCATCTTTTCGGATTCGCCTGCTTCGTCAGCAATTTTATCTTTATCAACAACGCCATAGCGGTTAAGCCACAGTGTCATTGGATTTATATGCCGCTGATTTTCTTCATCAATAATCTGTTCAAGAGATTTTTTTTGTGCAGCAAGTGCTTTTTCTTCGGCAGTCGGCGCATTTGCTTTTTTATGAGACTTTTGCTGACTCTGCTTTTTATGGAGTTCAGATTTTGCTTTTTGACTTTGCGACTTTTCAAACTGATTAAGAATTTCTCCAAAATCCATTTTATTCACCTCCGGCTGATAATTTTATTTTATAATCAGCAAATTTTCTTTTAAAACCCAACCGTAAGTTTCATTATGCCTTATATAAACCC
>CAVCIJ010000002.1:0-2625 GCA_963601995.1 bacterium | reverse complement strand
AGTTTTAATAAACGATATGATTGTTGATTTATGCGAACAATCTTCGCCAGAAAAAGGAATTTGCTTCAGTGAACCCTATTTCAAGTTCATAAAAGCACTCAAATCGTTCTGCTTTGCAAACATTTACAACCACTGGCGCCTCGTAGAATTTCAAAAATACGCGCAGGTAATTTTAACAAGCATTTATAATATTCTCATAAAAACGCAGGAGTATGCAAAAAATCACAGAATAGAACAGTGTTTGCGTTATTTTTCAAATCTTTCAAAAACATTCACAGAATGGCTGGTTAAATACACAAATTACGATATACCGCGAAAAAAAACACTTCGCTACAATACAGCGCAAGTTTTTGACATCTACGACAACATAAGCTGGGAAAAATGCATAATCGAATACATTTCGGGCATGACCGACCAGTACGCAATCCGTGTTTACGAAGAAATAATAATGTTTTAAGCAGAATTTTTTTTATTTTTTGGAGCAGGACTTTTTTAGTAAAGCCCTTCCGCTGCTCACTCATTCCGTTCGGCCGCCGCTAATGCGGCGGCTTGCTTCGCAACAGCTGCACGGCTGGCTAAAATCTTCTTTTCAAGAAAAAATTTCAGTTGTTTTATAAAATTTTTTTACTTTTCTTAGTCAAATTGTCTGAAATTCAATTTTTTACATAAAAAAAACTCCGCACAGAAAATCTGTACGGAGTTTTTTGTTATTTTAGAAACAATTATTTGTTCAAAAATTCAGCAAATTTTGCAGGTGTAAAGCCAAATACTTCAGCAACTTTTGCAGCTGGTCCTGACTCACCAAAGCGATTGATTGTATACAAATCTTCTGCCTTAGCATAGCCTTCCCAACCTTGTTTAACACCGGCTTCAGCAACTACAGTACGCTTTGCATTTCCTATAAGTTCAGCTTTCTTTGCAACATCAAGATTATCAAACAAAGTCTTGTCCATAATTGAAAGAACACGGATTGTTTTTCCGCTCACAAGTTTTGCTGCCTCAAGAGCCATTTCAACTTCAGACCCTGTTGCAAGAACTGTAATATCAGGATTAGAACTTCCTTCCTGAACAACATAAGCACCGTACTTGCGTAAAGAATTCTGCCAGTCTTTATCAGATTTTTCGTAAACAGTCAAAGCTTGACGAGTAAACGCCATGCAAACAGGATGATCGTGACTTTCAATTGCCATTTCCCATGCAACCTGGCTTTCCTGAGCATCTCCTGGACGCAGGAACTGAACATTTGGAATGCAGCGCAAAGCAGCATAAGTTTCGATTGGCTGATGAGTAGGTCCATCTTCGCCTACATAAATTGAATCGTGTGTAAGAACATAAATATTAGGAATTTTAGAAAGAGCTGCTACACGCAGAGAAGGTCTTAAATAATCACTGAAAACTAAGAATGTTGCTCCAAAAGCACGAAGTCCGCCGTGAAGATTTATTCCGCTTTCAACCTGACTCATTGCAAATTCACGAATTCCATATTCAATAGTTCTCCCTTTGCGGTTAGAAGAATTGTAAGTTCCATCATCATTCTTAACTTTAGTTTTGTTAGGACCCTGCAAATCAGCAGAACCGCCAACAAGCCATTCATAGCGATCAGCCATGCAGTTAAGGCTTTTTCCAGAAGCATCGCGAGTTGCAAGTTTGTCACCAACATTATAAGAAGGAGCTTCTGCTTCACCAGTCTGCTTCTGATTCCAGTACTCATCCCATTTTTTTGCAAGTTCAGGATTTTCTTTTGACCACTCAGCAAATTCCTTGTTCCACGCCTCTTCTTTTGCAGCAAATTCTTTGCCTTTTTCTTCAAAATACTTGTAAGCCTCAGGAACTACATAGAACTGTTCGTTTTCTGGAAGACCCAGAGCCTTCTTTGCTTCAACGCAGCCTTCTTCGCCAAGAGGAGCGCCGTGAACATCAGCAGTACCCTGTTTTGGAGCACCTTTTCCGATGATTGACTTTAAGATAATAAGCGTAGGTTTTTCTGTTTCTGCTTTAGCAATTTCAACCAAATCAGCAATTTCTTTTACATTGTACATACTTCCGCGCAAAACCTGCCAGCCGTATGCTTCGTAACGCTTTTGAACATCATCAGTAAATGTAATGTCAGTAGAGCCGTCAATAGAAATTTTGTTTTCATCATAAAAAGCAATTAACTTGCCAAGCTTTAAGTTTCCAGCAAGAGAACATGCTTCAGAAGAAACGCCTTCCTGAAGACATCCTTCTCCAACCAAAGTGTATGTATAATGATCAACAATTGTGTGATTTTTTGTATTAAAGCGTGCAGCAAGCATAGATTCAGCAACTGCCATTCCAACTGCTACTGCAATTCCCTGTCCGAGAGGGCCAGAAGTAGCCTCAACTCCGTCTGTAATGCCGTATTCAGGATGACCTGGACATTTCGATCCAACCTGGCGGAAAGTCTTAATATCCTCCATGCTGACTTTATATCCGGCAATATGAAGAATGCTGTAAAGAAGCATAGATCCGTGTCCTGCAGAAAGAACAAAGCGGTCGCGGTCAACCCATTTTGAATCAGCAGGATTGTGTTTCATAACCTCGCCGTAAAGAACTGCGGCAAGTTCTGCTGCACCAAGAGGAAGTCCAGGATGTCCAGATTTTGCC
>CAVCIJ010000001.1:0-5524 GCA_963601995.1 bacterium | reverse complement strand
GTTAAAACCGAAAGAAGAGGAATGTGATCGCTTTCTGTTCCACCAGAAGTGAAATATAAATTTTCGCTTTTTACGCCAAGAACTTTTGCACACTTCGCTCTTGCTTTTTCGAGTGCTGCCTTTGCATCTGTACCAGCTGCATGTATTGAAGAAGGGTTTGCCCAATGTTCAAGAGAAATATTCATTGCTTTTTTTAAGATTTCGCTGTCTGCCGGAGAAGTTGCGGCCCAGTCAAAATAATGTTCTTTTGAAATCATTTTTTGCTTCCTGAAAAATTTTGTACTGCTTTTTATTTTAAGACATTTAAAATCTCTTCATCAGAGACTTCTGTAATCAAATGACTTTGTTTTCCTGTGAGCAGAATTACGCGAACGGCTGAAGAATTATTTTTTTTGTCTTTTTTCATTGCCGAAAGAAGTTTTTGCCCTGCATTTTCAGTTGTTAAAAGAACCTTTGGAATTGCACCTGTGTCGTAGCCAAATCCTTCAAGAATTGATTTACATTCATCTGTGTAAGCTTTTGAAGCCTGTCCTAAATTTTTTGAAAGCTCAAGTGACCTTGTAATTCCCCAGGCGACAGCCTCTCCGTGAGTAATTTTTCCAAGTCCCGCAACTGCCTCAAGTGCATGTCCAAAAGTATGCCCCAAATTCAGCAGGGCACGGTTTGCTTTTTCCCTAAAATCTTCTTCAACAACTTTTGCTTTTGCTTTTGCACATTCCAGAATTATTTTTTCAAGAATTTCCGGATTTCTTTCCAGAATTTTCTGCTTGTTTTTTAGAATGAGGGAAGTCATATCCTCGCTGAACAAAAATGCAGTTTTTATAGCCTCTGCCAGTCCCGAAATAAATTCAAGCTGTGGCAGTGTCTGAATAAAATACGGCCATACATTAAGTTCTTTTGCCGGATAAAAAGAGCCTATCATATTTTTAAAGTTTTCAAAATCACAGCCTGTTTTTCCACCGATTGCAGCGTCTACATCAGCAAGAAGAGTTGTTGGAACAAATTCAACATCGACGCCTCTCTTAAAAATGCTTGCGGCAAAAGCTGTCATATCTGTTATAACGCCTCCACCGATTCCAATAAAAAGGCAGTTTCTGTTAAAGTTGTGTTCAAGTGCAGTTTTTACAATTGCAAGAACGCTTTCTATATTTTTGTAGGATTCGCCTGCTGGAAGAACAAGAAGAATATTTTTTTGATTTTCCGATTTTTTATTGAATTCTGAGTGATTTATAAAATCCTGCATAAAGTCAAGTTTTGCAACATTTGTGTCTGTTACAAAAAGACGTTGAGTCGTACAGTTTTTAGAGTCTTTATCTGAAAAATAAAAACTGCTCAAGTCTGGTCTGCCGGAATAAAAATTTATTTTAGTTTTTTTAAATCCTGAATCAGAAGGATAATTTAAGTCAAAACTTTCTTTTAAATTCAAAATGCTCATAATGGCAAAAGTTTAATAATTTTTATCTTCCATTGCAATTAGATCATCAATTACTTTTTGAACCCGCTCAGTTTCTCTGTCTAAAATTTTTTTATAGTTGAGTTTGCCGTTTGAAATACGTTCTTTTTCATCTTCCCAGTTCTGAAGGCTTGTAATAGTTAAAAATCTGAACTTTGTGGAATTTGCTTTTTCTGCCCAAAGTTGTGCCTCTTCCCAATAATAATAGCCGGTTTTATAGCAGGAAAGTGTTTTTTCAAGATTTCTAAGATATTCATCTTTCCATGGAGCATCGTAAAAATATGCAACTTTTTTGTCATAAATTCTTCCGAGCCTTAAGTGCTGTTCAATCAGCTTTAAATTCAAGTGCATTTGAAAAAGATAGCGGTATTTTTCCCATTCCTGCTCATTTTCAATTTTTCCGTATGCATAAAGAGGATTTGCAAAATCAGCATTCACAGCCTGTTCAAGCCAGTAAATATTTTCCATGCAGTCGTCTGGAAGCTGTGCGTAGTGAACGTGAAAAAGTTTGTAGTAGTCTTCTTTGTATTTTACAACGTATGCACTCGAAGTTGCGGCAGAAATTATGACGAGAACAAAAAAAATTAAAATTTTCTTAAAAAAATTTCTTTTCACGTTTCGAATATCGGCAGTTTTTTTATTTCAGTCCAAATTATTTTAGAGATTTCTTCGGCAGTAAGTTTTGCGTCAATTATAAAAATTTTCATATCCTTAAAATCTGGATTTTCTTTGTATTCAGAAATGACTTTTTTATATTCATTTGTGGCTTTTTCAAGAAATTCCTGCTTTTCATAAATTTCTTTTTCTTCGCCACGCAAAGAAATTCTTTCAAGTGCAGTTTTTGCATCAATGTCAAAATAAAAAACTAATTCTGGAAGAGGAAAACGGCTGTTTACAAAGCGCGGAATTTCAGAATCCGAACCTATGCTCTGGTAAACAAGGCTTGAAAAAAGATAGCGGTCGCTTACAACAAAATTTCCGTTCTTGCAGGACTGGGAAATTCCTGTAATCAAGTGATTTTTGTCTTCTTCATCAAGAAGAATTTTTCCGTCTATATGTTCGCTTCTGTCTGCTGCAAAAAGATATGCAATTGTTTTGTCTGAGAGTTTGATTTTTCCGCTTAAAACTTCGCGAATAAATTTTCCTGTTGAAGAAACGCTTGGTTCCTGAGTAAAAAGAAATTTTTTTGCATTTTCGCATTCAGAAAGTTTTTTTTGCAATGCCTTTAGCTGAGTGCTTGTGCCGGAACCGTCAATTCCTTCAAAAACTATAAAATTTCTTAAAATCATTTTTTTCCTCTTTTTCTTTCAATACGGATAAAATCTGTCATAATTATATTCAATTTGCAAAAACATAGCGACAAGTTTTTTAGTGAAATTTTTCTATTCTGAAAAAAAATAATTTTCTTGTTGTATAATGAATAAAACGAATGAATCTGCTAAAATGATTTGTTAAAGGATTCTGGCTAAAAAAGGTCATTTTTTTTGTAATGTTAAAGTCTTCGGTTGTAAAGAAAATTGCTGGCATTTTTATTTTTGTTCTCATTCTTGCATTGATTTTTGCTTTGATGCGCCCTCTTTATTTTCGCATTTCAAATTCTCTTATAAACATTGAAAACTCTTATTTAAATAAATTTACGCAAATGACGGGACTTTCTGTTAGCTATGAATCGCTTTCGCCTTCAGTTTTTTCTGGAATTACAATAAAAAACATTCGTCTTAGCACGCAAAAATCAGAATTTACGGACGAAAACGGAAATATCAGATATAAAGACGGAAAAAACGTTCTTTTTGTAAAAAAAATTTTTCTCCGCTACAATTTGTTTAAAATAATCAAGGGTGACTGGAAAAATTCTTTTTCCAAACTTTCTGTTTCCGACATTGACTTTGATGTTTCTAAAGAACTCATTGATTCAGTTTTAGCCTTAGTGAATGAAGAAAATACTGCTCCCGAACAGAAGGAAACTAAGAAAAATGAAGATTCTGTTTCAAAAAATCAGGAAAATATTTCAGATTTAAAGAAAAGCCTTTCTTTTGTAAAAGAACTGATATTCAGTTTACCGTTTGATCTTAGCTTAAAAAACATAAGTGCGTCCTATTCTTCTGGCAGCGATTTTTACAGACTTTTACTTCGCGGAATGAACTTAAAAAAGAATTTTTCAAGCAGTTCTATCAGTTCAGATTTAAGCGGAATTTTTGAAGCACAGCCTGCGTTTTTAAACGGAAAAACAGCTGGTGTAAAGTTTAAAATTGACGGAAATCTTTCGAGCGTACTTTCAGGTTCTTCTGCAAGAATTATTTTTGATGATTATTCACGCTCTGATTTCAGTCTTAAAAGAATTGAAAATCTTCTTGTTTATACAGGTTCATGTTTTGAACTTAATTCAATTCAGCAGATTAACAATTACAATTTTTTTGCTCAGTTTGATGTAAAAACTGCCCTTGCTTCTGCAAATCTTATGCTTAAAAATTTTGATCCATTTTCTTTAATTCGCGGAAAACTGCAGAATTCCCTTGTTAAGCAGATTTCCGGAAGTTTTTTAAGCGGAAATTCGGATTTTAAAATCGATTTGAATTCTATGCAGTATAACTGGAATACAAAAACTAATATTTTGCTTTCTAAAAAAATTTCGCCTTTGGGACAAAATATTTTTGCACTTGCTTCCGGCACAAATGATTACATAACGGTTTCTTCACTTGATGCAAAGGGCGAAATTGCGTCTTTTTCTTTTACAGGCGGACTTGATTTAAAAAAACTTGTTCCTGAAGGATATTTAAATCTTGATTATTTTAAGCTTGAAAACGGAAATAAAGTTTCGGGCGAAGTTTTTGTGCAGGGTGATGGAAAAGAAGGTTTTGTTGCCTTTATTCCGCAGTTGAATCTTGGCAGGCAGACTTTTGCGTCAATCGAACTTGCAGCAGATAAAATTTCCTCTTCAATGAATTTCAGTTTTGACGGATTCGATTATTCACATTCAGAGTACGAAAAGCCAGGATCAGTTCATATTGAAGGAAGTCTCTCTGATGGAAATTATGTGCAGGCTTCAGTTAGTTTAGATTCATTTTTTGCAGATTCCATTGCGAGAAGTGCTTTTTTCTTTGCAGAAGAGCAAACTGATTCTGATTCTGGAATTGTGGCTTTCTTAAATCCATTTGTTTCGAGTATGGAACTTTATTTTTCAAGCGATTTTAAGACGTTTACATTAAATTCGCCTTATTTGCTTTTTGCAAACACTCAGTCTGATCGGCAGCTTCTTTTTCTTTCGTTTGATGGAAGTGAAAATGCAGTAAATATTACTCAGTTTGATTTGCTTTATGACAAGAATTCTCTTCTTCTGCAAGCCGGAGCTGATATTTCTCCGGAAGACGGGCAGGCGATTTTTAATGCAATGTTGAATTTTAATGAAATTCCTTACGAATTCAATGGAATTTTTTCGGATATGTGGCTTAATCTTTCTGGTTCTTACGGATTTGAACTTGCTGCAGACTTTAAAAACGGAATTTCAGGTTCAGCACGCTTTGATTCACTCCCTTTGAATATTGCAGATTTTCTTTTTTCCTTTGGAATGAACCTTGAGTTTAATTACAGGGATTTTGAGACTTTTAGTGTAAATATTGCAAATTTCAGTATTGACGAATTGAATGGCGTTTTAAGAACTCATCCAAAAATTGCACTTTCAGCTTCTGTAGATAAAAGCGGAATTGTTTTTTCTTCAATAAATGTGAGTGATTCTGTGGCGGCACTCTCTGGAACTGCCTATGCACTCTGGAACATAAACGACGGAATTTTTAAGAATTTAAATTTAAATCTTGATTTAACTGGCGATGTTCTGGATCAAAAAATTACTCTTGGCGGCGAAATCACAAATCCTATGCAAAAGGCGCTTTCTGGCGAATCTTTGATGAGCGATTTGTTTTTTAATCTGAACGCTGATATACAAAAATTTCCTATGTTTTTTTTCTCTGAAGGTCAGCAGACTGACGATTCTTTGAGCGCACGGATAACTGCCAGCGGAACTATAGAAAATCCCTACATTTCTGTAAATCTTTTAGGACTTTCATATTCTTTAGG